>CACHMJ010000003.1 GCA_902580895.1 uncultured Pelagibacteraceae bacterium | reverse complement strand
ACACTTTATCCAGATATTTTTCCTGGGCCTTTAGGAAAAGGTCTTTATGGAAAAGCGATGTCTAAAAAATTGTGGAGTTTGAATGTGATAAATATAAGAGATGCAGCTACAGACAAACATAAAACAGTTGATGATAGTCCTTATGGTGGTGGAACAGGAATGTTATTAAAACCTGATGTTTTAGCAAATTCTATCGATCAAAACATAAATAAAGGAGATAGGATTTTGTATCTTTCACCGAAAGGCAAAGTATTTAATCAAAAACTTGCACAAGATCTATCATTAGAAAAATCCTTCTCATTAATTTGTGGTCATTTCGAAGGTGTTGATGAAAGAGTATTATCTACAAGAAATATTGAAGAGATTAGTGTAGGAGACTATGTATTGTCAGGCGGAGAAACTGCTGCGCTGGTAGTGCTTGATAGTGTATTGAGACTTTTACCTGGAGTCTTAGGGAATGATAAATCAGCTTCAGAAGAAACTTTTGAAAATGGTCTTTTGGAGTATCCACAATATACCAAACCCCAGATTTGGGAGGAAAAATCAGTTCCAGATGTGTTATTATCTGGTGATCATGCTAAAATTAAAGACTGGCGTTTATCTCAATCTGAGGCTATAACACGCGACCGAAGACCAGATTTGTGGCATAAATATAAGAAGAATTAATTTGTTAAATATTAAAATGAAAACAATAGAAGAAATAAACCAAAATAAAGTTAAAAAAATTTTGTCAGAAAAAAAGATCCCTGACTTCTTTCCTGGTGATGTTGTTAAAGTTGGCGTCAGAATTACAGAGGGAAAAAAAGAGAGAATTCAATATTTCGAAGGTGTTTGTATAGCTAAAAAAAGTAGAGACATAAACTCATCTTTTACTGTTAGAAAAATATCTTTTGGAGAAGGTGTTGAAAGAACTTTCCCACTGTATGGAACTGTTATTGACTCAATCAAGGTAATTCGTTCAGGAAAAGTAAGAAGAGCTAAACTGTATTATTTAAGAGATAGAACTGGAAAATCTGCGAGGATCGCTGAAAAAATAAGAAAAAAAATTGGTATTGATATTGACGTCAAGCCTGAGACTGTTACTGAAGAAAATCTAGCGCCAGCTGAAAAAGAAAGTGCACCAGAATCTCCAAAAGAGGCTAAAGAGGCTACCCCAACTGTAGAGCCTAAAAAAGAAGAAGCCCCAAAAACAGAGATGAAGAAAGAGGCACCCAAAGCTGAAACTAAAACTGAAAAAAAACTTGAAAATTTACAGGAAAAAAAATAATTTTTTTCTCAATGCCCAATACTCTTTACGATAAAATTTGGAACGAGCATTTAGTTCATCAGCAAGAAGATGGAACTGCTTTATTGTTTGTTGACAGACATTTAGTTCACGAAGTCACTAGTCCACAAGCCTTTGAGGGATTAAGAAATTCTAAACGTAAAGTAAGACACCCAAAATTAACATTAGCTGTTGCAGATCATAATGTTCCGACAACGGATAGGTCAAAAGGTATTTCAGACCATGAATCTAAAATTCAAGTTGAAACTTTAGAGGCTAATTGTAAAGAGTTTGGTATTAAACTTTTTGGAATGAGCGATAAGAGACAAGGAATTGTTCATGTCACAGGGCCTGAACAGGGCTTTACTCAACCAGGTACAGTTATTGTCTGCGGCGATAGTCATACAGCAACACATGGAGCATTTGGCGCATTAGCTTTTGGTATTGGAACTTCAGAAGTAGAACATGTTTTAGCAACTCAAACATTAGTTCAAAAAAAAGCAAAGAATTTTAGAATAAATGTCAACGGCACACTTCCATTAGGTGTTACATCAAAAGATGTAATTCTTCAGATAATTGGAAAAATTGGAACTGCTGGAGGAACAGGATGTGTAATAGAATATGCAGGTGATCTAATTAAATCGCTTAGCGTTGAGAATAGAATGACAATTTGTAATATGACAATTGAAGGTGGCGCAAGGGCAGGATTAATTGCTCCTGATGAAAAAATATTTAAATATTTAGAAGGTAGACCAATGTCTCCCAAAGGAGATGATTGGGATAAAGCACTAAATAATTGGAAAAATTTAAATACTGATGAAGGTGCAAAGTTTGACAAAGAAGTAAACCTAACTGCTAATGAAATTTCGCCAATGATAACTTGGGGAACTTCACCCCAGGATGTTATTACGATAGACGAAAGAGTACCAAATCCAAAAAATGAGAAAGATGAGGATAGAAAAAATTCTTTGGAACGAGCCTTAAATTATATGGGCTTGAAACCAGATATGGCAGCTAAAGATATTAAAATTGATAAAGTTTTCATTGGGAGCTGTACTAATGGGAGAATTGAAGATTTAAGAGAGGCTGCAAAAATTTTAAAAGATAAAAAAATTGCCTCTCATGTTCAAGCAATGGTTGTTCCAGGATCAGGGCTAGTTAAAGAACAAGCAGAACAAGAAGGATTAGATAAAATTTTTGTAAAGTCAGGATTTGAATGGAGAGAGCCAGGTTGTTCTATGTGTTTAGCTATGAATGCAGATAAATTAAAACCAGAAGAAAGATGTGCCTCTACATCAAATAGAAATTTTGAAGGTAGGCAAGGTAGAGGTGGAAGAACCCATTTAGTAAGCCCAGGCATGGCAGCAGCGGCAGCAATATCTGGAAACCTTGATGATGTAAGGAAATATCAAAATTAACATGCAAAAATTTAACACTTTGAAGAGTATACCAGCGTATTTGCCAATAGTTAATATCGATACAGATATGATTATTCCAAAACAATTTTTAAAAACAATTAAAAGAACTGGACTGGGCAAAAATTTATTTTTTGAGATGAGATATGACGATCAAGGTAAAGAAATAAATGATTTTGTTTTAAACACAGATCCTTACAATAACTCAAAAATTCTAATTGCTGGAAAAAATTTTGGTTGTGGTTCTTCAAGAGAACATGCTCCATGGGCATTATTAGACTTCGGTATCACGTGTGTTATAAGTTCAAGTTTTGCAGATATCTTTTATAACAACTGTTTTAAAAATGGAATTTTACCAATAATTTTAGATGATGATAAAATTAAAGAGCTATCAGAGTATGCAAAAAGAAAAGAAGAAATTTTTATAGATCTTAAGGAAGAAAAAGTTATTTTTGGAAATAATGAATTAAAATTTAAAGTAGACTCGTTTAAAAAAAAGTGTTTGTTAGAAGGATTAGACGATATAGCTCTTTCATTAAAAAAATCTGATAAAATTGAAATTTTTGAAAAAGATTTAAAAGTCAAAAAGCCCTGGGTGTTTAATGATTAAAGTAAAAAAAAGAAGAGTGTTATTGTTACCAGGTGATGGAATAGGTCCTGAAGTTATTGCAGAGGTTAAAAAAGTAATCAATTGGTTTAATGATAAAAAATCTTTAGATTTTGAAATTGATGAGGATTTAGTTGGAGGAATTTCTTTTGATAAGCATGGAACACCTCTTACTGATGAAGTTTTTTATAAAGCATTAGAGAGCGCTGTAATAATGTTAGGTGCGGTTGGTGGACCAAAATGGGATGGTGTAGAATTTTCAAAAAAACCTGAGAGAGCCCTTCTAAAACTTAGAAAAGAACTAAAACTTTTTGCTAATTTAAGGCCAGCAATATGCTTTGAACAATTGGTAAATGCTTCAACTTTAAAACCAGAAATTGTATCAGGTTTAGATATTTTAATAGTTAGAGAATTAACTGGTGGAGTATATTTTGGTGAACCAAGAGGAATTAAACCAATAGAAAATGGAGAAAGAAAAGGAGTAAACACTCATACTTATACTAGTAGTGAAATTATTAGAGTTGCTAGAGTTGCTTTTGACTTAGCTAAAAAAAGATCAAATAGAGTCATATCTTGTGAAAAATCTAATGTAATGGAAGCGGGTCAACTTTGGAAAGAAGAAGTGCAATCATTACATGATAAAGATTATAAGGATGTTGAGTTAAGTCACATGTTAGCTGATAATTGTGCGATGCAATTAGTAAGAAACCCAAAACAATTTGATGTAATCTTAACTGATAATTTATTTGGTGACATGTTATCAGATGAGGCTTCTATGTTAACAGGTTCTCTTGGATTACTACCTTCTGCATCACTAGGTGCAAAAAATAAGGATGGCGAAATGAGAGCTATGTATGAACCTATTCATGGTTCAGCTCCAGACATTGCTGGAAAAGGAGTTGCTAATCCTATCGCCTCAATTTTGAGTTTTGCTATGGCACTAAGATATTCTTTAGATTTAGATAAAGAGGCAGAGGCCCTAGAAAAGGCTGTGCAAGAGGCTCTTAATGATGGATTAAGAACAAAAGATATAATGTCTGATAAAATGAAAGAGGTTTCTACTTCTCAAATGGGTGATGCGATCATTTCAAAATTGCAATAATTAATTAATTATCTTAAAGTCATAATATGCCAAGCTATACCGCTCCTGTTGATGATATGATGTTTCTATTCGAGAAACTTAGAAATAATCAAAAATATAATGAGTTAGAGAAATATAAAGAGGTAACAACTGATTTAGTAAAAGATATTTTGCAGGAGGCAGCAAAGATTAATCAAAATTTAATTTTACCATTAGCTAAAGCTGGTGACGAAAATCCTGCAGTTTTAGAAAATGGAGTAGTAAGAACCCCTCCAGGTTATAAAGAAGCTTACAAAAAATATATCGAGGACGGATGGACTTCATTATCTTGTGATCCAAAATATGGGGGTCAAGGTATGCCAAAAACTGTAAGTGCATTTTTTGATGAAATGCTTTCCTCAGCAAGTTTGTCTTTTAAATTATATAGCGAATTAAGTATAGGTGCATATAATTGTATTAATCATCATGCTACAGACGATATAAAAAATAAATATTTACCTAAAATAGTTGAGGGAAAATGGAGCGGTACTATGTGTTTAACTGAGCCAGTATGTGGTACCGACTTGGGTTTACTAAGAACAAAAGCTAAGAAACAAACTGACGGAACTTATAAAATAAGTGGTCAAAAAATATTTATTACATCTGGTGATCATGATTTAACCGAGAATATTATTCATCTAGTTTTGGCAAGAGCTGATGACTCTCCAGCAGGCACAAAAGGAATAAGTTTATTTTTAGTTCCAAAATTTGTGGTTAAAGACGATGGAACAGTTGGACCAAGAAATGGGATATCTACAGGATCTATAGAGACTAAGATGGGAATAAAGGGATCAGCAACTTGTGTATTAAATTTTGATGATGCTACTGGATACATGATAGGTGCTAAAGAAAAAGGATTAAGTGCAATGTTCACCATGATGAATCTTGAAAGAATAGTTGTTGGTATACAAGGTTTAGGTATTTCAGAAATCGCCTATCAAAATTCACTTACTTATGCAAAAGAGAGAAAACAAGGAAAATCAAATAATTCTAGTTCAAAAAATGGTGCAGATTTTATAATTGAACACGCTGACATTAGAAGAACCCTACTTAATATGAAATCAATTATTGAAGGTGAAAGAGCTTTATGTTTTTGGCTATCACAGCAAACTGAAGTAAGTTTAAATCATCCAGATGAAAAAACCCGTCAGGAAGCCTCAGATTATGTTTCCCTCATGACTCCTGTGGTAAAATCATTATTCACAGATTTAGCAATGGAAATAACAAGTGATGCTATGCAAATTCATGGTGGATATGGATACACTAAAGATCAAGGAATAGAACAATTATATAGAGATAATAGAATTACACCTATCTATGAAGGTACCAATTCGGTCCAAGCTTCAGATCTAGTTTTCAGAAAATTATCAAATAAAAATGGTAATATAATTAATAAATTTTTAGATCATGTTAAGTCAGAGTGTAAAACTGACAATGAAAAAATTAAACCATTTTTATCAGAATTTAATAAAAATTTAGACACTCTTAAAAAATTCAGTGATTGGATGACAGATAAAGCAAAGACAGAAAAAGATGATGTTAGCGCAGGGGCTAATGACTACCTTAAAACTTTAGGTTATGTATCTATTGCATATGCATGGATTAAGGTTCTAGAGGTGAGTTTTAAAGATTATGAAGAAAATAAAAATTTTTATAATGATAAAATAGACACTGCTAGATTTTATTTTGACAAAGTATTACCTAGAGCTGAACATCACTATAAGTCTGCAATTTCTGGAAGTTCAAATATTATGAATTTCAAGTTCAATTAAATGAGCCATTACGAAACTAATCTTGATAAAAATGATGCAAATTATGTTCCATTAACACCTCTGACTTTTTTAAAAAGAGCTTATGAAATTTATCCCAATTATGAAGCAGTTATTTATGAAGATAGAAAATATACTTGGAGTCAAGTTTATAAACGAACTGTAAAATTTGCTAGCGCACTTAATAAAATTGGAGTTAGTAAGGGTGATACTGTCTCGTTTTTAGCTTTTAATACCCCTGAAATTTTTGAGGGACATTATTCAGTTCCAATGACAGGTGCAGTTCTAAATACTATTAATATTAGATTAGATGCTAAGACAATTGCGTATATTTTAGAACATAGTGAGGCAAAAGTTTTAGTTGTTGATAGGCAACTTCATGTTGAGGTAAAAAAGGCCCTAAATACTTTAAAAAGAAAAATAATAATAATTGATATCAACGATAAATTTGCAGACCAATCTAAGTGTGAGAAAATTGGAGATTTAGAATATGAAAGTTTTTTAAATACTGGTGATGAAAATTATAATTGGGAAATGCCAGAAGATGAATGGCAAGCATTATCACTTAGTTATACTTCAGGAACTACTGGAAACCCTAAGGGAGTGGTTTACCACCATAGAGGATCATATTTGATGTCAACTGGAAGTGCAGTTGCATGGAATATGCCAAACAGATTAAATTTTTTGACTATTGTGCCCATGTTTCATTGTAATGGTTGGGGTTATCCGTGGACTGTTCCCATGTTAAATGGAAGAACTATTTGCTTAAGAAATATTGATGTTAAGAAAATTTTTGAATTAATTGATAAATATGATGTCACTCATTTTGGAGGGGCGCCAATAGTGCTCAATATGATTACAGCAGCTCCTGTATCTGACAGAAAAAAGCTAAAACAAAAAGTTTATGTATTGACTGCTGGAGCACCGCCGCCAAGCATCATATTTAAAAAAATGAAAGAACTTGGATTTGAAGTAATGCACGTCTATGGATTAACAGAAACCTATGGTCATGTTACTCAATGTGCTTGGAACGACTCTTGGAATGAATTTGATGAAGAAAAGCAGAATGAGATAAAGGCAAGGCAAGGAGTTAGATACCCTAATACAGAGGGAATTACAGTTATGGACCCTGAGTCAATGAAAGAAGTACCAAAAGATGGAAAGACGATTGGTGAAATTATGATTAAAGGAAATGTCGTTATGAAGGGCTATTTCAAAGATAAAGATGCTACAGATAAAGCTATGGGTGGTGGATGGTTTCATTCTGGAGATTTGGCGGTCATGCATCCAGATGGATATGTTAAAATTCAAGACAGATCCAAAGATATCATTATTTCTGGAGGTGAAAATATTTCTTCAATCGAAATTGAAAACACTTTAGCAAAGCATCCATCAGTTTCTATTGCAGCAGTAGTAGCAAAACCAGATGAAAAATGGGGTGAAGTTCCATGTGCATTTATTGAGATGGTCCAAGATAAACCGGTTACAGAAAAAGAATTAATAAGTTTTTGTAAAGAAACCCTTGCTGGTTTTAAAGTGCCGAAACAAGTTGTTTTTTGTGAATTACCAAAGACCTCAACAGGTAAAATTCAAAAATTTGAGTTAAGAAAAAAATTTTAGGAAAATAATTGATATTCCAACTAGAAAACAAAAACATTCATGCATCCGACTCTGGTCAGGGTATAGATATAAATAAAGATACGATAGTATTTTTACATGGAAGTGGTCTCTCACACATTGTTTGGTCCCTAGCTGAACAATTTTTTTCATCAAAAAATTATAATGTATTATCTATAGATTTACCTGGACATGGAAATTCAGATGGTCCTTGTTTAGATAGTATTGAAAAAATTGCTGATTGGATGGAAAAAGTATTTGATAAATTAAAATTAAAAAACTTAATTTTAGTTGGTCATTCTCAAGGATGTTTAGAAATACTCGAATATTCTTCAAGATATAAAGAGAGACTCAAAAAATTAGTTTTTGTTGGAGGTTCAAATAAAATGCCGGTACACCCAGATCTAATTGAATTAGCTCAAAGTGGACACCCAGACGCTGTTAAATTAATGATGAAATGGGGATATGAAGGTTCAAAAAAGTTTATTGGTGGTAACCCAGTAGAAAAAATTATTCAATCACCTAGAGATATAAGTGAAATTTTGGCTGTTGATTTAAATGCATGTAACAATTATTCAAATGGCGCTGAGGCTGCAAAAGTAATTGATCTACCTTCGATGCTTATATTTGGAGAATTAGATAAAATGGTTAATTTAGAAGCAGGAAAAAAATTCTCTAATTTGATTAAAAATTCAACTACTCACGTGATCAAAGGATGTGGCCATATGATAATGATTGAAAAAGCATTCGAAATGAGAGAAAAGATTTTAGAATTCTTAAATAAATGAAAAGTTATCCAATAGCTAAATCAAGAAGAGTGAGAAGTACTCCGTATACTTCAAGAATTGAAAATCAAGGTGTGACTGCCTACACAGTTTATAATCATATGCTGTTACCAGCAGCATTTGGATCTTTAGAAGAATCCTGTGATCATTTAAAAAAGAATGTTCAAGTATGGGATGTATCAGCAGAAAGACAGGTTGAAATTTCAGGCAATGATGCAGCGAAACTTGTTCAACTTATGACCTGTAGAGATTTATCCAATTCCAAAATTGGCAGATGTTATTATTGCCCAATAATTGATGAAAGCGGAAATTTAGTAAATGATCCAGTTATTTTAAAGCTAGCTGAAGATAGATGGTGGATCTCAATTGCTGACTCCGATGTTATTTTTTTTGCAAAAGGATTAGCATCAGGAAATAAATTCAATGTAAAAATTTTCGAGCCTAATGTTGATATTTTAGCAATTCAAGGACCCAAATCTTTTGATTTGATGGAAAAAATTTTTGGTAAGGAGATAAAAGAGTTAAAATTTTTTGGATTTGATTATTATGATTTTGAGGGTGTAAAACATTTAATTGCTAGATCTGGTTGGTCAAAACAAGGAGGTTTTGAGATCTATGTTGAAAATACTAAATCTGGATTAGATTTATATGATCAACTCTTTGTATTAGGAAAAGAATTTAATGTAAAAGCTGGATGTCCAAATTTAATTGAAAGAATAGAAAGTGGTTTACTTTCTTATGGAAACGATTTTGACAATAATGATAATCCATTTGAATGTGGTTTTGAAAAGTATGTAAATCTAGATACAGATATAGATTTCTTAGGTAAGGAAAAATTGAAAAAGATTCAAAAAGACGGGATCAAAAGAAAATTGATGGGTGTTCAGATTGATATTAGCAAAATTAATTTAACTAAATCTCTTAATATCAAAGATGAAAAAGGAAATTTAATTGGGGATTTAAGATCTGCCTGTTATTCACCTCATTTTAAAAAGTCTATAGGTATTGCAATGATAAATGAGCCACATTGTAAAGCATCTGCTACAGGATTAGTGGAAATTGATGGAAATTTAATAGCTGTAAAAGTTTGCGATTTACCTTTCATCTAGTATAAACCCTACATCATGAATATAGCAATAGTAGGAGCAACAGGTAATGTTGGAAGAAAAACTCTGGAAGTTCTCGAAAAAAAAGGACTTAGTTTAGGAAATCTTTACTTAGTTGCTTCGTCTAAAAGCGCTGGAAAAAAAATTCATTTTCAAGGTAAAGATATTGTGGTGAGTGAATTAGAAAATTTTGATTTTTCCAGAGTTAAAATCGCTTTTTTTGCAGCAGGTGGTAAAATTTCTGAAAAATTTGCAGAAAAAGCAGCCAAGCATTGTTTAGTAATTGATAATTCAAGTTTTTTCAGAATGGATCCGGATGTTCCTTTAATAGTCCCGCAGGTAAATTCAGATGCTTTAAAAAATGTTAAAAAAAATATTATTGCAAATCCTAATTGTTCAACAGCACAATTAGTAATCGCATTAAAGCCGTTACATGATTTATTTGTAATTAAAAGAATAGTTGTTTCAACATACCAATCTGTTTCTGGTGCTGGTAAAGCATCAATGGATGAATTGATTAAACAAACTAAATTAGCTTTAGATGGTAAAGATATTAAATCTGAAAATTTTACAAAACCAATTGCTTTTAATGCTATCCCACATATCGATGTTTTTTCAGAAGATGGCTACACGAAAGAAGAGTTAAAAATGAGAAACGAGACTAAAAAAATCTTAGATGACAAAATCGATCTAACAGCAACATGTGTTAGATTACCAATATCTGTTTCTCACTCAGAATCGGTAAATATTCAATTTGAGAAAAGTTTTTCGTTAGAACAAATAAAAAAAGCATTGAGTAGTTTTGACGGTTGCAAAGTAATTGATGAAAGAATTGATGGAGGTTACTCGACGCCATTAGAGGCAGAAGGAAAAGATGAAACTTTTATTTCAAGGATTAGAGAAGATAAAACAATAAAAAATGGATTAAATTTGTGGATTGTATCTGATAATCTTTTAAGAGGCGCTGCATTGAATGCAGTTGAAATAGCTGAAACATTAATTAAAAATAATTTTTATGGAAAATAAAACTCCTTTATCGCCGCATATTCAAATTTATAGATGGCATATTTCTTCTTTGGTTTCCATTACTCACAGAATTACAGGAATAATAAATATTATTGGAATTACTTTTATTTGCATTTGGTCTTGCTTACTTCTTCTTGGTGAAAATAATTATGAAGGTATTAATTTATTTTTAAAATCATTATTTGGAAAATTTATAATTTTGGGAGTCACATGGTCTTTTTCATTTCAAATATTAAGTGAAATCCGACACTTGATAATGGATCTAGGTTATGGTTTTGAACTTAAGATAACTAAAATTACGGGTTTAATAGTAATATTTGGATCAATAATTTTGACGATGATTTTTTTTACATTAGGGAAAAATTTTATTTAGTATGATTAGCGCGACTAAAAAATGGATTTTTTTAAAGATAAGTGGAGTTTTGCTAGTGCCATTGATGACATGGTTTATTTTAAATTTCACAATGATTTATGATAAAGAATACTTTAATTTAATAGAATTTTTTACAAAGCCTTTATCTAAATTTTTGTTTAGCATTTTTATAACAAATGCCTATTTTTTTTCAGCTTTGAGTATAAGTGAGGTTTTTGAGGATTATATTAAAAATGATAAAATCAAAAGTGTCGCAAATAAGCTTTTATATGCATCAGCAGTAGTAATTCCTCTAATTACAATTATATTAATCTCTAATTTATGAGTTCATATAAAATAGTAGATCATGAATATGACGTAGTAGTCCTAGGTGCTGGTGGTTCCGGCTTAAGAGCAGCTGTTGGTTTAAGTGAAGCAGGATTAAAAACTGCGTGTATTTCAAAAGTATTTCCAACAAGAAGTCATACTTCTGCTGCGCAAGGTGGAATTTCAGCCGCCCTTGGAAACATGGGCGAAGACGATTGGCGTTGGCATATGTATGACACTGTAAAAGGAGCAGATTGGTTAGGAGACCAGGATAGCATTGAGTATCTTTGCAAAGAAGCTCCTAAGGCTGTTATTGAATTAGAAAAATATGGTGTCCCGTTTAGCAGAACAGAGGATGGCAAAATTTATCAAAGACCTTTTGGTGGTATGACCAAAAATTATGGAAATGGAATAGTCCAAAGAACATGTGCTGCAGCTGATCGAACAGGACACGCAATTTTGCACACTCTATATGGTCAAGCTTTAAAACATAAGACAGAGTTTTTTATTGAGTATTTTGCTCTCGATCTTTTAATGAAAGATGGGGAATGTAAAGGATTGATAGCATGGAATTTAAATGATGGAACTATTCATCGATTTAGATCTCATATTGTTATTATAGCCACAGGTGGCTACGGAAAAGTTTACTATTCTGCAACATCTGCTCATACATGTACTGGTGATGGAAATGCGATGGTGCTAAGAGCAGGTCTTCCATTACAAGATATGGAGTTTGTACAATTTCATCCAACTGGAATTTATGGACACGGCACTTTAATAACAGAAGGTGCGAGAGGTGAAGGAGGTTACCTTACAAATTCTAAAGGTGAGAGATTTATGGAAAGATACGCGCCTAAAGCTAAGGATTTAGCATCACGTGACGTTGTGAGTAGGTCAATGTCAATTGAAATTAATGAAGGAAGAGGAGTTGGAAAAGATCAAGATCATGTTCATTTGAACTTAAGTCATCTAGATAAAGAAATTATAGAAAGTAGATTGCCAGGTATAACAGATGCAGCAAGATTGTTCGCTAATGTAGATGTTACTAAGGAACCAATTCCAGTTGTACCCACAGTTCATTATAACATGGGTGGTATTCCAACTAATTATAAGGCAGAAGTTTTGACTGTAAATGGTTCTGAAAAAACTGTTCCAGGACTTATGGCAATAGGAGAAGCAGCTTGTGTTTCAGTTCATGGAGCAAATAGATTGGGGTCTAACTCTTTAATTGATCTTGTTGTTTTTGGAAGAGCAGCTGCAAAAAGAGCTGCCGAACTAGTTAAACCTGGTACACCTCATGAGGAGATCAATGAGTCAGAAACTCAAAAATGTTTAGATCGTTTTGACAAGATTAGAAACTCCAATGGAGATATTGGTACTGCTGAACTAAGACTGTCCATGCAAAAAACAATGCAATCAAAATGTGCAGTTTTTAGAACAGAGAAAACACTTAAAGAGGGTGTTGATGAAATACGACAAACATTTGATGGATTAGACTCTTTATCGGTCAAAGATAAATCATTAATATTTAATACTGACCTAGTAGAAACTTTAGAATTTGATAATTTAATTAGACAAGCTGTTGTGACAGTTGACTCAGCTTATAATAGGAAAGAAAGTAGAGGAGCTCATGCTAGAGAAGATTATCCAAAAAGAGATGATGAGAAGTTTATGCAACATACATTAGCATGGTGTGATGGAAAAAAATCAAAAATAAGTTATAGAGATGTTCATAAGTCTACATTAACCAATGAAGTACAGTATTTTCCACCTCAGGAGAGAGTATATTAATGGTGCAAATCAGTTTACCTGAGAATTCCAAAACAAAAAAAGGTAAATATTTTAAGGACAAAACCGGCTCAAAAAATTTAAGAAAAGTTAATGTATATAGATGGGATCCATCTTCAGGAGAAGGTCCAAGAATCGACACTTATGAAGTTGATATGGATAACTGTCCATCCAAAGTATTGGATATTTTAAATAAAATTAAAAATGAAATAGACCCCACCCTTGCTTACAGACGGTCATGTGCTCACGGTGTATGTGGATCGTGTGCAATGAACATGGGTGGTAAAAATGGTCTTGCTTGCACAACTCCTCATGAAAATATTGATGGAGATATTGATATTTATCCGTTGCCACACTTAAAAGTTAAAAAAGACCTAATCGGAGATTTAGATGGATTATACAAGCAATATAAATCTATTGAACCTTGGTTAAAATCAAGTTCAAAATCTGAGTCAGCTGAGTTAATTCAGTCAAAAGAAGATAGAGCTAAGCTTGATGGTGCTTATGAATGTATTATGTGTGCATGTTGTTCTACTTCTTGCCCAAGTTATTGGTGGAATGGAGATAAGTACTTAGGACCAGCAGTTTTATTACAAGCTTATAGATGGATCATTGACAGTAGAGATGAGGAAAGACAGGCCAGATTAAAAAAAGTAGCTGATGAATTAAAATTATATCGTTGTCATACTATTCTTAACTGTACTAGTGCATGCCCCAAAGGTTTAAACCCTGCAAAGGCGATCGCTGAAATAAAAAAAATGTTAGCAACAGCCAATATTTAAACAATAGACTAATAAGAATTTTTAATCTAAAAGATCCTATTCATGAAATTAATTGAACATTTTGTAGGTGGAAAGATAATCCCTGGAAGTTTAGAAAAAAAAGGAAAAGTTTTTAATCCCGCTACTGGCGAACAGGAAAAGGAAGTAAGACTTGCCTCCTCTAGTGACTTAGACCAAGCAGTAGTAATTGCAAAAAAAGCTTTTGAGACATGGTCATTAAAACCTTCACTTCAAAGAGCAAGAATAATGTTTAAATTTAAAGAGTTAATTGAAAAAAATTCTGATGAATTGACACAATTAATTGTTTCTGAACACGGAAAAGTTTATGAGGATGCAAAAGGCTCATTAACACGAGGATTAGAAGTTGTAGAATTCGCTTGCGGAATTCCACATTTACTTAAAGGAGAATTTTCAGAAAATGTAGGGACAGATGTTGACAGCTGGTCAATGCGTCAACCACTAGGTGTTGTTGCAGGAATAACACCATTTAATTTTCCAGCTATGGTTCCGATGTGGATGTTTCCAATTGCTATTGCATGCGGAAATACATTTATATTAAAGCCATCAGAAAAAGACCCATCTTGTGCAATAAGATTAGCAGAATTATTGAAAGAAGCTGGTCTTCCAGACGGTGTATTTAATGTGGTAAATGGAGACAAAGAAGCAGTAGATGCAATTTTAAATAACAAAGATATTAAAGCAGTTAGTTTTGTTGGTTCAACTCCTATAGCTAAATATATTTATGAAAATTCAGCAAAAAATGAAAAAAGAGTTCAGGCATTAGGAGGAGCTAAAAATCATTTAGTAGTAATGCCAGACTGTGATTTAGATGGTGCTGTGAATGGCTTAATGGGTGCAGCTTATGGCTCCGCTGGAGAAAGATGTATGGCTCAGTCAGTGGCTGTAGCTGTTGGTGATATTGGAGATGAACTAGTGTCAAGATTATCAAAAAAAGCAGAGGCTTTAAAAGTTGGACCAGGAATGGACAAAAACTCAGAAATGGGCCCTCTAGTTACTAAAGAACATTTAGAAAAAGTAAAAAGTTATGTTGATTTGGGCGTAAAAGAGGGTGCGAAATTAGTTGTCGATGGAAGAAATTTAAAATTACAAGGATATGAAAATGGCTTTTACATTGGTGGCTGTTTATTTGATAACGTGACAAAAGATATGAGGATTTATAAAGAAGAAATATTTGGCCCAGTTTTATCTGTTGTAAGGGTTAAAACTTTTGAGGAAGCTTCTAAATTAATAAACGATCATGAATATGGAAATGGTGTAAGTATTTATACAAGAGACGGAGATGCTGGAAGAACTTTTGCAAGCAAGATTCAGGTTGGAATGGTTGGTATAAATGTGCCAATACCTGTGCCGATGGCTTTTCATAGTTTTGGTGGTTGGAAAAGATCTTTGTTTGGAGATAGTGCAATGCATGGGATGGAAGGGATAAAATTTTATACTAAATTAAAAACGATTACCTCAAGATGGCCCTCAGGAATTAGATCTAATGCTGAATTTGTGATGCCAACAATGAAATAATAAACAATGAGTAAAATATCTTTAATTGGTGCAGGTCAAATAGGTGGGACTTTAGCTCACTTAATTGGAATAAAAGAATTAGTAAATGAGGTTGTTTTATTTGATGTTGCAAGTGGTATTGCAAAAGGAAAAGCGTTAGATATTGCACAATCATCATCTGTAGATGGTTTTGGTGTTAAATTTTCAGGGACTGATGATTACAAAGACATAAAGGGCTCAGATGTTATTATAATTACAGCTGGAGTACCAAGAAAACCTGGTATGAGCAGAGATGATTTACTTGGCATAAACTTAAAAATTATAAAGCAAGTTGCAGAAGGAATTAAAGAAAATGCGCCTAATGCATTTGTAATTTGTATAACAAATCCATTAGATGTAATGGTAATGGCTTTTCAAAAATTCTCAGGACTTTCTCCAAATAAAGTAGTTGGGATGGCAGGTATATTAGATAGCTCTAGATTTAAGTTATTTTTATCTGAAGAGTTTGGCGTCCCAGTTAAAGAAATAGAGGCAATGGTGATGGGTGGTCATGGTGATACAATGGTACCTCTTCCGCGATTTACTAAAGTTTCAGGAAAACCATTATTAGATTTAGTTAAAGAAGGAAAAATTTCTCAAAAAAGATTAGAAGAAATAAATCAGAGAACTAGAGATGGTGGAGCTGAAATTGTGAAGTTTCTTGAAAAAGGTTCGGCTTTTTATGCCCCCGCAGCTTCAGGAGTTGAGATGGCCAAAGCTTATCTTAAAGATGAAAAAAAATTGCTCCCATGTGCTGCATATTTGAAAGGTGAATATGGTATCAATGATATATATGCCGGGGTTCCAATTATTGTGGGAAAGAATGGTGTTGAAAAAATAGAGGAAATAAACCTGGATGAGAACGAAAAATCCGAATTTCTCCATTCAATTGATGCAGTAAAAAAACTCTGGGAAGCAGCGTCTAAAATAGATCCAGATTTAAATAAATAATGAATATACACGAGCATCAGGCAAAACAAATCTTAAAAAAATTTGGAGCAATTGTACCAGAAGGTGTATTTGGTTTAACGGTTGAGGAACTTTTAAAGAAATGTAAGTCATTAATAACAGAAAAATATGTTTTAAAAGCCCAAATTCATGCAGGTGGAAGAGGGAAAGCAGGAGGTGTTAAAATTCTAAATAATCTCGAAGAACTTGAGAAATCAGCTAAAGAGCTTTTAGGAAAAAAATTAATAACTCATCAGACAGGACCTGAAGGAAGAGAAGTTAAAAGATTATATGTTGAAGTTTCATCAGATATTGAGAAAGAATTTTATTTATCATGTTTGGTAGATAGAGCTTCTTCAAAAATTGCTTTTATTTCTAGTGATCAAGGTGGAATGGACATTGAGGATGTAGCAAGCAAATCACCTGACAAAATTTTGACAACTAAAGTAGAATTAAAAGATGAAATTTCAAATGAGGAGTGTGAAAAGATTATTCAAATATTTAAATTAGAGGACAATCCAAAAAACGAGGCAATATCTTTAATTAAATCAATCTATAAGATGTTTGTTGAAACTGACGCAAATATGGTTGAAATAAACCCTTTAATACTCACAAAAGAAAAGAAAATTATTTGTTTAGATGCAAAGGTAAATTTTGATAGTAATGCTTTGTTCAGACATCCTGAAATTTTAGAACTTAGAGATTTAAATGAGGAGGATCCTACTGAAATTGAAGCTAGTAAACATGACCTAGCTTATATCAAATTAGATGGCAGCATTGGATGCATGGTCAACGGAGCTGGTTTAGCAATGGCCACTATGGATATAATAAAATTATATGGAGAAGAGCCAGCAAATTTTTTAGATGTTGGCGGGGGAGCATCAAAAGAAAAGGTCTCAGCGGCTTTCAAAATAATTTTGTCAGATAAAAATGTAAAAGGTATATTAATCAATATTTTTGGTGGCATAATGCGATGTGATGTTCTAGCCCAAGGCGTTGTAGATGCTGCAAAAGAAATGAAAATCAATGTTCCTTTGGTAGTTAGACTAGCTGGCACAAATTTTAAAGAAGGTAAAGAAATATTAGATAATTCAGGTTTAGAATTAATATCTGCTGAAAATTTAGATGATGCAGCCAAAAAAATTGTTGAGGCAATTAAGTAAATGTCAGTTTTAGTCAATAAAAATACTAGATTAATCTGTCAAGGATTTACAGGTTCCCATGGAACATTTCACTCTGAGCAAGCAATCAAATATGGAACAAATTTAGTGGGTGGAGTGACACCAAAAAAAGGTGGCCAAAAACATTTGGGCCTTCCAGTTTTTAATACAGTGAAAGAGGCAAGAGAATCCGAGGGAGCTAATGCAACTATGATATACGTCCCAGCTAAATTTGCAGCCTCAGCAATTATTGAAGCAATAGATGCATCTATAGAACTAATCGTATGTATAACTGAAGGGATTCCTATTCAGGACATGTTAAAAGTTAAACAGAGATTGAATAATTCAAAAAGTAGACTGATTGGCCCCAACTGTCCAGGTGTCATAACTCCTGATGAATGTAAAATTGGCATAATGCCTGGCAGTATTCATAAAAAAGGAACAGTTGGAATAGTTTCAAGATCAGGAACTTTAACTTATGAAGCAGTAGCTCAGACTACAGAAAATGGATTAGGACAATCAACTTGTATTGGAATTGGAGGTGATCCTATCAATGGTACAAATTTTATAGATTGTCTAGATCTATTTTTAAAAGACAAAGATACTCAATCAATTTTAATGATTGGTGAAATTGGAGGGACAGCTGAGGAAGAGGCTGCAGATTTCATTAAAAATCATAAAATAAAAAAACCAATTGTTGGATTTATAGCAGGCGTTACTGCCCCACCAGGACGTAGAATGGGTCATGCAGGAGCTATAATTTCAGGTGGTAAAGGTGGCGCGAAGGAAAAGATTAAAAAAATGGAGGATTGTGGGATAACTATGGCAAACTCTCCATCAAAGATTGGAAAAACATTATTAAATAAATTGTCTAATTGAAAAATTTCTTTCTAGGTCTATATTAACTAATAGCGATGTCATCTTCTAAAAATCTTGAATTTGAAAAGACTGCTTTCTTAAGTAAATCTAATAGTGCTTTTATTGAGGAGATGTATCTTAAATTCGTTAATAATGATCCATCATTGCCTGATAGCTGGAAAATTTATTTTAATCAGATTGGTGATGAGGCAGACATAATTGTAAATGAAATTAATGGTCCATCCTGGAGTCCATCAAAAAAAGTATCAATCAAAAAATTACAAAATTTGAATAATGGTAACGAAAATCAAGGTGAATTAGTTTCAAAACAATCTAATGCAAATTCTATAAAAGCTGTTGCTATGATTAGATCATACAGACAGAGAGGTCATTTGATTGCTAAATTAGACCCTCTAGGTCTTTTAAAGGCTGATTATTTAGAAGAACTCCATCCTGAGTCATACGGATTTAAGAAAGGGGAATATAATGATAAAATTTTTTTAGATGGAGTCATTAATAGGCAATATTCTAGTATTTCTGAAATTTTAAAATTTTTAAGAGAAAAATATTGTGGATCCTTAGGTTTTGAATATATGCATATCTCGAATCCAACCGAAAGAAAATGGTTTAGAGATAGAGTTGAAAAGGCAGATGATTTCAAATTTACGCAGAATGGAAAAGAGGCAATTCTTAAGAAATTAATTCAAGCTGAAGGTTTTGAAAAATTTTTACACACAAAATACGTTGGCACAAAAAGATTTGGTTTAGATGGAGGCGAAAGTTTAATCCCCGCTCTTGAGCAAATAATTAAAATTGGTGGTCAATCAAAAGTAAAAGAAGTTAAAATAGGAATGTCCCATAGAGGAAGATTGAACGTTTTAGCCAATGTCTTACAAAAATCTTATAAAAGAATTTTCAATGAATTTGCTGGAGAGATTAGTTCAAAATCAGAAGATGATACCGGAGATGTCAAATATCATTTAGGTGCTTCATCAAACAGGGAATTTGATGGAAATCAAGTGCATGTAAGTTTGACAGATAATCCATCTCATCTTGAAGCAGTAAACCCTGTAGTTTTAGGACAAACAAGGGCTAAACAATATTTCCATAAGGATAAAGAGAGAAATAAAGTTATACCAATTTTAATTCATGGAGATGCGGCCTTTGCAGGCCAAGGAGTTGTAGCAGAATGTTTTGCAATGTCTGGTCTTCCAGGACATAATACAGGTGGAACTATTCATATTATAGTGAACAACCAAATAGGATTCACTACAAGTCCAAGATTTGCAAGATCATCACCTTACCCTTCTGATATTGCCAAAATGGTTGAAGCACCAATCATCCATGTTAACGGTGATGATCCTGAAGCAGTTGTTTATGCCGCAAGAATAGCAACTGACTTTAGATTAAAATTTAATAGAGATGTTGTTATAGACTTAATTTGTTATCGAAGATTTGGTCATAATGAGGGGGATGAACCGTCTTTTACTCAACCACTAATGTATAAAAAAATTCGTTCACACCCTTCACCTATCAAAGTTTATGGTGAAAAATTAATAAATGAAGGATCAATTACAGATGATTATTTTAGAACATCTATAAAAGAATTTAAGGAATTACTTGATGATCAATATAAGAATGCAAAGAATTATAAGCCTAAAATTGAATGGTTTGAGGGTACATGGTCAAGATATAAACCAGCGAGAGGAAAAGATAAAAGAGGCGTTACGGGTTATGATGTTAAAAAATTAAAAAATATTTCTGAAAAAATAAATACAATACCCAAAGAAATTAACATTCATAAAACAATTGCTAAGGTCTTAGAAAATAGAAAATTAAACATTAATAATGAGGAAAAAATTGACTGGTCTACAGCTGAAGCTTTGGCGTTTGGATCTTTGTTAGAGGAAGGGTATCCAGTAAGATTGGTTGGTCAGGACTCAGGAAGAGGTACATTTAGTCAAAGACATTCAGTATTAAGAAATCAAATAGATAATTCTCGATATGTTCCATTAAACAAAATATCCAAAAATCAAAAGAATTTTGAAATTGTAGATAGTTTCTTATCTGAATTAGCTGTTTTAGGCTTTGAATATGGCTACAGTTTAGTCGAACCTAACACGCTTACGATTTGGGAAGCTCAATTTGGTGATTTTGCTAATGGTGCTCAAGTAGTCATAGATCAATTTATTGCTTCAGGAGAAAGAAAATGGTCAAGAGCCTCTGGATTAGTTATGTTATTACCTCACGGCTATGAAGGTCAAGGTCCCGAACATTCTTCTGCAAGACTAGAGAGATTTTTACAATTATGTTCAAATGACAATATGCAGGTAATGAATTGCACAACACCTGCAAACTATTTTCATGCTCTAAGAAGACAAATGCATAGAGATTTCAGAAAACCTCTAATTATAATGACTCCCAAATCTTTACTTAGACATAAACATTGTATTTCAAGTTTAAGTGATTTTAGTAAAAAAAATACATTTCATAGAGTCTTGTGGGATCACGCAATTGATCCAAAGGTAAAAGGTTTTATTAAACTGAAAAAAAAGGAAAAAATTAAAAAAGTAATTTTATGTTCAGGAAAAATTTATTTTGATTTGCTTGAGGCTAGAGAAAAATTTAAAAGAGATGATCTCATATTTTATAGAATTGAACAACTTTATCCTTTTCCAGCAAAGGCGCTTGCAAAAGAGCTAAAACCTTATGCTAAAAATGCTAAATTTTATTGGTGTCAGGAAGAGCCAAAGAATATGGGCGCTTGGTTTTCTGCTAGAGATTATATCCAATGGACATTAGATAATATAAAGGCTAATAATAAAAAGATTTCTTATATTGGAAGAAGTCCAGATGCGTCACCAGCTACTGGTTATGCAAAAAGACATATTTCACAACAACAGGAAATTATTAAGAAAGTTTTTGAATAATTTAAAATGAGTGAAAAAATATTAGTTCCAGTTTTAGGTGAAAGTATTACAGAGGCTACAGTTTCTAAATGGTTAAAAAATAAAGGAGAAACAGTAGACGCAGATGAGCCTATTGTAGAATTAGAGACTGACAAAGTTAATTTGGAAGTACCGTCTCCTGTTACAGGGAAATTAGTTGAAATTAATTCTCAAGATGGATCAACTGTTAAAGTGGGAGAAATTTTAGGATTAGTAAATGAAATTGAAGGGGTAATTAAAAAACCAGATGAAATTAAGAAAATCCAGCCCTCAAATTTACAAAAAAAAGAGGAGATTAAAGAAAAAGATAATGTAATCAAGTTAGATCCAATTAAAGAACAAGCGGAATTAGGTATATTTGAAGAAGATAATAATAGTAACGATTTAAATGAAGAACCACTGGTTTTAACAGAGGAAATAAAAAACAGTCACATAGAGGAAAATTCTACTGAGGAAAGTCAAACATTATCCCCAGCTGTAAGAAAAATGGTAGAGGAAAACAATATTGACGTTAAATCAGTAAAAGGATCCGGGAAAGATGGACGAATACTAAAAGGCGATTTGATAAGTCTGATGGGAGTTAATCCTCCGCCTTCAGAGAGAAAGATTAAATATGGTCAAGAAGAGCGTATTAAAATGACTAGGTTAAGGCAAACAATAGCCAAAAGACTGAAGCAAGCACAGCAAAATGCAGCGTTACTTACTACTTTTAATGAAGTGGACATGACAAATATAATGAATATGAGAAAAGAAAACCAGGAGGATTTCCAAAGTCGATATGGTATCAAGCTTGGCTTCATGTCTTTTTTTGTTAAGGCTTGTATAGTGGCTTTAAAAAATTTTCCAGCTGTTAATGCTGAAATAGATGGAGATACAATTGTTTACAAAAATTATTATAATATAAGTTTTGCAGTTGGAACAGATAAAGGTCTTGTAGTTCCGGTTTTAAAAAATGCAGACGAACTATCATTTGCAGATATTGAAAAAAATATTAAACAAATTTCTGAAAAAGCAAAAGACGGAAAACTTGTAATTGAAGATCTCCAAGGAGGTACTTTTACTATTAGCAATGGTGGAGTTTATGGGTCAATGCTTTCAACTCCAATTCTAAACTTACCTCAATCTGGAGTATTAGGGATGCACAATATAATTGATAGACCTATTGTAGTGGATGGTGAAATCAAGATAAGACCAGTAATGTATTTAGCTTTATCTTATGATCATAGAATTATTGATGGTAAAGAGTCTGTATCCTTTCTTAAAATGATCAAAGAAAGTCTTGAGGACCCTAGAAGGTTATTTTTGGATATTTAGGATGTCGGAAAAATTTCAAGCAGTGGTTATAGGAGGTGGCCCAGGAGGTTATGTTTGTGCAATTAGACTTGCCCAACTAGGGTTAAAAACTGCATGTATAGAGTCCAGAGGATCTCTTGGTGGCACATGCCTAAATATTGGTTGTATCCCCTCAAAAAGTTTACTTAATCTATCTGAGGAATTTCATAAAGTTAAAGGTTTGGCAAATAAAGGTATTGAAATAGGAGAAGTAAAACTAAATCTTGATAAAATGATGAAGAGCAAGGACAAAGCAGTCACTGTTCTTACAAAAGGTGTAGAATTTCTTCTAAAAAAAAACAAAGTTACCTACTTTAAAGGCCATGGAAGTTTTAAATCAAAAAATGAAATCTTAATAAAAGATGATCAAAAAAAAGAAACAATAATTCAAACTGAAAAAACAGTTATAGCCACAGGATCTGTACCAGTATCTCTACCGGGCATCGAAATAGATGAAAAAATAATAGTTTCATCAACTGGAGCTTTAAAATTAGAAAAAGTGCCCAATAAAATGGTTGTTGTTGGTGGAGGTTATATCGGCTTGGAGATGGGATCAGTGTGGTCAAGACTTGGCGCAAAAGTAGAAGTTGTTGAGTTTTTGGATCATATAACACCTGGTATGGATAAAGAAATTTCATCTGAGTTTATGAAAATTCTTAAAAAACAAGGAATGAAGTTTAATATGCAAAATAAAGTTGAAACAATTCAAAAAAATAATTCAGGTGCAGTGGTTTCAACAATTGATAAAAATGGAAATAAAAATAATTTTGAATGTGATGTAGTTTTAATTTCAGTTGGCAGAAAGCCTAATACAGATGGTTTAAATTTAAAAAATGCCGGGGTGAGTTTAGATGAAAAAAATAGAATAAAAACTGATAAGAAATTTAAAACAAATATTGAAAATATTTATGCAATTGGTGATGTGATTGTTGGACCCATGCTTGCACATAAGGCTGAAGATGAGGGTATAGCAGTTGCAGAAAATATTGTAGGTCAATCAGGTCATGTAAACTATGATACAATACCAGGTGTGGTTTATACCTCACCAGAGGTTGCCTCAATTGGGAAAACAGAGGAGCAGTTAAAAGAATTAAATAAAAGTTATAAGGTTGGTAAATTTTCATTCATGGCCAACTCTAGAGCTAAAGCTATAGATGATGCAGAAGGTTTTGTGAAAATTCTTGCAGATGCGGAGACAGATAAAGTTTTAGGCGCACATATAATTGGCCCTCATGCTGGAGAATTAATTGCTGAAATCGGTGTTGCAATGGAATTTGGTGCAAGTGCCGAGGATATAGCAAGAACTTGTCATGCTCACCCAACTTTTTCTGAAGCTGTCAAAGAAGCTGCGTTATCAGTAGATAAAAGAGCAATACACTCTTAATTTTTTTTCATATTATAAAAATATGAAATACCCGATTCTACTACCTAATATTTTTAATCATCCTTTTACTTATGAAAGTGAAATTAATCTTAAGCTAGGTGAATTTGTTCTAGTCCCTTTTGGAAAATCTAAAATAACGGGTGTAGTATGGGATGAATTTGAAAAAAACGACAATAAAAAATTTAAAATAAAAAGTATTCAAAAAAAATTAGACGTAGCTCCACTAAAGGAAGACACAATAAATTTTTTAAATTGGTTTGCTGAGTATAATTTAATACCAAAAGGAATGGCGTTAAAACTAGTTTTATTGAGCAGTAATGCAATAGAGAAAATGGAAAAAAAAATTTATGAACCGTATAATAATAAAATAAAAAAAAATTCCTTTAAACTATCTATCAATCAAATCAAATCATTAGAAAAAATGAGTTATTCAAATCAAAAATTTAGAGTTCATGTTTTACAAGGAACAACAGGATCAGGTAAGACTTTAGTTTATTTTGAGGCGTTAAAATCTTTAATAGAGAAGGGTTTTCAATCATTAATTCTTTTACCAGAAATAGGTTTGACCAGTCAGTTTGAGCAAAAATTTTCAGAATATTTCGGATTTAATCCAGCGATTTGGCACTCTGGTATCTCAAAAAAGAAAAAAGAAATAATTTGGAGTGGCATTTCCTGTGGTGAAATTAAAGTTGTCATTGGTGCAAGATCTTCTTTATTTTTACCGTTTAAAAAATTAGGAATAATAATTGTTGATGAGGAACATGATCAATCTTTCAAACAAGATGAAGGTGTTACATATAATGCACGAGATATGGCAATTTCAAGAGCATCATTTGAAAACATTCCTGTCAACTTGATCACAGCAGTTCCTTCCATAGAAACTTTTGAAAATATTAAAAAGGGAAAATATGAAGTCTCTAGACTAAGTGAAAGGTATAGAAATGCTGCACTACCTAATTATGAAATTATTAATTTAAACAATACAAAACTTGAGAAGCAATCATGGTTATCAGCGAAGATAATTGAAAAAGTTAATTTACACCTTGAAAAAAAAGATCAAGTTTTGTTTTTTTTGAATAGAAGAGGTTTTTCACCTAACGCATTATGTAACAAATGTTTTTCAAGCTTCACATGTCCGAATTGTACAATAAATTTAGTTTATCATAAGAATAAAAATAATTTGATATGTCATTATTGTGGTTTCAAATCAGAGTTAAAAAGAAATTGTAAGAAAGGTGATAATTGTGAATTTATCTTTAGCGGACCAGGTGTTGAAAGAATTTCTGAAGAGGTTAAAAGAAAGTTTCCTGGTAAAAAAATTGATATTTTCTCAAGTGATACAATGAATAAAAAGGACTCAAAAGAAAAAATTAGAAAAATAATTAATAATGAAATTCAAATTTTGGTAGGAACTCAATTAATATCAAAAGGTTTTCATTTTCCTCACTTGAATTGTATTGTTGTTGTAGATATTGATCTTTCATCTCATGGTCACGATCTAAGAGGGGCTGAAAAGAATTTACAACTTTATCATCAGCTTTCAGGAAGAGCTGGAAGAACTGGAAAACCAGCAACAGTTTATTTTCAAACCTACGAAAATAACTCTAAAATGATCTCCGAAATAACAAATGAAAATCCAGATATTTTTTTAGAAAGAGAGTTAGAAATAAGAAAAAAAAATAAACTTCCCCCTTATCAAAGATTTATTTCATTAATCCTCACAGGAGAAAATGAAAAAAAATTAGAAAAAGAAGCTTTTAACTTTAAGAATTTTATTGAAAACAAAATTAACGGAAAAATTTTGGGCCCTGTGAATGCACCAATATTTAGAATAAAAAAAAAATTTAGGATAAGACTTTTGATAAGAGGATCAAAATCGATGAAAATGCAGAGATCTTTAGCTAAAATTATTCCAAAATATAAATTTTTTAAGGGAATAAAACTTTCAGTTGATGTTGATCCAATAAACTTCAATTAACCAATAAAAAGAGGTATTTTTGACATATCAGTCACTTGAAGACACAAGGGTCATATGTTAATTAAAGCCTGAATTTTTAATAATCTTCAACATTATATAGGAAACAAGTTGAGCAAAGATACAGGATTTTCAATTTCATCAGCTGAAAGGTATTCTCTCGCACTTTTTGAGCTTTCAGAAGAAAATAATTTATTGAGCCAGATAGAAGAACAATCTTTATCTGTATTAAATCTAATTAATCAAAGTAAAGATTTTTTTAATTTGATTAAAGATCCTACTACTAGCCAAGAGGATCTCTCAAAAGTGATAAACAAAATAGCTGATATTAATAAATTTGAAAATTTATTTAAAAATTTTTTAAATTTCTTAATTCAAAAGAGACGTTTCTTTTTTATAGAGCGAATTCTAAAAAGTTTTATTGAAATTTGTTCCAAAAAAAGAGGTGAACTTATGGCTGAATTGAAATCAGCAAAAAAATTATCAAGTGATGAAATTAAAAAGATTACAAATGAGTTATCAATGAATTTTAGCTCTAAAATAAAATTAAACTATAAACACGATGAAAGTTTAATAGGAGGCCTGGTAGTCCAAGTTGGAAGTACTATGGTTGATTCCTCAATTAAAAATAAATTACAGCAAATCGAAAATAGAATGATAGAGGCATAAATGGAAATAAATCCTTCAGAAGTTACAAAAATATTAAAAGAACAAATCAAAAATTTTGGTGAAAAAGCCGAAGTTGCAGAAGTAGGGCAGGTATTATCAGTTGGAGATGGTATCGCAAGAATTTATGGTTTGGATAATGTGCAAGCTGGTGAAATGGTGGAATTTGCAGATGGATCAAAAGGGATGGCTCTTAACTTAGAAAGTGAAAATGTTGGTGTTGTAATTTTTGGTGATGATAGAAATGTAAAAGAGGGTGATGTAGTAAAACGTACGGGTAACATTGTTGATACTCCTGTTGGAAAGGAATTGTTAGGAAGAGTTGTAGACGGCTTAGGTAATCCTATTGATGGAAAAGGTCCATTTGATAAAAATATTAAAAAAACTAGAGTAGAAGTAAAAGCACCAGGAATTATTCCTCGTCAATCAGTCAATGAACCAATGCAAACTGGATTAAAATCAATCGATAGTTTGGTTCCAATTGGAAGAGGTCAAAGGGAATTAATTATTGGTGACAGACAAACAGGTAAAACTGCAGTTGCTGTGGATGCAATTATTAATCAAAAAAAAATAAATGAATCTGGTGATGAAAAGCAAAAATTATATTGTATTTATGTTGCGGTTGGGCAAAAAAGATCAACGGTAAGACAAATTCAAAAAACTTTAGAAGAAGCAGGAGCAATGGAGTACACAACTATTGTTGCAGCTACAGCATCAGACTCTGCTCCATTACAATTTTTAGCACCATATACAGGATGTGCTATGGGTGAATATTTTAGAGATAATGGAATGCATGCACTTATTATCTATGATGATTTATCTAAACAAGCTGTTGCGTACAGACAAATGTCTCTATTATTGAGAAGACCTCCAGGCCGTGAGGCTTATCCGGGAGATGTATTTTATCTACATAGTAGATTACTTGAAAGAGCTGCAAAATTAAGCGATGAACACGGTGGTGGTTCATTAACAGCACTTCCAATTATTGAAACACAAGGGGGAGATGTTTCTGCATTTATTCCTACTAATGTAATTTCAATTACTGATGGTCAAATATTCTTAGAAACAGAATTATTTAACCAAGGTATAAGACCAGCAATTAACGTTGGATTATCAGTATCTAGAGTCGGATCATCAGCTCAAACAAAAGCTATGAAAAAAGTTTCGGGATCGATGAAACTAGAATTAGCACAATACAGAGAAATGGCAGCATTTGCTCAATTTGGATCTGATTTGGATGCATCTACACAACAACTTTTAAATAGGGGCTCAAAACTAACTGAGCTTCTAAAACAAAAACAATACTCACCATTGACTGTTGCTGAGCAAGTAATATCAGTTTTCTGCGGTGTTAAAGGTTATCTCGATGATATCGATTTAAAAGATGTATCGGAGTTTGAAAGCAAAATTATTAATAAATGTAAATCAGATAAACCTGAAATAATTGAAGCAATTCAAAGCACTGGAAAACTTGATGAAGATAAAGAAAAGCTATTGGTAGAAGTAATTACTCAGCTGAAAGGAACCTTTAAATCTTAATATAATATGGCAAGTCTAGATGATCTCAAAAAAAGGATAGCTAGTGTAAAGTCTACACAAAAAATCACGAAAGCTATGAAAATGGTTGCAGCAGCAAAATTAAGAAGAGCTCAAGAAAGTGCCGAGAGAGGAAGACCTTATTCAGAAAAAATGAATAATATTATTTTAAACTTATCTAATGGTATATCTGATAAGGAAAATGCCCCAAAATTATTATCTGGTACAGGTGAAAATAAAGTTCACTTATGTGTAGTAATGACATCAGACAGAGGTCTGTGTGGTGGTTTTAACTCTAACATCATTAAAAAAGCGAAAAGTTATTTTTCAAAAATTTTAAACGAGGGTAAACAATTAAAGATTATTACTGTAGGGTCAAAGGGAAATGACCAACTAAAAAGAGTTTATGGAGATAAAATTATTGAAAATATATCTTTTAAAGAATCTAAAAATGCAAATTATTTTGATGCAGATAAAGTTGGAAGGATCATAATTGAAAAATTCGAGGCTGGTGAGTTTGATATATGTACTATTTTTTATAATCAATTTAAAAATGTAATCACTCAATTACCTCAAGCTCAACAGATTATACCCTTAAACAATGAAGAGGATCATAATAATTCAGATGAAAGTTATGAATTTGAGCCAGATGAAGATGAAATTTTAAGCAATTTACTACCAAAAAATATTTCAACACAAATATTTAAGGCAATGTTGGAGAATTCAGCTAGCGAACAAGGGTCCAGAATGAGTGCAATGGACAATGCTACCCGTAACGCAGGTGAAATGGTTGACAAACTTACTATCGAATATAATAGAAGTCGTCAGGCAGCAATTACAAAAGAACTAATAGAAATCATATCAGGAGCAGAAAGTTTATAATTATGAGCAAAGGAATAATTACACAGGTTATTGGAGCAGTAGTAGATGTTAAATTTGATGGAGAACTTCCAGAAATTTTAACAGCATTGGAATGTAAAAATGGAAACAACAGATTAGTTTTAGAAGTAGCGCAACACTTGGGTGAAACTACAGTTAGAACTATTGCAATGGATGCTACTGAAGGTTTAAAAAGAGGTGATGAGGTAATTAATACCAATGCTCCCATACAAGTTCCAGTAGGACCTGAAACTCTTGGAAGAATTATTAATGTGATTGGAGAGCCAATAGACGAAAGAGGAGAAGTAAAAACTAAAGAAAGCTGGCCAATTCATAGAGGTGCACCTGAATTCAATGATCAATCGACTGAAACTGAAATACTTGTTACTGGTATTAAAGTAATTGATTTGCTTGCTCCTTATGCAAAAGGAGGAAAAATTGGTTTGTTCGGCGGTGCTGGTGTTGGAAAAACTGTTTTGATTATGGAGTTAATCAATAACGTTGCAAAAGCACATGGTGGCTTTTCAGTTTTTGCAGGTGTAGGAGAAAGAACAAGGGAAGGAAACGATCTTTATCATGAAATGATTGAGTCTGGTGTTATCAAACAGGATGGACCAGGATCTAAAGCAGCATTAGTTTATGGACAAATGAATGAACCCCCAGGCGCTAGAGCCAGAGTAGCACTTACTGGATTGACTGTAGCAGAATATTTTAGAGATCAAGAGGGACAAGATGTACTTTTCTTTGTTGATAATATTTTTAGATTTACTCAAGCAGGCTCAGAAGTTTCGGCACTTTTGGGTAGAATTCCATCCGCAGTTGGTTATCAACCAACATTAGCAACTGATATGGGTAATCTTCAAGAAAGAATTACCACTACTAACAAAGGATCAATTACCTCAGTACAAGCAATTTATGTACCTGCAGATGATTTAACTGACCCTGCTCCGGCTACATCTTTTGCTCATTTGGATGCAACAACTGTGCTTTCAAGACAAATAGCTGAAATTGGAATATATCCTGCTGTTGATCCGTTAGACTCAACTTCAAGAATTCTAGACCCTAGGATTGTTGGTGATGAACATTATAGAGTAGCAAGAGATGTGCAAAGAATATTACAATCTTACAAATCATTACAAGATATCATAGCTATTTTGGGTATGGATGAATTATCTGAAGAGGATAAGCTGGTTGTAGCTAGAGCGAGAAAAATTCAGAGATTTTTATCTCAACCATTTTTTGTTGCAGAAGTTTTCACAGGATCACCAGGAAAACTAGTAGATTTAGATTCAACCATCAAAGGCTTTGATGCTATTTGTAAAGGTGAATATGATCATTTACCTGAAGCAGCATTTTATATGGTGGGCACGATTGAAGAGGCAATTGCGAAAGCTAAAAAAATGGAACAAGAAGCTGCTGCTTGATGAGTGAAGAGTTTAAAATTGAAATTGTAAACCCAGAAAAATCTTTTTTAGTAAAAGAAGATGTTTTAGAGGTTGTTGTACCTGCGTTTGAGGGTGAAATGGGGATTTTAAAAGATCACATATCTATTATTTCTTTTTTAAAACCTGGGATAATTAAAATATTTTCGAAATCCGGTGATGAAAATTATTATGTAGAAGATGGAATTATTGAATTTAAAAATAATAATTTATCTATCTTAACAAGCACAATATTCTCTGTGACAGATTTAGATAAATCTAAACAAGAGGATTTACTCAAAAAAGCTGAAGCTGAAGCAAGCAAACCTGAGATAAGTGATCAGGCTAAATATTTAGCAGATCAAAAAGTCGAAGTTCTAAGATCGATTAACTAATAATAACTCTAATTTTTTTTTAACTTCTTGATAGACGTGTAATTTAAAATCTACCACAACTTTTGTTAAGGATTCTAAATCAATCCATTTCCATTCAAGAAATTCAGGTTTTTTTGTTTTAATATTTATTTCACTATCCTCTCCAGTAAACTTCATTATAAACCATTTCTGTTTTTGTCCTTTATACTTACCCTTCCAAATTATACCCAATAAGTGATCTGGTAATTCATATGTTATAAAACCATCTAATTCTTTAATTAGCTCTACTTTTGTAATACTAGTCTCTTCCTTTAACTCCCTGTATGCGGCGGTAAGAAAATCCTCACCTTCATCAATACCTCCTTGTGGCATTTGCCAGAAGTTTTTTGGATTATCTATTCTTCTTGCAACGAAAATTTTATCTTCTTGATTAAGAACAACAATGCCTACACCACTACGGAGTGGTAGATTTTTATATTGCTCTTTCATTTAACCGTTTAAAAGTTTTAATGCGTAGCTTAGTTGATTATCAGTGTCTGTCTTAATCCTAAATTCATCCGTATCTTCATCAATCTCAATGTCAGGACTTACTCCAACTTCAGAAATTGATTTGCCTGACGGTAGGTAATATTTTGCAACAGTGAGTCTTATTGCTCCTTTATTCTTTAGTGGAATAATTGATTGCACTGAACCCTTTCCATAACTATTTTCGCCTAAAATAATTGCTCTTTTATGATCTTGTAGTGCTCCAGCAACTATTTCTGAAGCAGATGCAGAACCGTAATTTATTAATACAACCAAAGTTTTGCCACCTATCAAATCTCCTTTTTTGGCAAACCATTTTCTATTTTCAGATGCTTTTCTACTTTTAGTAGATACAATCTCCCCATTATCTAAAAAAAAATCTGATATCCTTATAGCTTGTGATAACAACCCCCCAGGATTATTCCTTAAATCCAGTATATATGAATTTATATTTTCATTTTTTTCAAATTCTCTAATTTGTTCTCTTATTTGATCACCACTATTTTCATTGAAGGAAGTTAATCTTAGATAACCAACGTTATTTTTTAAAAGATCAGCTTTAACTGATTTAATTTGAATAATTTCTCTTACAATTTCGAATGTTAAAGCCTTTTTTTGTCCAATTCTTCTTACAGTTAAAATAATTGATGAACCTACAGGTCCTCTCATCAAGTCTACAGCCTCACTTAGAGATTTACCTTGTACCTGAATATCATCTATCTTAATGATGTAGTCACCAGCTTTAATTCCAGCTCTAGACGCTGGAGTATCGTCAATAGGGGAAATTACTTTTACAACCCCAGACTCCATATTTACTTCTATTCCCAAGCCACCAAATTCACCACTTGTTTCAGTCTGCATTTCGTTAAAAATTTCAGGTGACATATATGCAGAGTAAGGATCTAGTGATTGAAGCAAACCATCTATTGCCGCATCCATACTTTCAGATTGATTTATTTCATCTACATATTCTTTATTAATTTTTTCTAATACTTCTCCAAATAAATCTATTTTCTTATAAACATCATTTTCAGCTGCAACGACAGGATTAAAAATTGAAAACTTTAGGAAAAATATACTGATAATAAAAAAAATTTTCCTCATATTATAAGCTTTTCTTTTGGAATAAATTCTGACCACATTTTTTCTAGTTCATAAAATTTTCTTTTTTCTGGATGAAATATGTGGACAATTAGATCTATTCCATCCACCAGTTTCCACTCAGCACTATCTTTTCCCTCGATTTTTGTATCTTTCATTCCATAGTCTTTGAATTTTTCTAAAACTTGTTCAGAAAGTGACTGGATATGTCTAGATGACGTACCACTTGCAATAATCATGTATTCAGCCATCGAACTTTTATCTTTAAGATCGATGCTAACAATGTCTAAAGCTTTATTGATATCTAAAGTTTGGATTATGATTTTTTTTAAGTCAGAAATTTTGTCCATTAATTAACTAAACCATATCAAATTTTTCTCAATTGAGAAGAAGAAATATTGACCTTTTCAAATTCCATAAATTTCAAATTTTCTCTATTTAATCTTTTATATGTAGTTGAATTTAATGATTTTTTTTTATAACCATGCCTATCAAATACTATTATTTTACATTTCTGTGAAATTAATTTCCATTTATACCATTTGTGAAATTTTATTAAATTATCAGCTCCCATTATAAAATAAATTTTGTTTTTTTTGTTCTTTGAAATATGTTTTATCAAATCAAAAGTTTTATTCGATTTAATTGTGTCTTCATAAAATTTTACTTTAATCAATTTACTTGATCCAATAATTTTTTTGCAATACTTGATTCTATTATCCAAACTTGCATACGTTTTTTTTTTAAAAGGATTTTTTTTTGTTATTGCCCAAATAACATTTCGTAATTTAAATCTTTTAATTGCTTCTTTTGAGATAGTTAAGTGACCTTTGTGTGCAGGATCGAAGGACCCACCTAGGATCCCAATTTTATTTCTTTTTGTAACCAATTTACTTTCTAATTTTACCATTACTTGTTACTTGATATTTGTAGGAAATTAGTTGTCCAAGTCCTACAGGGCCTCTTGGTGGAAGAACATTTGTTGAAATTCCAACCTCACCACCAAATCCAAACTCACCACCATCTGCAAATTGTGTAGATGTATTGTGCATCGCTATTGAACTTTTAACTCCCATTAAAAATTTTTTAGCAGTTTTTTTGTTTTTAGTAATAATACAATCAGTATGCATAGTTCCATATTTATTAATATGAGAAATAGCTTCTTGTAAGTTTTTGACTGATTTTACAGAAACGGTAGCAGATAAATATTCTTTTGACCAATCTTTGATTGATGCTTTTTTGATTTTACCTTTGTAAATTTTTCGTATTTTATTATCACCAATAATCTGACAACCTTTTTCCTCTAATATCTTTAATATATGAGATCCAAACTTTTTGATTATACGCTCATTAAGCAAAATTGTTTCAGTTGCTCCACAAATCGCTGTATTTCTTAATTTTGCATTTACTATTACTTTGGTAGCAATCTTGGGATCCGCATCTTTATCTACATATGAATGACAAACACCTTCTAAGTGACCAATAGTTGGAATTTTAGAAATGTTTTGTACTTTTTTAACTAAATTTCTACCCCCTCTTGGTATGATTACATCAATAGAATTTGTCATTTTAGTGAGCAAAAAATCTACCACTTTTCTATTCTTTATATCGATGAATTGAACAAAGTTTTGATTAACTTTATTAATCTTCAAAGCTTTTCTGAATAAATTTGATAAAATTTTATTAGAATAAAAGGCCTCAGAACCACCTTTCAAAATAACTGGATTTCCAGATTTAAAACATAATGATGCTACATCCGAGGTTACATTTGGTCTACTTTCATAAATTACACTTATTACTCCTATCGGGATTGATATTTTTGAAAATACAAGTCCATTAGGTCTTTTCCATCTTTCAATAACATTATGAACTGGATCCTTTAACTTAATTATTTTTTGGATTGAATTAATAATACTCAAGATTTTTTTTTCATTTAAAATTAGTCGGTTTATTAAATTATCTCTTAGCTTTATTTTGATAGCCCGATCGACATCTTTTTTATTTTCTTTAAGAATTAAGTGCTTATTTTTTCTTATTATTTTAAGATAATCACTTAAAACTTTATTTTTTTTATAAGTATTTATTGGCTGAGCAAAAGCTTGTTTAGATCTTTCACCAATATTAATTAATATCTTTCTCATTAGATTTCCACCATATCATCTTTATGCACCACCTCAGATTTTGACACGTATCCTAAAATTTTTTGTATTTCATTCGAGTGACAGCCCATAATTAAATTTATTTCTTTGGATGAAAAAGAGCTAAGTCCACGAGCAAACTCTTTTTTTTTATTATCTAGGATTTTAATATGATCTCCCTTATTAAATTTACCAACCACTTTTTTAATTCCAGCCGCCAATAAACTTTTTCCACTATGAAGAGCTTTTTTCGCCCCATCATCAATTATAAGTTCACCTTTAGGAGAAATCGAGCTGATTATCCACTTTTTTCTTGCATGCATTTTAGGTATTTTAGAAATAAACCATGTGCAGTTATTTTCACTCTGGATACGATCAATAGGATTAAGACTTAACCCATTTGCTATTACCATATTGCAACCAGCTAAATTACAAATTTTAGCAGCTTCGATTTTTGTATTCATGCCACCACTTCCTAATTCTGTCATACCTTTGATATTTATACTCTTAATAACTTTGTCTAAATCAATTACTTTCTTAATTAACTGAGCATCTTTGAATTTTTTTGGGTTTTTTGTGTATAAACCATCTACATCCGAGAGTAATATTAGGGTATCTGCATTTGTAATTTGAGCTACTCTAGAGGCAAGTCTATCATTATCTCCGTATTTAATTTCAGATGTAGCAATAGTATCATTCTCATTAACAATAGGGATGAAATCAAGATCGAATAAGTTTTCAAAAGTTCTTTTTGCATTAATTGATCTTCTTCTCTCCTCGGTATCGTCAAGGGTAAGTAAAATTTGAGAAATATCTAAATTATATTTTGAAAACGTTTCTAAGAACAAATTCATCAATTCAATTTGTCCTATAGATGCAATTGCTTGACTTTTATCTAGTTTAAGATTTTTTTTATTATAATTCATTTTTTTACATCCAAGGGCTATTGCGCCTGAAGAAACAACTATAACTTTTTGATTATTCGATCTTAATTTTTTTATATCTTTCGCAAGGCTAGAGAGCCATTTTTTTCTTATTTTTTTATCTTGATTAAATAAAAGTGAAGATCCGATCTTGATAACAATTTTTTTTGAGTTTTTAAGATACATAATTTAATAATTTTGATTTGATTTTTAATACTGAAGATTTATTGAATGTTGATACTGCAATAACTTCTGATTTAGTATTTTTTTTAAAATCTTTAATTATGTGATTAACTTCTTTTTCATCAATAAGATCTGTTTTGTTCAACACGATTAATTCTTTTTTTTTAGTGAGTTTGTTACTATATTTTTTAAGCTCATTTTTTACTTGTAGATAGCTTTTTTTTAAATCTTCACTTGTAATGTCAATTAAATGTAAAAGAGATTTACATCTCTCAATATGTTTTAAAAACTGAATTCCAAGGCCTGTACCTTTGTGAGCCCCTTCTACTAATCCTGGTATATCTGCTATTGTAATTTCTTTAGTATCATAATTTGCTACTCCTAAATTTGGATTTAAAGTGGTAAATTGATAGTTTGCAATTTTAGGATTTGCATTAGTAACAGATGCTAATAAACTTGACTTACCTGCATTAGGTAATCCTATAATCCCAATATCAGCGATTGTTTTCAATTGAAGCCAAATTGTAAACTCTTCTCCTTGAGTTCCTTTGGTAAATTTTCTTGGAGCCCTATTAGTAGAACTTTTGAATCTTGTATTGCCCAATCCACCTTTACCACCAACAGCAGCGATAAATTCCTCACTAATTTGTGTAAAGTCGTAAATTAATGTTTTGTTATCCTCTTCAAAAACTTGCGTTCCTAAGGGAACCTTTAAAATTAAATCTTCACCACTCTTACCTGTTCGGTTTTGTCCTGCACCGTTCTCACCCCGCTTTGCTTTATGATGTTGTTGATATCTAAAATCAATCAAAGTATTTAAATTCTGTTCAGCTTTTAAAATTATTGAACCTCCTTTTCCACCATCACCACCATCTGGGCCACCATATTCTATAAATTTTTCTCTTCTGAAACTTGGAGAACCATCTCCACCGTTTCCAGCTTTAACATAAATTTTAACTTGATCTAAGAATTTCATAATACAACAATAGTTTAAGTTGTACTATTAATTGGGTTTTACTGAAACAAAAGTTCTATCTGACTTTGTTTTTTTGAAAACTACTTTACCTTTTATTACTGAAAAAATTGAGTGATCTTTACCCATTCCTACGTTTTCTCCAGGAAATATTTTTGTACCCCTTTGTCTTACAATAATATTTCCAGGTATAACAGATTGTCCACCATACTTTTTGACACCAAGTCTTCGTCCAGCACTATCACGTCCATTTCTAGAGGATCCGCCTGCTTTTTTTGTTGCCATAATTAATTCCTAGTTATTTACTAGCCTCTTTTTTTGTTTCTGTCTTTTTTGTTACCTTAGAAACTTTTTCAGCCTCTGAAAGAATTTTACCATCTTTTGAAAAAATTTTGTTAATTCTAATCATAGAATATTCCTGTCTGTGTCCATTTTTTCTTCTTGAGTTATGTCTTCTTCTTTTTTTAAAAATTAGTACAGTCTTATTTTTATTATTTTTAATTAAGTCAGCTTCAACTTTTGCACCATTTACCATTGGGGCTCCAACTTCTATTTTACTGTCATCTCCATATGCTAAAATTTCATTAAATTCTATTTTTGAATTATTTTTAATATCTGATAATTTTTCAATTTTCAAAATCTCTCCAGATTTCACTTTGTATTGTTTACCACCTGTTTTTATTACTGCGAATGACATATAAATACTCTAAATATTGTTAAGGCAATATAGTCTGAGCAAGCCTATAGTCAAGTTTTATAAATCAAAAATTATCCTTTAAATCTCTTAATTTTGAAAAACTTTCAACATCTTTAGCTTTAAGAAATATATTGCATTCCATTTCATCAGATAAAATTGATGGAATGGTAGGATGGCCATTTTTTATTTTTTCTTTAATCTCTTTAATTTTACTTTTCAAATTTGAATTATCAGGATCGTTTGACTCACAAAATTTTGAATTTTGTAATGTATATTCATGGCCGCAATATATCCGAGTATCTTTCGGAAGTTCTTTTATTTTTTTTAATGAGTTGAACATCTGTTCATAAGTTCCCTCAAAAATTCTACCACATCCTAAAGAAAATAAAGTATCCCCAGTAAAAATTATTTTTTCCAAAAAAAAATGAAAGGCAATATGCCCACTCGTATGACCTGGAATGTGATAAATTTTCGCCTCAAAATTTTCGCCTTTCCATTTTTGATTATCTTCCACAAGTACATCAATTTCTGGAATCCGATCTTTATCTTCTTTAAATCCAACTATTTTAGAATTATATCTTTTCTTTAATTCTAAGTTGCCACCTACATGATCATAATGATGATGAGTATTAAGAATATATTTTAACTCAATATTATTACTTTCAACATATTTTATAATTGGAGCTGCCTCACCAGGGTCAACAACACATCCAATATTTTTAGTGTCATCGATTAACAGGTAACTATAATTGTCTTGTAAACACTTAATTATTTCTATTCTCATCTTATTTTTCAATTAAGAATATACCTAATTCTGCAAATAAATTTTTATAAAATAAATTAGAATTATTAATATTTGATATATTTTTATTTGTCAGAGCTAAAGATTTAAAGATTTTAAAGTTTATAATTTTTGAAAATTTAACAAAATCTTTAATCGTACACATATGAATATTTGGGGTGTTATACCAATCATTTGGTAATGATTCTGTGATCGGCATTGTTCCTTTGATAAGTAAATTTAATCTTACTTTCCAATGACCAAAATTTGGAATTGTTATGATTGCTTTTTTTCCAACTCTTAAAAGTTCTTTTATAACAATCTCAGGATTTACGAAAGCTTGTAAAGTTTGACCTAAAACAACATAATCAAAAGAATCATTTGGAAATTGTTTTAAATCCAATTCCGCGTTTCCTTCAATTACAGTAAGTCCTTTTGATATACAGGTTTGAACTTTATACTTTGAAATCTCAATTCCTCTCGCATCAACATTTTTATCTTTTTTTAATGACTCCATTAATGTTCCATCATCACAACCAACATCTAAAACTCTTGTTTTTTCTTCTATTAAATCGACTATTATTTTATATTCTGTCTTCACTATTATCTCTCTGAGTAAGATTTATCTAAAAAATTTTTAAGGGTTTTCAAAAAGTCTGGAACATCTAATAAAAAAGAATCATGACCCTTATCAGATTTTATTTCAACAAATCCAACATCAGCACCAATTGCATTAAGAGCTATAACTATATCTTTATTTTCCTGGGTCGGATAGAGCCAGTCTGAGGTAAAAGATATTATAAAAAACTTAGCCTTAGTTTTTTTAAATGCATTAGATAAATTACCATCAAATTGTTTGACTAGATCAAAATAATCCATTGCTCTTGTGATATAAAGATAACTATTAGCATCAAATCGATCTACAAAAACCGATCCTTGATATCTTAGATAACTCTCTATTTGAAAATCTGCATCAAACCCAAATTTAAGAGCATCTCTTTCTTGAAGTTTTCTTCCGAATTTTTCTTGTAAACCTTTTTTAGACAAATAGGTTATATGTGCAGCCATTCTCGCTACTGATAACCCTTTATTAGGAAGAGTATTATTAGATAAATATTTTCCGTCTGACCAGTTATGATCTGATGCTATCGCTTGTCTACCCAATTCATTAAAAGCAATATTTTGAGCAGAATGATTAGAGGTACATGCGATTGGTACTACTGTACTAGCTTTATCTGGATAATTACTGATAAATTGCAAAACTTGCATTCCCCCCATCGATCCACCAACAACTGAAAAAAGTTTTTTTATCTCAAAATGATCTAATAAGTTTACTTGTGCGTTGACCATGTCATTAATAGTAATTACAGGAAAATCGGTTCCGTAAATTTTATTTGTATCAGGATTTTTGTGGCTTGGACCAAATGAACCCATACAGCCACCTATTACATTTGCACAAATAACAAAATATTTATTTGTATCTATTGATTTGTTAGGACCCACTGCGTAAGACCACCAACCATCTTTTTTTGTGACGGGATTAATACCCGTAACAAATTGATCACCAGTAAGCGCATGAAAAACAAGGATTGCATTATCTTTATTTTTATTAAGTGAACCATAGGTTTCATATGCGAGTGGAAAATTATTAATAGTTTTACCACAGTCAAGTTTCAATGGTTTTTTAATAACAAGCGTTTTTATATTCTCTCTAATATTCATAATTATTAATGCTAATTATTGAATTGTGAGAAAAAAAACTTTTTTAGCGGTTTTTTTAAAGCGCTCGCAATTCAGGTAAATCAGCGCATAAATTTTGTACAAGATGTTATTTAGTATGTCAATTTTTAAAATATTTGAACTAATTCTATATGAAAAATTGTTATTTTATTTATAAAGAGGCTAAAATTTAAAAGATGACAACTATAAAATTTAAAAGATTTAATATCGAGGCTTATCAACCTGGCAAATCAACTATTAAGAGTTTTAACAAAATCATTAAACTTTCGGCAAATGAATCAGCTCTAGGAGTAAGTATCAGGGCCAAGAGGGCAATATCAAATAAAAAATTAAGTCTTTTCAGATATCCTGATGGAAAGTCTAAAAAATTACGAAGTCAGATCTCAAAAAAATTTAGTTGTGACAAAGAAAAAGTAATTTGTGGAGCTGGTTCAGACGAAGTTATTCAAATGTTATGCCAACTTTTCCTTAAACCAAAAGATGAAGTAATTCTTCCTCAATTTAGTTTTTTAATGTACAGAATATATGCAAAAATAGTTGGAGCAAAAGTTGTTTTTGCCAAAGAAAAAAATTTTAAAGTTTCTGTTTCTGAAATAATTAAAAAAGTAAGTAATAAAACTAAAATGGTATTTCTTGCTAATCCAAATAATCCAACTGGCACTTACTTGAACAATTTTGAATTAATTGATTTAAGAAAAAGATTAAGAAAAAATATCTTGCTTGTTGTAGATGATGCTTATGCAGAGTACATGCAAAATAAAGACTATAAATCTGGTTTAGATTTATTCAAAAATAAGCAGAATGTTTTTATATTAAGGACATTCTCAAAAATCTATGGACTATCATCCCTAAGAATTGGTTGGGGATATGGTTCAAAAAAAATTATTGATGCTTTGAATGTTATTAAACCTCCATTCAATGTTAATGAAGTAGCCCAAAAGGCAGCAATTGAGTCACTTAAGGATAAAAAATTTATTTCACGTTCAGTGAAACATAATTATTTTTATGCATCAAAACTGAAAAAATTTTTGAACAATTATGATATTAGCTCAAACAAAGTTTCTGCTAACTTTCTATTATTGAATTTTAATAAATGCAAACTAAGAGCTAATAGTTTCTATGAAAAATTAAAAAAAAAGGGAATTATTTTAAGATCTACTGAAGAAGGTTATAAAATAAAAAATATGCTACGATTAACGATTGGGTCTAAAGAGGAGAATATAAAATTTATTAAAGCAACACAAAATATATTTAGAAAATGAGAAATGTATTAATAATAGGCTGTGGATTATTAGGCTCTTCTTTAGTAAGGAAGATTTCAAAAAAAAAAATAGCAAAAAAAATATTTATCTATGAAAAATCAAAATCTAATATCACTAAAATAAAAAGACTCAAATTACCTGGAACAATTGTTAAGTCACTTAAAGATGGTTTGGTAAATTCAAATCTAGTAATTGTTTGCACATCAACTGGTGAATATAAAAAACTCATTCTCAAAATTAATAAAAATATTTTGCCAAAGACACTGATTACTGATGTTGGATCTTCAAAAATAGAGTCATCAAAAATTATTAAAAAATTTTTGAAGGTTGGTATAAATTGGATAAGGAGTCACCCTATCGCTGGATCAGAAGTGAGTGGACCAGAATTTGGAAAAGCTGATATGTTTGAGGATAAATGGTGTGTGTTAATTAAGGACAAAAAAACAAGTTCTAAGAATTTAAAATTTTTAAGTTCTTTTTGGAAAAAGATGGGTTCAAAAACTGTTATTATGAACTCTGAAAAACATGACAAAGTTTTTTCTATCACAAGTCATTTACCACATTTAATTGCTTACAATTTGGTTAAATCGGCTCAAGATTTTGAAAAAATACTCAAATTTGGTCTTATTAAATACAGTGCCGGTGGGTTGAGAGATTTTTCAAGAATAGCTGCTTCAAATGAAATTATGTGGAGAGATATTTTTTTTGATAACAAAGTTAATGTTACAAAAGCAATAGATTTATTTATCAAAAACTTAAAATCTTTTAAAAAAGATATAAATTCCAAAAATAATAAATCGATTTTAAAAAAATTATCTCAGACAAAAAAAGTTAGGTCTAAAATTATTAAATTAAAGCAGGATGTTAACAAACCTGACTTTGGCAGAGATTAAATATTACAAATATTACTTACTTTTTTAACTTTTAAATTTGCTGTTTTATCAATTAATTTTATCGTTTGTATTGTTGGCATTATTACCACCTTTTTTTTTGGTCCATAAGCATGGATAAATCTAGACTTATTAAGACATATACCAACATGTCCTTTCCAAAATAAGATATCTCCTTTAAGTCGATTTTTACCTCTTTTTCTTTTACAAAATCTTATTTGGTCTTTTGTATCTCTCGGAAAAAATATTCTGTTGTAATAAAAATAAATTTGAATTAACGCTGAACAATCGATACCAACACAGGTTTTTCCGCCCCATAAGTATTTTGTGTTTAAAAAGAATTTGAATACTTTGATATAATTTTTTTCATAATGATCAATATTTTTGATATCACTTTTTTTGATCCATTTATTTTTTTCAAATTCAATATATTTCTTATTTTCATTTCTTATACATACTCCGGATCCATAATATAGATAATGATTTGAAGATAAAAATTTTTTATCTTTTTTAAAGAAAATTCTAGATTTAATCTTTGAAACTTTATGTGAGGGTATAAAATTTTCTAAAAACTTATCTTTTTTTATATATCCAATATAATTGTCATAATGAGTTTTTATTTTAAAATATTTTTTTCTTTTCAATAAAATCTTAAATTTCTCTCCATATAGAATTTGCGAAACTACCTCAGAATTAGAAGATGGTTTAAAGTAAACGTTAGCTACAGATTTATTTAAAAAATTATTTTTCACTTAGTTGTAGTTTATTTTTCATAATCCATAGGATTATTAATGAAGGAATGACCATTAACGCAGTTAAAATAAAAAATATTCCCCAATCACCATTTAACGAATCAACAAGGGCGCCAGAGGAGGAGGCTAAAGTTGTTCTACCAGCGGTGCCTATCGATGCTAAAAGCGCATATTGAGTTGCTGTATAGGCTCTGTCTACGAGCATAGATATAAAGGCTACAAAAGCTACTGTTGCAAATGCAGCAGCTATATCGTCAAAAATAACTGCAATAGCAAATAAAAATTCTGATTTATCGCTCCAGGCCAACACACTAAATAAAAGGTTTGTACTTGCCATCATTACTCCAGCAAAAAACATTGCTTTTAAAACCCCGGATCTTATTACAAAAAGTCCACCTAAAAGAGTAAACGTCACAGTAGTGATCCAACCTAACGTTTTAGAGTAAATAGCGATATCTGACTTACTAAAACCTATTTCTTTATAAAAAATTATAGACATCCTTCCAAGAAATGCCTCCCCCACTTTAAATAAAAAAACAAATCCTAAAATTCCTATAGCAATTGAAAAGCCATTTTTTTTAAAAAAACTAATGATTGGACCACTAATTGTTCCAGCAACCCAGGTTATCAATTTTGTAAATATATTTTCTTTTTTAAATTGAGATGATATTAATTTGTCATTTTCTTTTTGTTGATTTTGTCTCTCTAAATTTCCAGACTCGTCAATGAACATTAAGCCAATGTTCATTAAAATTACTAAAATCCCCAAAATTAAGAAAGTTAGTTGCCAATAATTTTCAAAACCAATGTTTTGTAGAATATCTGCTGCAAATAATGATAGTACTCCACCTAACTTGTATCCTGTCCACCAACCGACAACCGCCATTGCAGCTCCAGCAGCCATGGATTTTCCCTCATTTTCACCAATCTGTTCAATTCTTAAAGCATCAACTGTTATATCTTGAGTTGATGATGCTATAGCAATTATTAATCCTACTGAAACAACTAAAGCTAAATTTTCAGATGGATCGAGTAAACTCCAAAGAGCAAGTGAGAGTAAGATGATAATTTGCATCAAAACAATCCATCCTCTTCTGTGACCTATTTTTTTTGTTAAATATGGTATTTGTATTCTATCTATTAAAGGTGCCCATAAATAATTAAATGCGTAAACTGCAAAAATTAATCCAGCCCATCCAACAGTTGATCTACTTAGTCCATCTTCTTTCAACCATAAACTTAGACTACTTCCAATCAAAACCCATGGAAAACCTGATATTGCACCAAGCAATAAAATTTTGAGCATTCTCTTGTCAAAATAAACCGAGAACATTTCAGACAAAGAATTTTTTTTAATTTCTATCAAATTTAGTTCCTCCAAAAAGATGGTAAAAATAATACAAGGATTGCAAATAATTCCAATCTACCCAAAATCATACCAAAGCTTAAAATCCACTTAGAGATATCAGGTAGGGATGAAAAATTTCCGTTTGGCCCAATAGTTGAACCTAGGCCAGGTCCTACATTTGAAATAGATGTTGCAGCTCCAGAAATTGAGGTAATAAAGTCAAGACCTGTCAAAGATAATAATGCTGTAATTGCAAAAAAAATAACCAGGTACATATAAATGAAGGAGATAATTGATGCAGTAAATTTATCATCAACAGGACTTTGATTATATTTTAGAACAAAAATTCCCTTAGGATAAATAATTTTTTTAAGTTGATTCAAAACAAATGAATAAAGTATTTGAAATCTAAATATCTTTATACCACAGGTTGTTGAGCCAGCACATCCACCAATAAACATTAGACCTATAAATATAATTAATGGAAATCCACCCCAGTTATCAAATTGTGCATTTACATATCCAGTTCCTGTTAAAATTGATATTACATTGAATAAAACTGTTCTGAAGTTTAGTTCAGACGATTTGTCTAAAAACAGATAAATTGATAAGATCAGAATACTTATTAAAATTATTTTCAAAAAAGTTCTTATTTGAATATCTGAAAAAAATATTCTTCTATTACCGTTTAGGAATTTGATATAAGCGATAAAAGGTAAACTTCCCAAGATAATAAAAATCATTGCTGAAATTTCTATTGAAAAACTGTTAAAGAAACCAATGGACTCGTTATAGTTTGAAAACCCCCCAGTTGCTATTGTTGTCATAGAATGGGTTATACTATCAAAAGTATTCATCCCAAGAATTTTATATGATATTGCGCAAAGAGTAGTGAGAACTGAATAAATATAAATTAATCTCAATGCAATTTCTTTTGATTTAGGAAGAATTTTTTCCGATGAGTCACTGTTAGAAATTTTGAATAATTGCATACCACCAACATTCATTATTGGCATCAAAGTGATCGCCATAACAATTATTCCAATACCACCCAACCATTGTAGAATTGCTCTCCAAAGCAAAATTGCTTTGGGCATCTCCTCTAAATTTGGAATGATTGTTGAACCAGTTGTTGTAATGCCTGACATACTCTCAAAAAATGCATTGGTAAAAGAAAAATTGACTTCAGAAAATATTAAAGGAAGTGAGCCAAAAATTGCGATACTTAGCCAAGATAACGCGGTCAATAAAAAAGCTTGCTGTAAATTTAACTTTTTATCATGATCAAGATTAGATAAAAAAAATAGCGTACCAAAAATAATTGTAATAATTGAGGCACCAAAAAAAGAGGAGTCAATTTCTTTAAAAAAAAATTGAACAAATATTGGGATCAACATAAAAATTCCAAGAATTATTTGAAGAATTCCAAGTGTAAAAAAAACAGTTTTATAATTAGACATTTTGATAGAACATTATTTTATGGTAAATAAATTTCAACTCTATAAGAATGAGTTAAAGCGTTAATTTAAGATTTTATTTGAATTAATCATGATTAAAAAAGAGAATTTTGATAAAACAAGTGCATGGCCTTTCGTTGAAGCAAAAAAAATGCTTCGAGAAAGAAAATCTTTTATAGAAAAAAAAGGCAAAATAATTCTCCAAACAGGTTATGGTCCTAGTGGCCTTCCACATATAGGAACTTTTGGAGAAGTTGCAAGGACATCAATGATTGTAAATGCACTAAAACATTTGACTGATTTACCAACTGAAATCATTACTTTTTCAGATGATATGGACGGTCTTAGAAAAGTACCTGACAACGTTCCACAAAAAGAATTATTAGAAAAAAATTTACACAAACCGCTTACTAATGTGCCCGATCCCTTTCAAAAATTTAATAGTTTTGGTGAGCATAATAATGAAATGTTAAAAAAATTTTTAAACAATTTTAAATTTAAATATAATTTTAAAAGTTCAACCTCACTTTATAAATCTGGTTTTTTTAACTCTTCTCTCCAAGTTATTTTAGAGAATTATGATGGTATAATGAATATAATACTTCCTACACTAGGAAAAGAGAGACAAAAAACGTACAGTCCATTTCTTCCAATTTGTCCGGTTACAGGTCATGTTCTAGAAATACCTGTAAAAAATATTAATAAAGAAAAATCTATTATTGTTTTTGATAATAATGGAAAAGATTTGGAAACAAGCATTTATGATGGAAATTGTAAATTACAGTGGAAAGTTGATTGGGCTATGAGATGGTATGCACTAGATGTTGATTTTGAAATGTATGGAAAAGATCTTATAGAGAGCGCAATACTTTCAACAAAAATTATCAAATTGATTGGAAAAACAAATCCCTCAGGGTTTGCATATGAACTATTTTTGGATGAAAAAGGAGAGAAGATTTCAAAATCAAAGGGAAACGGCATCACTATTGATCAATGGTTAGAGTATGCTTCTCCTGAAAGTTTGTCGCTGTATATGTATCAAAATCCAAAAAGAGCAAAAAAACTTTACAAAGAAATAGTTTCAAAAACTGTCGATGATTATTTGGATCTGATTGAGAAAGCAAAAAATCAAAATGAGTTACAGCTACTTATGAATCCTGTATGGCATGTTCATAATAGTTTGGTGCCTAAAGAAAATATGATTATGTCGTTTTCAATGTTATTAAACTTGGTCGAAACAAGTAATGCTGATAGCAAAGAACTTCTTTGGAAATTTGTTAAAAAATATAAAAAAGACATTTCAGAGAAAGAAAATCCTATCTTTGATAATTTAGTAGGCTATGCAATAAAATATTTTAACGACGTAATAAAATTGAAAAAAAAATATAAAAAACCTAATGGTGAAGAAAAAAAAGCTTTAGAAGCTCTAGTAAAAACTTTAGATAAATGTGACGATAAAATGAAACCAGAAGATATTCAAACAATGATATATTCAACTGGTAAAGAAAATGGATACACTGAGAACCTTCGAGATTGGTTTAAATTAATTTACGAAGTAGTTTTTGGAGACGAAAATGGACCAAGGATGGGTTTTTTTATAAGTTTTTTTGGTGTGAAAGAAACAAAAGATCTTATATTAAATAAAATTAAATAATGTTTTCAAATTTAAGATCTTTAATTTTTAAATTAGATCCCGAGACGGCTCATAGTTTGGCGATAAAGTCACTAAAATTTAATTTTATTCCAAATATTTTAGATGACGAAAAAAATAATCCTCTTTTTAAGACTAAATTATTTAATAAAGAAATAGAAAATCCAATCGGTATGGCAGCAGGATTTGATAAGAATGCCGAGGTGTATAATTCGTTGTTCAATTTAGGGTTTGGTTTCGTCGAAGTAGGAACTGTTACACCATTAGAACAATACGGAAATCCCAAACCTAGAGTTTTTAGACTAGTAGAAGATGAGGCCCTGATAAATAGACTTGGTTTCAATAATCTAGGTTCAAAAAATATTGTAGATCGAATTAAAAGAAATAATCCAACTGGATTACTTGGAATAAATATTGGACCTAATAAAGACTCAGAAGATAGAACAAATGACTATATACAGTGTTTAAAAATGTTTAATGGGGTCTCTGATTATATTACTATTAATATTTCCTCACCAAACACCGAAGATTTAAGAAACTTTCATGATCAAAAAAAATTAGATGATCTTTTAAAACTAATAGAAAAAGAGAAGAGAGATCTTAACTCTAAAACACCTATAGCGGTAAAAGTATCACCAGATATTAATGATAAAGAAATTATGAAAATTTCTGAAGTGCTCTTAGATAACAAGATAGAAGCTGCTATTATTTCTAACACATCTGATACAACAAGAGAAAATTTACAAAATATTCAAAGCCATCAAAAAGGAGGATTATCTGGGAAACCTATTGAGTTAAAGTCTTCAGAGTTAATCAGAAAATTTTATAAAGTTTTAAAAGGCAGAATCAAAATTATAGGCGTAGGTGGTGTGGACTCTGGCAAATCTGCTTATCAAAAATTTTTAGCAGGAGCTGATTATTTACAACTTTATACAGGCATGGTTTTTAGAGGTCCAAATATTGTTGGTCTAATTAAAAAAGAACTAAAGGAAATACTATTAAAAGATGGTGTAAAAAACTTTAATGAAATAGTAGGAAAAAAGGATTAGAATAATCTAATAAACTTGACGCCATCAATATCTCACTTTATATAGTCGAACAAATTATGACAAAAAAATGCGAATTAACTGGGAAAAATCCAATGAAAGGTCATAATGTTAGTCACGCTAACAATAAGACAAAAAGAAGATTCTTACCTAATTTAAAAAAAGTAAAATTTACAAGTGAACTTTTAAAAAGAAGCTTAAAATTGACAGTGAGTAATGCAGGGGTTAGATCAGTAGATAAAAAAGGTAGTTTTGATGAATTTCTAAAATCTGTAAAAAATAAAAATTTATCTCCTAGATTAAAAAAACTAAAAAAAAGCTTATTAATTAAATCTCCATTTCAAAAAAAAACTGCACAATCTAAAACAGCTTAATGAGTAAATCGTTTTTATTTCTATCATTTTTGATGGGTGTTGTTGTCCTATCTTCTAATTATCTTGTTCAATTTCCAATTAATTATTATGGATTAAATGAAATCTTAACCTATGGAGCTTTCTCTTATCCGATCGCTTTTTTGATTACAGATTTAGCTAATAGATCTTATGGAAAAAGAGTTGCAAGAAAAATTGTATATTTTGGCTTTGTACTAGGAATTGGTTTTACAGTCTTATTTTCTACTGATTTTGCAGATCTAATATCTATTCGTATAGCTATTGGATCTGGAATTGCATTTTTAACTGCACAATTATTAGATGTCCAAATATTTGACAGATTAAGAAAAAAAGAATGGTTTGTTGCACCATTAACATCCTCAATGATTGGCTCAACAATCGATACATTTTTGTTTTTTTCAATATCATTTTACGGGACTGGCGTGCCATGGGTTACACTTTCTCTCGGAGATTTGATTGTAAAAGTAATAGTAGCTTTGATCATGTTAATACCATTTAGATTACTTTTAAAAACTTTTAAGCCAATTAAAGCTTAAATCAAAAATTTATAAGACAGTATTTTATAAGCGAGCTTTGCAACAAGAAAGTTGTATGAATTAAAACCTTTAATAGGTGCTAATTCATTGATGTCAGCACCAACAATGTTTGAATTTTTTGCAGCAATTTTAATTATATTGAGTGTCTCATCCCATAATAATCCACCAGGTTCAGGAGTACCAGTGGCTGGCATGATACTTGAGTCGAAACCATCGACATCAAATGTTAAATAAACTGTCTTATTTTTTATAAGTTTTTTAAATTTTGTTAAATCCCACTTTGATTTATCTTTTGCCCAAAAAATATTTATTCTTGATTTATTCTTTTTTAAAAATGGAATTTCACTCTCTGATATATTTCTGATCCCAAAAGATATTAATGATATATTTTTATGGTCTAAACATCTTCTTATTGCTGATGCATGAGAGAACTTTTCACCATTGTAACTATTTCTTAAATCAGCATGGGCATCGAAATGTAAGAGACAAATTTTTTTGTATTTTTTAACAAATGGATAAATACATCCGGGTGTAATTGAATGTTCTCCTCCAAACGTGATTGGAAAAAGTCTTTTATCTAAAATTTCTTTATTAATATTTGACATTTTCTCGAGAGCTTTTTTGATATTTCTATGAATCTTAAAGGGCTTTAATGTTTTAATCCCAATTTTTTTGTAAGGTTCACAATTTAGCTCTTCATCATATAATTCCACTTGATGAGAAGCCTTTATAATTTCTTCAGGTCCGTTTCTGGTGCCACCACCATAACTAACAGTTTTCTCAAGTCCAAATGGAACCACAACAACCTTTTCTTTGAAATCAAATTTATTGTCGACTCCTAAAAATCCATTTTTATTTGATAAATATTTCAATTTTTACTCAAAAATTTTTGTGAATTTTTTCTTATCCCTATTTTTCCACTCACCTCTGTGATAAGCGTCGCTAGCTATCAGAGGAAGTACACTAGTGGCTTCTGCAAATACCATTTGTTCTTTTGTAACATCAACTTTACCCCATGAACTTGCCTCCTTTAATGTTGAACTACTACATGCGCCGTCTCTAGAATCAGCAACTGTGATTTGTACAGCATATTTATGCATGTCAACTTCCTTACCCAATAATTCAGCACAAATTACGGTGTCCTGAATAAAATTTTTTGGAACACCACCACCAATCATAAATAAACCTGACCCTTTCGAGCGTATTTTAATTTCAGTCAATTCTCTAAATTCTCTTATAGAGTCAATAGTCATATGTTTTTTTGGATTTTTTTCTTGATGTATAACTAAACCAAATCCAGCACTGGAGTCGGTGAAAGCTGGGCAAAAAATTGGAACATCATTTTCGTATGCTGTTTCAATCAAAGAGTCTTTTTTTATAGAATTTTTTTTTAAATATTTACCCATCTCTTTAATAAATTCTCTTGATGTATAGCTTCTAGGTTCTAAGGTATCCGCAATTTCACATATTTTTTTATCACAAATCTGTAACTCATCTTCATCTATGTACGTGTCGTAAATTCTATCGATATAATTTTTTCTTAATTCAGTATCATCTTGGAATTGAGACCCTTGATAGTGTTTAAAACCAAGGGCTTCAAAAAAATCCATATCAATTATTGAAGCGCCAGTCGCTACTATTGCATCAACCATATTATATTTAACTAAATCTTTATAAATATTCATACATCCTGCAGCGGATGTTGAACCTGCTAATGTTAAAAAAATTGTACACTCTTTGTCTTTCAACATTTCATTATAAATATTGGCTGCGTTTGCCGTTTCTCTTGAGACAAAAGACATTTTTTCCATGGAAGAGATAATTTTTCTTGAGTCGAATGATGTAATATCAATATGTTCTACAGGCTTTTTTAAGAAATCTTTTTTACTGTTGTGACCAAGATTTTTATTTTCTGACATTAAGCGACTAGAGTAGCTTTGTCTGAATTCTTATCATACATAGACATTATTGGTTTATCCTCAACCTCATAAATCTCATCAGAATAATAACCATTAAATTGAGTTCTAAAAGTTAAACCATAAGATCCTAGTTGACCGAGTTCAATATAGTCATTTTCTTTAATATTATTTGGAAGCAGGAAAGGACCTTTCATATAATCCATACTGTCACATGTTGGTCCATAAAAATCAAAAGCAGTCATTTTCTTTGAAATAATCTTACTTGAATTTTCTTTAATTAATTTTGATGGAAAAACTATATTAGGTGTTCCAGCATCAAAAAGTGTGCCGTAAGTACCATCATTAATATAAAGTTTTTGTTTTTTTCTTAAATTAACTCTTACAATTGTTGATCCACTTTCTGCAACCAAAGCTCTTCCAGGTTCACAAATTATTTGAGGCATATTCTTTAAATTTAAATTTTCTAAACTTTTTTTAATTTCCTCCATATAACTTTCTAAAGAAAGAGGCACAAGATCAGGATAAATTGTTGGGAAGCCCCCACCTATATTGATGTAATCTGGAATTATTTTTGTTTTTTTAATTATATTTCCCATTTCACTGATTCCTTTAGAGTATGAAATTGGATGCATACATTGGGAACCAACATGAAAACCTAAGCCAATTTTTTTTGAATGAAGTTTTGCAAGTCTTAATAGTCCTGAGGCTTCAGAACTCAAAGCACCGAATTTTTTTGATAAATCTATTTCAGCATGTTCATTGGAAACAGCAACTCTAATAAATAATTCTAAATCTTTAGCATTGTCTGTTGTCTCGATAATTTTTATTAATTCATCTTTGGTATCTAAAGCGAAAGTTTTTATTCCAAAATTAAAATATGCCTCTTTAATACTTTCCCTGCTTTTGACTGTATGCATAAAAGAACATTTTGCAGTATTATCAAATTTCCTAACTGCTTTGATTTCTTCGATAGATGCAACATCAAATTGATTGATTCCACTTTTAATCAAAGTTTTGATAACTTCAGCATGAGGATTGGTTTTTACAGCGTATAGTATTTTACCTGGGAACTTTTTTTGAAAAAATTTTGATGCGGAAAGAATAGAATTCTTCCTAATACAATAGACAGGTTTTTCCGGTTTCAGCTGATTAACTAATTCTTCAACCGACTTAAATTTTTGCATTCCAAATGCCCCCCAAAAAAAATTTAACAAAAAAAAAGTCTTTTATTTAAAAAACTTTAATAATCGAGCAATTAATTGAATAGTTATTCAATGTAAAGCAAATAATGGCCTATTGAATTGTGGAAAAAAATGTCCATATGAGGCTTATGAAAAACCAAGCTCCATTACAAAATCTGGCTGATTTTGACAATAAATCCTTATTAATTGTGGATGATGACAATCCTTTTAGGGAGAGATTAGCTAGAGCGATGGAAAAGAAGGGGTTTGAAGTCTTACAAGCTGAGAGTGTGCAAAAAGGGAAAGACATGGTTAAAGTGAAAAAACCAGGTTTTGCAGTTGTTGATCTTAGGTTGAATGATGGAAATGGCTTAGAAGTTGTTAAAGAAATTCAATCATCAAACTCACTAAGTCGAATTATAATGTTAACTGGATACGGAAATATTCCAACTGCTGTGGCTGCAATCAAAGAGGGTGCTATTGACTATTTAGCTAAACCAGCAGATGCAGACGATGTAGAAAAAGCGTTATTAGCAGATCCGTCAAAAAAAGCTGCACCACCTGAAAATCCAATGTCAGCAGATAGGGTAAAATGGGAACATATTCATAGAGTATTTGAATTATGTAATAGAAATGTTTCTGAGACTGCAAGAAGACTTAAAATGCACAGAAGAACTCTTCAAAGAATATTATCTAAAAGATCGCCTAAATAAATTTTCTAAATTTTATAATTTTCTTTGCTAAAAAAGTAAGTAGACAGATTTTAAAAATTTCTGCAACTAAAAAAGGTAATACACCTAATTTTAAAATAGGTTTATCCCACCCAATTAATGTGCCTAGCCATAGAATACCTAGGATATAAATTGTTGAAACTGAAAATATTAATTTAAAAAAAATTAAAAAATAATTATCATCATTTTTTATGAATGAGGCTAAAAAACACGCTGATAGAAATCCAATTAAATACCCCATTGTTGGACCTGTAAAATAAGCCAAACCAATTCCTCTTTCAGGAGAATTAGAAAATACTGGTAAACCCAATATACCTTCCAATAAGTACAAACCCACAGTGGCTAGAGCTATTTTATATCCGAAGCTGATACCTAAAAATAAAACTACGAATGTTTGCATAGTCATTGGAACTGGATAAAAAGGTATCTTGATTTTGGCGGAAATTGTAAGAATTATTGAACCTATAAAGATAACCAATAATGATTTTATAAGCTGGTTTTGAGTATTTTGCTTTATAAGTTCCATAAAAAATAATACTCTTATTTTTATCTTTAATCTATATTAAATTTTAATGAATAAGATTCAAAAAACAGATCATTTTTATCTTATTGATGGATCAGGTTATATATTTAGAGCATATTATGCCTTACCACCATTAACTCGAAAAAGTGATGGATTACCGACTGGAGCAGTAAGTGGTTTTTGCAGTATGTTGTTTAAACTTCTTGAAGACTCAAAATCAAATGAAAATCTTCAGAAACCAACTCATTTTGCAGTTATTTTTGACTCAGCGAGAAAGACTTTTAGAAATGAAATCTATAGTGATTACAAAGCTAATCGATCTGAGGCACCAGATGACTTAGCACCACAATTTGAATATATAAGAAAATCAGTTTTAGCCTTTAATTTACCCTCCGTTGAATTAGTTAATTATGAAGCAGACGATTTAATTGCAACTTATGTTGATCAGATTTTAAAAAAAGGAGCAAAGGTAACAATAGTTTCATCGGATAAAGATTTAATGCAATTATATAGAAAAGATGTTCGTATTTTTGATCCAATGAAAAATAAGTTCATCTCTAATGAGGATGTAAAAAACAAATTTGGAGTAGACCCAGATAAAGTTATAGATGTTCAGGCTCTAGCTGGGGATAGCAGTGATAACGTTCCTGGTGTTCCTGGAATTGGTGTAAAAACTGCAGCAGAATTAATTAATAAGTATGGTGATTTAGAGACTCTTTTAAGATCAGCAGATGAAATCAAACAAAATAAGAGAAGAGAGACTTTACTAAACAACAAAGATAAAGCTTTAATAAGTAAAAAATTAGTAACATTAAAGCACGATGCTCCAATTAAAATGAAACTCAATGATTTTGAATTAAAAAGAATTGATAAAGATAAACTTTATAAATTTCTAAGAGAAATGGAGTTTAATAGGTTACTTAGCTCTGCTATTTCTGCTTATGGGGAGCCAGATTTTAGTGGTGAAAAAAAAGATATTCAATTAAAGGAAAAAAAAGTTGAAATTGATAAAAAAAATTATTTTCTAATAACAGAGCACAGTAAAATTGATGAATGGATTAAGGAGGCTGAAGAAATAGGAGAAGTTGCAGTTGATACAGAAACAAATTCTTTAGATCCTCATCAAGCTGATTTAGTTGGAGTATCTTTGAGCTCTAAGATTGGAAAAGCTTGTTATATACCAATAGGACATAATTCAAATAAGTGCATTGATAAAGACATAGTACTTAAAAAATTAAAACCTTTACTTGAAGATCCAAGTATCAAAAAAATAGGTCAGAACATTAAATTTGATTTTATTGTATTTTTTAATCATGGGATAACGCTATCAGCGATGGAGGATACCATGCTTATGTCTTATGTGCTTGATGCTGGAAAAAATAGACACAATATGGATACGTTATCTGAAATTCACCTGAGTCATAAAACGATAAAATTCAAAGAATTAGTTGGTTCTGGAAAGAAACAGATAAATTTTAGTGAAGTCGATCTAGAAAAAGCAAAAGATTATGCCGCTGAAGACGCTGACATAACTTATAGACTATATAAAAAATTCTATAAAAGTTTGAAAGAAGAAAAAATGATTAATATTTATGAAATTTTTGAAAAGCCATTACTTAGAATTTTAGCTGATATGGAAATACACGGTATTAAAGTTGATAAAAAGTTTCTCAAAACCTTATCTACCAAATTTGAAAAAAAGATTGAAAAAATTCAGAAAGAAGTTTTTAAACTCTCCAGGAAAGAGTTTAATATTGCTTCTCCAAAACAACTGGGTGAAATTTTATATAATGATCTTAAGATTGCAGACTTAAAAAAAACTAAAAAGGGAAGTTTTGCAACAAGTGCCTCAGTATTAGAGGATCTCGCTTTTAAAGGTCATAAATTTCCACAATTAGTCCTGGACTGGCGACAAGTTTCAAAACTAAAAAATACCTATTCAGACTCATTACCCGAACATATTAATCCTGATACAAAAAAAGTTCATACTTCTTTTTTATTAGCAGCAACGACTACAGGACGATTAGCTTCAAGTGATCCTAACTTACAAAATATTCCAATTAAATCAGAAGATGGCAGAGATATTCGTAAAGCTTTTGTTGCTGACAAGGATAATATTTTGATTTCCGCAGACTATAATCAAATTGAAATGAGAATTTTAGCTGATTTGGCTGATGTTAAAGAATTAAAAAAAGCTTTTAAAAATAATGAGGATATACACTCTTTAACGGCTAGCCAAATTTTTAATATTGATATTAATAAAGTGAATCAAGACCAAAGAAGAAAGGCTAAAGCCATAAACTTTGGAATAATTTACGGAATTTCTCAGTATGGATTAGCAAAGCAAATAAATGTCTCTAATTTTGAAGCTGAAGAGTTTCTAAATTCATATTTCTCAAAGTTCCCCGAAATAAAAGTTTATATGGATCGAACAATTAAATTTTGTAGAAAAAGTGGTTATGTAAGTAATATTTTTGGAAGAAGATCTCATTTTATTAATATAAATGATAAAAATTATAATGTGAGAAACTTTCAAGAACGTGCAGCAATTAATGCTCCAATACAAGGGTCGGCTGCTGAAATAATGAGATTGGCAATGATAAGAATTGATAAAAAATTAAAAGAGCAAAAACTCAACAAAACAAAGATGTTACTTCAAATCCATGATGAACTAATTTTTGAAAGTCCCAAAAATGAAGTAAAAAAAATATCCAAAGTGATAATTGAAGAAATGTCTAGCGTTGCTGAAAGTGATCAACATTCTTTCTCAATACCTCTCACAGTAGATTTAAACATTGGAGAAAATTGGGGTACATTACATTAATTTATTTGCCCAAATTAGAACAATTTAGTATTTTTATAATTAAGTATGCAAAAACAAACAATTGCCTTAGTAGATGATGACAGAAATATTCTAACCAGCTTAAGTATTGCTCTTGAAAAAGAAGGGTTTAAAGTTCAGACTTACATTGATGGAGAGAGTGCATTAATTGGATTAACCAGGACACCGCCAGATCTAGCTATTGTTGATATAAAAATGCCAAAAATGGACGGTGAGGAATTGCTCAAGAAATTGAGAAAAAAAACCTCATTGCCAGTTATTTTTTTGACTTCCAAAGATGATGAAATTGACGAATTACTGGGACTAAAATTAGGTGCTGATGATTTCGTAAAAAAATCAGGTGGTTTTTCAATTAAAGTTTTAATTGAAAGAATTAGAGTTCAACTTAGAAAAAAAGATTCCAAAGAAACTCTTGAGGAAAATAAAAGTATTATATCGCATGGAAAATTAAAACTTGATCCGTCCCAATTAGAGTGCGAATGGAATGGGAAACAATTGCCTGATAAATTGACTACCACAGAATTTTTACTTGTAAAAGAGCTAGCTAAAAGACCAGGGATTATAAAAGAGAGAGCTCAATTGATGGACATAGCTTATAGAGAAGATACAGATATTGAGGATAGAACAATTGATAGTCACGTTAAAAGAATCAGAAAAAAATTCAAAAAAGTTGATCCTGAATTTTCAGCTATAGAAACTAGATATGGAAGCGGATATAGATGGAATGTTAGTTGATGCTCAGCAATTTTCTTAAGAACTTATCAATTTTAAAAAAATTTTTATTCATAAATTCTATTTTTTTCACAATAATAGGCCTGTTCACATTCGTTTATTTGAAAAATGTCCAACCAAATTTAATTAAAAAAAAATCCTCAAATCATATTGAGGTTATCAATAATACAATTGATAATCTAACAAGATTAAATGTAAAATTTGTTGAAAAAGATATTAGAAAATTTTTGTTTTCAACAAGATTTCTCTTTCAAAACTTAGATAGAGTAATATTTTTTGATAATAAACTTAATCTAATAGGAGACACTGATACATTAGACTTAGATCCAAGATCATTTTCACAAAGGTTGGATACTATTGAGTTAGAGGTGTTGGACTCAACAACAACAAAAAAAATCACTGAAGAAAAAAATATAGATATTGGAAATGAAAATAATTTGTCTTTAAATGATGTTCTTTTAAATTACGCAACGTCTAAAAATTTTGGAATCCCTTTTACATTTACCGAGGAAGAATTTAACAAATTTAAATTGACTACCATCAAAAACGTGATGAAGGATGGAGAAAATATAGGATATTTAGCAATAACAGAAAATGCCAATGATATAAAAGCTGCCATAGATGAAAGAAAAACTTTTGTAATTAGGACTGCAATTGCAGTTGGTATCGTAATATTGATTTTTTCGTTTGTTTTAAATAGATATTTTTTAAAACCAATTAAAAATTTAGTCAGTTATACCAAAATCATAAAAAATAAAGACACAAAAAAAACAAATATAGACACATTAAAATTAAGAAATGATGAACTTGGTTTACTCTCTAATTCTTTGGATGATATGACTTTAGAATTACAAAAAAGAATTTCACATGCAGAAAATTTTTCGACTGATCTTGTACATGAAATTCGTAATCCATTGGCATCATTAAAAAGCGCATCAGAAATTTTACATGATGCACAAGACACTGAACAGAGACTTAAATTGATTAATATTTTAAGCCACGATGTACAAAGAATTGAAAGATTGATTACTGATTACTCACAAATGTTAAAAGATGAAGTTGCATTAAGTAAAGAAAAAATAAAAAAAATAGATATTGAGCCAATAATTAAGTCAGTAGTAGATGATTTTAATAATATTTATAAAGTAAAAAGAGGGATTAATATTTCTTATAAAAATGATGGTAAAAATAAATATTTAATTTATGGAATCGAAAACAGAATTGAACAAATCATTGCAAACCTTTTAGATAATGCGATTTCTTTTAGTGATGATAATAAAGATGTAATTGTGCAAGTTTCGAAATCAGAGGATAATAAAGTATACATAAAGATATTAGATGAGGGACAGGGTTTTAAAGAAAAAGACACGAATAAAATATTTAAAAGATTCTACAGTAACAGACCAGATAAATTTGGACAGCATTCTGGTTTAGGGTTAAATATAGTAAAAAATTTAGTTGATTTACATAATGCCACAATCAAAGCAACTAATAGACAAGATAAAAAAGGAGCGAGTATGGAAATAGAATTTCCAAAAGTTTGAAGAGTTTTATTGATTAATTAATTTTTAATTGTTAGAAGAGCCACGATGGAAGATTATAAAGTAAGAGATTTATCAGAAGCAGAATTTGGACGAAAAGAAATTTCGATTGCTGAAAGTGAAATGCCAGGACTTATGGCTTTAAGGGAGGAGTATGCTGGAAAATCTCCTTTAAAAGGTGCAAAAATTATAGGTTGTTTGCATATGACAATACAAACAGCAGTATTAATTGAAACCTTAGTAGACTTAGGTGCAGAAGTAAGATGGTCATCTTGTAACATTTTTTCTACTCAAGACCATGCAGCAGCAGCAATAGCAAAAGCTGGTATTCCAGTTTATGCGTGGAAGGGAGAAACAGAGGAGGAATATGTTTGGTGTATAAAACAAACCATTGAAGGCAAGAAAAGTTGGAAACCTAATATGCTTTTAGATGATGGTGGGGATTTAACGGCAATGATGCACAATGAATATAAAGATTTATTAAAAGATGTTAAAGGAGTTTCGGAAGAAACAACTACAGGGATAAAAGCTTTGAATAAAATGGAAAAAGAAAATTCTTTGTTAGTTCCAGCAATAAATGTAAATGATTCTGTTACCAAATCAAAATTTGATAACTTATATGGGTGTAGAGAAAGTTTAGTTGATGGAATAAGAAGAGCCACTGATGTAATGATGTCAGGAAAAATTGCAATTGTTGCAGGCTTTGGTGATGTTGGGAAAGGAAGTGCTGCATCATTAAGGCAGAGTGGGGCTCGTGTGTTGGTTACCGAAGCAGATCCAATATGCGCATTGCAAGCTGCAATGGAAGGTTACGAAGTTGTCTTAATGGATGAAGCAATTAGTAAAGCAGATATAGTTGTAACTGCGACTGGTAATAAAGATATTGTTACAGCTGACCATATGAGAGATATGAAGGATAGAGCAATCTTATGTAATATCGGACATTTCGATAATGAAATTCAGGTTGAAGCTTTGAAAAATTACAAATGGACTGAAGTAAAACCCCAAGTACATGAAATTGAACTACCTAGCAAAAAAAGAATAATTTTATTGGCAGAGGGTAGATTAGTAAATTTGGGTTGTGCTACAGGGCATCCAAGTTTTGTAATGAGCGCTTCTTTCACAAATCAAGTTATTGCTCAAATAGAACTATGGAATAATTATAAAAATTATGAAAACAAAGTTTATGTTTTACCAAAACATTTAGATGAGAAAGTAGCTACACTTCATCTTAAAAAAGTTGGTGCTAAATTAACTAAACTTTCTAAAGATCAAGCAGATTATATCAGTGTAGGGGTAGAGGGACCTTTCAAACCTAATGCCTATCGCTACTAAAAGTGATTTTATCAATTTATCTTCAGAAAAAAAAACAGAGGAATTAGCTGAGAAGATTTCAAAGAAATTGAAATTAGGACATGTAGTTTTTTTTGTGGGCGAGATGGGTGTCGGAAAAACTACTTTTATTAGATATCTAATCAACAATTTTCAAAAACAAAATGGACTTAAAATAACTGAAGTAACAAGTCCTACATTCAATTTATTAAATGAGTATCAAATTAAACAAATCAAAATTAATCATTATGATTTATTTAGAATAAATAGTTTAGATGAAATTCACAATCTAGGACTATTTGATGATATTACTAATGCTATTACATTAATTGAATGGCCACAAAAAATAAAACCAAAACCAAAAAATTTGATAGAACTAAATTTTGAATATGGAAATGATTACAAGAAACGAATATTAAAAATTAAGGGTTTAAATTTGTAATTATAGATAAATGCAAAATCTTAAAAAATTAAAAGGAGACGCATCACATAGAAAGTTTTTTAGAAAAAAGTCCAATTACGGTAATTCTATTGTTATTCAAGCAAAAAAGGACAAATTTAAAAATCTTCTTGTTTATGATTCAATTAGCAGGATTTTAAATAAAAACAAAGTTCTAGCTCCAAAATTATATCAAGAGAATTATAAGAATAATTATATTGAAGTTGAGGATTTTGGAAATAAGACAATTTTTCAAATTTTAAAGAAAAGTAAAAATAGAAAATTATTATATTTTAAAGATGTAATAAAATTGCTTAATCAAATACAGTCAATAAAAGATAAAAAAATAAGAAATTTTAGAAATAAATATTATCGAATACCTGATTATAAAAATGAAATATTAATTCAGGAAGCTAATTTATTTTGTGAGTGGTATGTGAAAAAAAATTTGTCAAAAAATAAGAGGCAAGACTTTAATAAAAAGTTTAAAAAAATAATTAAAACTTTATCTTCATGTCTTAAGATGAAAAAAAATGTATTTGTTCATAGGGATTTTCATGTATCAAATTTAATGCTTGTTAATAACAGAATTGGTGTAATTGATAGTCAAGATGCTTTAATAGGAAATAGAGCTTATGATTTAGCTTCTTTAGTAGATGATGTAAGATTAAGAACCTCAAAAGTTCTAAAAAAAAAAATTTTTAATTTTTATGTTGGTAAACAAAAAAAAATTGATAAGAAAAAAATAAAAAATGATTTTGAAATTTTATCTGTTCTAAGAAACCTGAAAATTATTGGAATATTTACACGTCTGGCAATCCGAGATAAAAAAAAGGATTATTTAAAATTAATACCTTATGCGTGGGAATTGATTTCTCTAAGAGTCAATGAAAATGAAATTTTCTTAGATTTAAAAAAATTACTAAATGATAATTTTAAAAAAGATTTATGAAAATTAATAATGCCTTTATTCTCTGTGCTGGATTTGGCAAAAGACTAAATCCTCTAACACTTAAAAAACCTAAACCATTACTACAAATAAAAAATCAAACAATTTTAGAGGATTGTATTAATACAGTAATAAAATTGAAAGTCGAAAATATTTTTTTAAATACCTTTTATTTAAGTGAACAGATTATTGACTTTTTTAAAAATAAAAATTTTTCAGTGAAAATAAATATTATTCAGGACGGCAAAGAAATTTTAGATACTGGTGGAGGAATTTTAAATTTGATCAACCACTCAGACTGTGAGGATTTTTTTGTTTTTAATCCTGATACTATTTGGAATGAAAATTATGTGAGTGAAATTAATGATATGCAAAAATATTATTTTCAAAATAAATTAAATAATATTCTTTTATTAGTTAATAAAAAACTAAGTTTTGATAATAATCTAGATGGCGATTTTGATTTAGAAGACAATATAATTAAAAAAAGTTTTGAAAAAAACTTTATATATACTGGTTGTCAAATTTTGAATAAAAACTTATTTAATGAATATGAAGTAGAAAACTTCTCAGTAGCTAAAATTTGGAATAAATTATTAATGAAACAACAGTTAAATGGATTTGAGAGCATCAATAAATTTCACCATTTAACGAACTTAGAAATTTTTAAAAAACTAAAAGGTTCTTAGATCTCTCTTTATCTAGATATTTACATTCATCTATTTTCAAATTTTCACCGAAATTGATTATTAAGGGATTTCCTGTTGGAATTTCTAAACTTGTGATTTGATTGTTATCTAAGTTGAACAGATATTTACATAAAGCTCTTATGGAGTTTCCGTGTGCTGTAATTAATATATTTTTATTTATTAGTTTTGGCTGTATTTCTTTTTTGAAATACTCCAAAACTCTGTTGTAAGTATCTTTTAAAGATTCTGTGTCAGGAATGAACTCTTTGGGTATTTTCTCATATGTTTCAATATTTATTGGATGATAAGAGCTTTCTCTACTTAGTTTTCCAGGTTTGATATCCCAAGATCTTCGAAATTCAAAAACTTTATCTTCACCAATTTTTTTTGCAGTCTCAATTTTATTCAACCCTGTAAGCTCACCATAGTGCCTTTCGTTTAGCTGCCACGCTCTTACAAAATCCTTTTTTGATTTTAGTACTTTTTGTATTATTTTAAGAGTATGGTTTGCCCTCACTTGAAACGAGGAATAATAAAAATCTATATTTACATTTTGATTTTTGATAAGTAAACCAGCTTTCTCAGCTTCTCTTTTACCTTGATCAGTAAGATCTACATCAACCCAACCAGTGAATCTTTTTTCAAGATTCCAAAAACTCTGACCATGTCTTACTAATATTAAAAAACTCATCTTGTCATATCTAAAAATTATTTATAAAAAAATCATTTAACTAAATGTCAAAATTTTTTTCTACATATAAAGTAATATTTTATTTAATTAATGTCCTTTTAATTATTTTATATCTATATCCTGGAAGTCTATTAGGTTGGATAATTTATGACAATAAAAGTATACAACCCCAAATAACGCCAGATTTCCTTATATCATCAAATCATTTTTATGTATTTGTATTAGTTTCAATTATTGGTTTTTTAACTTTTGCTAATTTCAAGAAAAATATCTTATTACTATTATATTTAATTTTTCTTTCTATCACGCTTGAAATTTTTCATTTATTTATTCCTGAAAGAACTTTTCAATGGTCTGATTTATTTGGTAATCTATTGGGTGTTATTCTTGTAATTTTTCTTAATAATTTTATAAATAAATATGGTAGATTTAAAAAATAAATTATTTATTTTTATTTATTTTTTTACAATCGGCTGCTCATCAATTCCATCAAACACATCTAACAGTTGTTCAATTTTTAGTGAAAGATATCTATGGTATAAACATACAAAAAAAGTTGAACAAAAATGGGGCACACCCATCTATATTCAACTAGCGATAATAAAAATGGAGTCTGATTTTGATTGGCTTGCCAAACCAGCAAGACAAAAAATTTTTAAAGTGATACCTTATAAACGACCTTCTAGTTCTTTTGGTTATTCGCAAGCAGTTAAAGGAACTTGGGAGCAATATAAAAAAGAAACTGGTAATAAATTAGCAACAAGAGCAAGATTTAAAGACAGTGTTGACTTCATTGGATGGTATACAAATAAATCAGAAAATATTTTAAAGATATCAAAGAAAGATGCTTTCAAACAGTATCTTGCATATCATGAAGGATGGGGAAATTATAAAAATTATAAAAAAAATAAAAAAGTAATTGGACTAGCTAAAAAAGTTGAGAGACAATCTATTAAATACAAAAATCAATTATTGAAATGTAAAAGTAAGTTAAATAGAAAAAAATATATTATTTTTTAGACAATTCTTTTTTTAGTTCTAAGTCAACTATATCAATCCTTTTAGTATTTTTTGCTAATGCGAGATACATTGAAGGAGTGACATATAAAGTAAAGAAAGTTGAAATAATCATTCCTCCTAATATTGTAGAACCAACTGCTAATCTTGAACCCTCTCCTGCACCAGGGCCAAAATTTCCAATCACTAAAGGCATCATTGCAATCATCGTACTAAGTGATGTCATTATAATTGGTCTAAACCGAACAGCACACGCTTCTTTAACAGCTAATTCAATAGTTTTTCCACTAGATCTAATTTGGTTTGCGTAATCTACTATTAAAATACTATTTTTAGTTGAGATACCTATTAGTATAATTAATGCAATTTGAGAAAAAATATTTATTGAGCTATTTAAAAATAAAATAAATACTAATCCTCCAAAAATAGCCAAAGGCACAGTTAAGATTATAACAAATGGATGAATAAATGAGTTGAATGTTGCAGCCATAACCAAATAAGCAGTTAGTAAAGATAAAGCAAAAATTATAAATAATTCATTACTTGTTTCTTTAATTTCCTCTGATTTTCCTTTCCAGGTAATTTGGTTTTCTGGTGCTAAATCAACCATCACATTTTCGAAGTATTTAATCGCTTCTGTTAATGTATACCCCTCACTAATATTTGCAGAAATTGTTACAGCCCGTTGTCTATTATATCTAGCAAGTTCTTTTGCTGAACCTTCCTCCTTAAAACTAACAAGATTTGCTAAAGATATTAATTTTCCATTAGTTTCAGAGCGAACAAATATTTTCGAAATACCTTCTTTATTTCGTCGATCAGATAAATATTGTTGGACAATTATTGGATATTCTTTGCCTAGTTTATTAAAAGTTGTTATTTTTTTACCCCCGTAAAGTGTTTCTAGTGTTTCACCAATTGATTTAGTTGAGACACCTAGATCTTTGGCTTTATTTTTATTTATTATTAATTTTACCTCTGGTTTGTTTCGATTGTAATCAGACTCAATTCTTGAGAGATTTTTATTAGACCTGAGTGTTCGTATAATTTTTTTTTGTATCGCCTCAAGTTCCTCATAAGTATTTCCATAAATGACCATTTGAACTGGTTTGTTGTAATTTGATACTCTAATAGATTGAGGGGATATAGGAAAAGCTAGGGCTTGGGGTAAACTTACTATTTTCCCAATCGCTTCTCTAAGAACAACTTGTTGACCTTTTTTACGATTTTTCCAATCATCAAGGAGAGCGATTATTATAAAACTATTATATGAATTAGCTGAATTCCCAAATCCTGGAACACGCATTATAAATCTTGAATATGGACTATCCTCAGCTTGTAGCAAAGGTATAAGTCTTGCCTCTACTTTTTGGGCTTGTTCTTGAGTATATTCAAAAGAACTTCCTTCATCGGTTGAGCCAATTATTAGATAAGCTCCCCGATCCTCCATAGGCAAAAGTTCTTTTTTTGAGAAACTAAATAAAAGCACTGAAGCAATTATTATAAAAAAAATAAAGAAACTTACACTTTTAGTTTTATTAATAACATTAACTAAAGTTTCTTCATAAAATTTTGCGAAGTTGGAAAAAATTTTTTCAAATTTTTGAATAAAAATTTTTTTTGATTTTTTTTTGTATAAAAATTTACTTGCAAGCATTGGCGACAAAGTTAATGCAACAAAAGAGGAGACTACAATTGAAAAGGATAATGCAATCGCTGTTTCTCTAAATAATGTTCCAGAAATTCCCTCAATAAATATTAACGGTAAGAAGACTGCTACTAAAATTAGTGTTGTAGCAACGATAGCAAAAGAAATTTGTTTAGAGCCTTTATAAGCTGCAACGAGTGGGGTCTCGCCATTCTCTATTCGTCTGTATATTGCATCTGTCATAATTACTGAGTCGTCTGTGATTATACCAATCGCTAAAATAAAACTTAAAAGGACAAAAATATTAATAGAAAGACCAAATATGTATAAACCTAAAAAGGATGCTATTAAACTCACGGGTAGTGCAATAGCAGGTACGATGACTGCCTTTAAATTCCCTAAGAATAAATAAATTATCAATACAACTAAGATAAACGCAATGACCAAAGTTTTATATACTTCTTCAATTGCAGCCTCAACATAGTTAGCTCTATTGAACGAAACTCTTAAATCCAATTCTTCTGGTAAAGATTTTTTTACTTCAACAATTTTTTTTTTGATGTCGTTTGAAAGTTCTACTGTTGAAGCACCACTTCTTGCATAGATACCTATTCCTACGGTTTTCAAATTTATTTGATCTTTAGTTTGAGCTTTAAAAAGAGTTTTCTCTGATACTGGACCGAATTCAACGTTTGCTACATCTGATAACACAATTACACGATTACTGGTTTTTTTGATGGGTATTTGTTTTATAGTATTAATATCATTGTATGATTTATCTAGATTGAGTGTTAAGTCGATATTATCTGCTTCCAACGTTCCTGCAGGCAAACTTACATTTTCTCCACGAATTGCAATTTCAACTTCTTTAATAGTTAAATCATTAGCTGCAAGTTTAATAGGATCAATCCAAACTCTAATGCTTAATTCTCGTAATCCACCAACCCTTATTCTTCCAACATTTTTAACACTTGAAAATTGGTCTACAAGATATCTCTCTGCGTAATCTCCTAACTCAAGGTCGCTCCATGAAGATGAGGATAATGACAGCCACATTGTTGTTGTAAACCCTGCAGCTCGTTTAAGTATTTGCGGTGGATCTGACTCTGTTGGCAAGTTATCCACTACTCTTGCAACTCTTTCTCTAATATCATTGGCAGCATTATCTAGATCAATACTCGTATCAAACTCAACATTAATTGTACTTCTCCCATTTTCAGATTTGGAGTCTATATTTTTTATACCCTCTGCCCCACCAATAACATCTTCAACAACTTGTGTGACTTCTTGATCTACTATTGAAGCTGATGCAGATTTGTAGTCTACTTGAACTTGAACAACAGGTGGTTGAATTCCATTGGGTAATTCTCTAACGGGCAATTTCCAAAAAACAAATAAACCAAATATGATCAGTATCAGTGACATAACCCAAGATACCGTCGGTCTTTTAATACTTAATTCAGTGATAAACATTATTTATTAATAGGTTTTATTTTTCCACGAGGCCTTACCTTTTTTAGACCCTCAGCTACAATTATATCACCCGCAGTTAAGCCTGAAATTATTTCAATGTTACTATCACCTCTAAGGCCAGTTTTTACCTCAGTTTTATTTGCAATATTTTCTGAATTAATTTTGTAAACATATGATTTATCGCCCTCTATCATCACACTTGTATCAGGTACACTTAAAGAATTTCTCAAATCAAATTTTACTCTCACCTCTAAAAGTGAACCTGAAATTAATTCTAAATTTTCGTTTTTCACTTTTATTCTCGATAACAAACTTCTGGTGTCCGCATTTATTCTGCTTGAAACAAAATCTATTTCACCTGAAAAAGTTTTTTCTTTAAAACTAGATAAGGTAACTTCAACTGGAAGACCTTTTTTTATAAATGTAGAGTAACTTTCTGGAATTTTAATATCTGAGTAAATTATAGAGTTATCATCAAGTGTAATGATAAATATGTTATTTGAAATAAGAATGTCCTCAGTTAAACCTGTGTAGCCAAGAACCCCACTAAATGGAGCCAATATATCCCCACTTTTTAATTTTATTAAAATATCTCCTTTTTTAACAAAATTCTTAAGTTTTAAATCCTCAAAAAGATCATCTTTTTTAATCTTAAAAGTTTTTGATTTTTTAGAAATTGCTGTGCCGTAAGTTTCTATTTGTTCAGAGAATTCTTTTTCAATAACCTCAGTTACAATTATTCCTGGCGGTGGTCTCTTACTGAATTTTTTTTTAAAATGATTGCCAATCATTGATCTTCCAACAATTACAATTGTAATTATTAAAAAAAACACAAATATTATTGAAATTGTTTTCGTAGATCTTTTCATATTAAATTTTAATTAATCCATATTCGGCCCAAGAGCCATCATATATACAAGGAAGATATTTATCATTAATTAAAGAATAAGCTAGTGCCAAAACACACGCTGTAACACCAGAACCACATGAAAAAACAATATTTTTTTGTTCTAAACTTTTTAAACTTGTCTTAAAAATTTTTTTAAGTTCATCTTTATTTTTAAAAGTTTTATCGTCATTTAGACAGTCACTAAACGGTATACAAAAAGAGTTTTTTATACACCCGCTTCTAAGACCTTTTCTGGGTTCAGGGATTTTACCTTCAAATCTTTCTCTACTTCGAGCATCAATTAATGTGAATATTTTTTCGTCTATATTTTGATCAATTGCTTGTTTACTCTTAACAAGATCTTTTCTCTCGCTACTTTTATAATCAGATTTATCTATATTTGAAATTTCATCAGTTACTTTCTTTTTTTCTTTAAGCCATTTCCTTAATCCACCATTTAAAACATTTATTAATTTTGGATCATGTCCGTAATAGATAAAATTAAACCAACCACGACATGAGCTTATAACATCTGAATTATCATAAATGACTATTTCATCATTTTTTTTAATTCCCATATTTGAAACAATTTTATCCCAACTCATTTGGTCAATTAACATGTGTGGTAAAGTAGTATCTTTTCTTGAATTTTCATCTATATCGAAAAAAATTGCGCTAGGTATATGAAGAGATTTATATTCCTCAAATCCACTTCTCTGTGTTTGAGGCATATGCCAAGAGCAGTCAATAATTTTTACCTTAGTAAGGTTTTTTTCTAACCAATCAGTTTCAACTAAAGACATGTTATCGTTTTTCTAAGTATTTTTGATGATATTCCTCAGCTGGACAGTAATTTTTTAGTAAAGATATTTTTGTTACAACTTTACCAGATAAACGTTCGTTCACTTCATTTAATACCCTTTCAGCAATAATTTTTTGATTGTCATTCAGATAAAATATTTCACTTCTATACTGAGTTCCAAAATCAGGTCCTTGAGAATTTAAAGTAGTTGGATCATGAATTTGAAAAAATATTTTTAGAATTTTTTCGTAAGAGATAGTTTTTTCATCAAAATCTAGCTTAACCACCTCAGCATGATTTGTATTGCCAGTGCAAACTTCTTTATACGTGGTGATAGAGCTATTACCTCCACAGTAGCCAACTTCTGTTTTGATTATGCCATCTATTTTACTGAATTTAATTTCAGGTCCCCAAAAACATCCAAGTGCTAAAACAGCTATTTCCATTGATTAAGATTTAATTTAATTTACAAATTATTCATATGCTAAGTAAAAATCAATTGGGATTTTTGTACATGTTTTTGTCCATTTGTGCATTTTCTTTAATGGATTTAATTGTAAAGTGGTCAGTAGATTATCCTATTGGACAAGTTTTGTTTTTTAGAGGTTTTTTTGGAATAATCTTTTATTTTTTTATAATTCCAAAAGAAAGATTTCATAATTTTTACAAAACTCAACGACCAGGATTACATGCTTTAAGATGTGGTTCAGGATTAATAGCTCTAATTGCAATATTTATTGCTTTACGGCAGCTGCCATTAGCAACTGTTGTAAGCATTTCTTTTGCTGCTCCAATATTTACAACAATATTATCTATTTTTTTATTAAATGAAAAAGTTGGAATTTTTAGGTGGTTAGCAGTGATTATAGGTTTTGTTGGAATTCTCATAATTACAGAACCTGGGATCACTGAATTAAATATTTATTATATTTTTCCGATTATATTTTGTTTAGGTCTATCCTATGTAGCAATAACTATTAGACAACTGTCAACAACTGAACCAGTGTGGTTAATCTCTTTTTATTTTTCTTTAGCAATTACATTATTAAGTTTTTTAACTATCCCTCAAGGGTGGATTATGCCTACTTTAAATCATTTCATACTTTTATCTTTCATAGGTATTTTTGGAGGTGTTGCAAACTTGTGGTTAAGTCAATCATATAAATTTTCAGAGGTTTCTTTAGTAACACCTCTTAAATATTTGGCTTTAGTTTTCGCTATTATATTTGGATACTTCATTTGGGAAGAGATACCCACGTTTAAAACATTAATAGGGGCTTTATTGGTAATTGTTTCAACGCTTATAATTTTTAGAAGGGAGATTTATAAGAAAAAAATCATATCAACCGGGCCAATTAATGACTAAAGCACCTAAATACTGGAATAAGGCAAAAAAATATTTATCTAAAAAAGATCAAACTCTTTCTAAGTTAATTAAAAGTTACGAAAGTCCCTCAGAAACTATCTTAACTTCAAGGAGAGATATTTTTTTTTCGTTATGTAAAAGTATAATTGGACAGCAAATTAGTGTTGCAGCAGCAAATGCAGTTTTCTCAAAATTTAAAAAAAAATGTAATAATAAAATTACCGCAAAAAATGTTTTAAAATTATCTTTTTCTCAATTAAAAAATTGTGGACTTAGTCGACAAAAAGTTTTGGGAATTAAAAGTTTAGCAAAGCAAACAATTGAAAAAACATTTAATCCTAAATTAATTGATAAAATGACAGATGAAGAAGCTATAAATTATTTATCAAAACTTAGACAAATAGGAAGATGGTCTGCAGAAATGATTTTATTATTTACTTATAATAGATCTAACATTTGGCCAGTACAAGATATAGGTCTTTTAAGAGCAATATCAAAAAATTATAAAAAAAAGTATCTACCACCAGAAAAATTTGTCAGCTTGTTAAAAAAAAGGTTTTCTCCTTATTGTTCTGTCGCAACATGGTATTTGTGGAGAAGCATTGATCCCGAACCTATTCAATACTAAATTCCTTCTACAACCTGCATATGTCTAATAGTAGTTTCTTTAGCTACACTCCAGCAATTTTGATATTCTTTTGAATTACAACATTCTAATGCTTTTTTGTAGCTTGGAAATTCCCAAACAACAGTTCTAACAAAATCGTTTCCCTCAAATGTTTTGTGTATTCCACCTCTTATATAAGGAACTCCACCAAAACTTTTTATAATTGGCGTGGCTAATTCAGAATATTTTTTTAGATTTTCCTTATTTTCAATTTTAACGTATACGCTTACCCAATAACCTTTTTTAATCATGCTAACCACTCTTCGTATTTTTTTAAATTATGGCTTATATAACTTGGTAAATCATTATTTTCCATTATTTCTAATTTAACCCCCTGGGCGAATTGATTCTCTCTTTTATCTGATGAAAGATTATAGACAGACATCTTATTTCTAATTCTATCTTCAATATTCTCAATCCCGATTGGATTGAGATCATATTCCCTATGATGAGTATATGATTTAAGTTTTTGTTCTATTAACTCTGGGGTGTTTAAATATGAAAAATGCCATCCACCATTATTAATAAAACAGATGTTTGAATATTTATGGTTAGAAAAATACGTATCAAGCCTCCATTTGGGATATTTTTTTGGTTTGATGTCTCTTATCCACTGAGGTGATATTAAGTTTTTCTTTTTACAAGCTCTTGAGCCATTCCAATTGTAATTTTTTTGATATAGGTTGAATTTATAGTAACACATTTTCTGATTAAAAAGAATTAAGTCATTTTGAATTTTGTTTAAATCTAACTTTTCTAAATTAGGTATTTCATCAATATCAGATATGATTATAACATCATTTTGATCGGCGTCCTTAATACCATTAGATATATGATTTCTTTGAAAATGATCTCTTTTATATCCATTTAAAATATATTTTTTTGATTTTTCATCCTCCGTGTCATTATCGTTAATTTTTTCCAAATTTGACGGTTGAGCATCTAAGACAAAGTATTTAATTTTATCCTTAAATTTTGGAAATTTATCAATATCAAAGTTTAAATTTTTCTTTTGTCCTCTGTGATTAAAAGTACTTTCCACGATTATGAATTGGTCAACAAATTTATTTAGATAGTTTAATCTTAACTCCAGAACCACATCCTCATTAAAATACATAAAACAATCAAATACTCGCATTATTTTGTTAATAATGATTATTAAATTTGATGTAAAGTTTTAAATAATTTGATAATTAATATTGATGAAAAAAATCGTTATAACAGGTGGTCTTGGATATATTGGAACTGAATTATGCAAAATTTACTCTGGTTATAGCTGGAATGACAAAATAACTGTTATTGATAATAGGTTTATTTCCGAAAGAGTAAATCAAATTAGAAATTGGAATATGAACTTTGTTCAAGGCGATATCCTTGATCGAGAATTAATTAAAAAACATTGTCAAGACGCTGATGTTGTTCATCATCTAGCAGGTATTACTGATGTACCCAGAGTAAAAAGTGAAGGCTCAGAATATAAAAATCGATTAATCTCCAAAGTAGCAGAGGAGGGAACACAAAATATTTTAGATGTAATTAGTGATAAATGTAAAATAATTATGCCATCATCCCATGTGGTTTATGAGGGTATCGAAAGTGTTAAAATGGAAATAAAAGAGAGTGAACAAACAAATCCTGTTCTTTCATATAGTAAGTCTAAGGCAATAAATGAGGAACAATTAAAGAAATCAGGTAAAAACTATGTAATATTAAGATTAGGTTCAGTTTATGGCTATTCCTCAGATACTGCTAGAATTGACATAATGGCAAATCTCTTTGCTAAAACCGCATCTCAAAATGGAACATTAAGATTATTTGCAGGTGGTAAACAAATAAAAAGTCTTGTTCCACTAGTTGATGTAGCGAGATGTTTTAAGTTTATGGAGGAAAGATCTGACATAAGTAATCAGCTTTTTAATTTAACCAAAGATAGTGTAACTGTTAAAGAAGTTGCTGAAATATGTAAAAAATATAATCCCAAAGTGACTTTAAGAGAGACAAATGATGAAATTCCAAATTTAGGTTTTTCATTATCAAATAAGAAGATATTAAAAACTGGTTTTAAATTTTTATACGCATTAGATGAAAGTATAAAAGAAATGATCCTCAAATGGTCAAAACAAGACTTAATCAAAGATTTAGAGCACGTAAGAGATGGTGATAACGAGTTTATTGATAGTAGAGGAAAAATTAGTAATCACGAGCTTACAGAACCAATAAACATGATTGGCTTAATAGAGTCAAAAAAAGGAACTATTAGAGCAAATCATTATCATCCTCAACAAGAGCAGAAATGTCTTTTTACTAAAGGACAAATAATTGAAATTTTTCAAGATCTTTTAAATCCGAACTCTCCTAAAATAACACAAGTGGTAAATGAGGGACAACTATCAATAATAAAACCTAATGTTGCACATACTATGGTTTTTTCAAAAGACACAACATTTTTGAATTTAGTTAGGGGCGAAAGAGAGCATGAAAATTATGGAGTAACACATACAATAAAACATGTTTTTGTTGATGAGAAAGAAAAAAATCTTTTATTAAAATGTTATAAATTTGAGTGTAGATCATGTGGAAATGAAAAATTAAAAAGAGTAATATCACTTGGATATCAACCTTTAGCTAATAACTTATTAAAAAAGAAAACAGATCAACCAGAATTATATCCATTAGAGGTAAATTATTGTGATAATTGTCATAATTGTCAATTATCGATAGCTGTTGATCCAAAAAAAATGTTTTCAAATTATCTTTATACCTCATCAACATCAAAGGTGTTTAGGGAACATTTCGAAAAATCTGCAAAAAAATATATTAAAGAATTTAAACTAAAAAAAAAATCTTACATTATTGATGTTGGTAGTAATGATGGAATTGCATTAACACCATTCCAAAACTTGGGTTTTAAAAATATATTAGGAATTGAACCTGCAAAAAATTTAGCCAAATTAGCTAATAAAAAAAGAATTAAAACTTTTAATGGTTTTTTAAGTATTAAAAATTTGAGAAAAATTAAAAAAGGAGCAGATATTATTTTGGCATCAAATGTTTTTGCTCACTCAGATAACCTTAAAGAAATGGCTGAGTGTATGAAAAGGTTAATTAAAAAAGACGGCACAATAATTATTGAGGTTCAGTATTTATTAAACACCTTAAAAGATTTAACATTTGATAATATTTATCATGAGCATTACAATTATTGGTCTTTAACTTCACTAGTAAACTTCTTTAAACAATTTAACTTAGAAATTTATAATGTGGAAAAAATTCAAACTCATGGTGGTTCCATAAGGATTTACGTTAAAAAGACAAGAACTAAAATTAATAAAAATGTGAAATCATTATTAAAAGAAGAAGAAAAATTTGGAATAAAGAAATATAAAACGTACAAAAACTTTGCAGATAAAATCTACAAAATTAAATCAAATGTTATTAATAATCTGAATAAAATAAAAAAAGAAAATAAAAAAATAATTGGTTATGGTTCTCCAGCAAAAGCGACAACAGCCTTAAACTTTTTTGGAGTAAAAGACCAAATTGATTTTATAATTGAGGATAATAAGCTTAAGCATGGAAAATTTGTTCCAGGTGTAAAAATCCCTATTTTGCCAAAAGATAAAGTTAAGAATAAATTGCCTGTAGTGTTAGTTTTAGCTTGGAATTTTTTTGAGGACATAAAAAAAAATAATAAAGATTTGTCTAAAAAATTTATCAATATTAAGGACCTAGAAATTTAATTGTTATGTCAGATAAAATGATTGTGGGATGGGAAGAATACAAAAAAATAGTTGAGAAATTAGCTGTCCAAATTCACAATAAATATAATCCTACAGTACTAATTGGTATCATGCGCGGAGCGGCTCCCATTATTGATATTTTGTCGAGAATATTGAAACTTCCCATAGCTTACATTGTTATTCAAAGTTACTCGGGAGAGGGAATGGAGGATCAACAAGGTCAGTTGATGTTTGCTAGAGAAATAAGCTCATTAGCAAATGATAAGGATTTTAAAAAAGTTCTCTTAATTGATGACTTGTCTGACACTGGCTTAACATTAAATAAAAGTATTGAATGGCTTAAAAATTATGGACCTACAAAAAATTATATTGAGGAGATCAAGACCGCATGTTTATGGAAAAAAAAGTCTTCCTCTTTTGAGCCTGATTTTTGCCCGATAAAATTAGATTCTGACCCTTGGATTGTTCAACCTACTGAACATTATGAAGAGTTATCTATCGAAGAAATTATTAAAAGAGATAAATAGGGCTTGTATTAAAACAAGCCCTATTTAATAATTTATTTATGCAACAGCAAAGCTAACAACACTTAAAATCGCAACAACCCATATTGCAGGTGAAGTGCTTGAAAACTTACCAGTAAATATTTTGATCAAAGCATATGATACAAAAGCTAAAGCAATACCATTACTAATACTATATGTTAGTGGCATTGAAATCATAGCTAGGATCGCAGGAGCAGATTCGGATATGTCATTCCATTCTATATCAGTGATATTTCTTATAAAAAGAACTGATACAAAAAGTAAAGCCGCTCCATCAATTTGTTTAGGTAAACTAGTAGCTAATGGGGCAAAAAATATACAAGCTAGAAATAGTATTCCAATTACTAACGACGTCATTCCAGTTTTTCCACCTGCTTTAACACCTGCACCAGACTCAACATAGCTAGTTACCGTTGTAGTTCCCATCATGGCACCTGCAACAGTACCTACACTATCAGATAACATGGCTTTATTTATATCCTCAACCTTACCGTCTTTTCCAACTTTACCAGCTACATTTGCTACTGAAGTTAAAGTTCCTGCGGTATCAAAGAAATCAATAAACAATAAAGTAAAAATTACTGTAGACATACCTGCAGTCATTGCAGCCGATAAATCAAAGTCAAAAAGATATGTCATTGGTGGGGGTGAACTTGCAATACCATTGAATTTTGCAAGGCCAGTCGCCCAAGCGATGACACTAAATACCAGTATGCCTATAATGATGTTACCTTTTACATTCATTTTATCTAAAACAATTATGGCGATAAATGTTGCACATCCTAATAATACTAAAGGATCACTTAAATTACCAAGTTGTACAAGAGTGACAGGGTTATCAACTACTACCTCCATGATCTGCAAACCAATTATTGCTAAGAATAATCCAATACCCGCACCTATACCTAGTTTCAAACTTTTTGGAATTGAATTTATTAACCAGGCTCTAATTGGTGTCAAAGAGATAATTAAAAACAACACCCCTGCCACTAATACTGCTCCCAGAGCCTCTTGAGGCGTGTATCCCATTCCAGCACAAACACCGAATGCAACAAAGGCATTTATACCCATACCTGGAGCAAGTCCGATTGGCCAAGTTTTTCCGTAAAAGGCCATTATAAAACAAGCTAAAGCTGTTGCTAAAATAGTTGCTGTGTACACTGCGCCGAAATCAAAGAAACCTTTTTCAGGGCCGGCGAACTCTCCTGATAAGATGAATGGATTTAAAAACATTATGTAAGCCATTGTTAAGAACGTAGTTGTTCCAGCAATTACTTCAGTTTTAAAATCCGTTTTATGTTTTTTATATTCAAAATATTTTTCAAGCATTTATCCTCCTATTAATCGAAAATATTTGATTCTTTCTTATTTTGCCTGCCAAAACTAATTCTTATTAACAATTTTCAACCCAGAAGTTTATATTTATGCCATAATTAGGTTGTTATTATTAAATTATGAAAATAATTAAGATCTCAATTCTAAGTGTATTTATAATATTTTCTTTATTAGGTTGTCAGACAATTAAGCAAAAAACTGACGCTATTGTTGAGAAAGAAAATAAAAAATTAAGTGCATTTATAGGTAAGTCTTCTCAGGATTTAAAAGGCAGCTTAGGTAGTCCAGATGAAGATTTTAAAAATGAAAAAGGAAATTTAGTTTTAGTTTATAACACAAAAAAATATGGAATACCTTGCGAAAGAAGATTTGAAGTAAACGCGAAATTGATTGTTATTGGATTTGTTTCTAACGGTTGCTTTTGATTACCTGCGGAGAATTTATCTCCGCAAGCAAGGTATACTTATTTAATTTCAATAAGTTTTCTTTTTTTATGCTCAGGAACAATTCTTTCACAAGAAATTGTTAAAAGACCATCTTTTAACTCAGCACCATTAACTTTCACATCGTCAGCTATAGTAAATGATCTGGCAAATTGTCTTTGGGAAATACCTTTGTGAATTATTTCTCCATCAGCATTATTATTTTCAGATTTATTAACTTGTTTAGTTCTTACAGTTAATAAATTATCTTCAAACTCAACTTCAACATCATTTTTATTAAAACCAGCTAAAGCAACTTCTATTGCATAGTTATCCTTACCAGTTTTTCTGATGTTATAAGGTGGGTAGTTTGACTGCATAGTCAAAGAACCATTACCAAGCATATTTTCAAATTGGTCAAACATATCGTCAAAACCAATTGAAAAAGGTCTTAGTGAGTTGAATATAGATAAATCCTTACTTGTCATAATATCCTCCTTTGTTAAGCAAGTTTATTTATTGTTAGCCCCATTAGGCGACCAACAGAACTTATATGGGATTTATTTTATTTTTTTCAAGATATTAAATTTAAATTTTTTCAGAGATCTTTAATATAAATGCATAATCAAAAGCTATTTCTTCTATGGCACCGTCTCTACCTGACTTCCCTCCGTGGCCTGCGTTCATTTCAGTTTTTAACAAAAGCAAGTTATTATCTGTTTTTAAATCTCTAAGTTTGGCTGTAAATTTTGCTGGTTCATCAAATAATACTCTATTATCACTTAAGCTTGTTGTAATTAACATGTGAGGATAATCCATTTTTTTAATGTTGTTATACGGAGCATAAGAATAAATATAATCAAAATGGTCCTTTTTATCTTTTGCATTTCCAAATTCATCAAATTCTCCAACAGTAAGAGGCAAAGAATGATCTAAGTTAGTTGTTAATGAGTCAACAAACGGCACAGCCATAACAATCCCAAGAAATAATTCTGGGGATTGGTTGACTACTGCTCCCATTAATAAACCACCAGCTGATCCACCCATACCAATAATTTTTCTTTTCGATGAATATCCTTTTTCAATCAAAAACTTTGCTACGTGTATATAATCTTCAAATGTATTTTTTTTATTAAGAAGCTTTCCTTCTTTCCACCATTTCATTCCTTTTTCCATTCCCCCTCTAATATGTGCAGTTACCCAAATAATATCTCTGTTAATTAAACTCAATCTAGTTGAGGAAAAATCTGGAGTCATTGAACTTCCATATGACCCATAGCCATATAAAAGTAAATTTGCTGAACCATTAATTTTTGTTTTTTTGTGTCTGGTAATTGTAAGTGGAACTAATCTTCCATCATGAGAAGGGCACTCTAGTCTTTCGACTATATAGTCATCTGGATTATGACCAGATGGAATTTCTTGTTCTTTTACTAATTTTTTTTCTTTTGTTTTTAAATTGTATAAATAAGTTTTACCTGGTGTTTTCGGGGACGAATATGACAAGTAAACTGAGTCAGTATTTTTATTTCTTTGTATCAATGAAACACTGGGCACAATCACAGACTCGTCAGTAAATTTTAATTCTTCCTCAATTCCTGTTTGTTTATTTCTTACAAATAATTTTCCTAATGCATTTGATTTTTCTCCTCTGATAATCCAATCATTTAAAAATATTAATCCTCCGATTAAAACCTCTTCTTTAGCAGCTATATAAATTTCCCAGTTTTGACTTGATAAATCATCACATCTTTCGATTTTGAAATCCTCCGCATCATCATTAGTATGGCAATAAAAATATCCACCCCAAGAATTGACTGAATAAATTACACCCTTTTTTCTTTTTTTAATTAATTTTGGTTTTGGTTTTTTTTCTGTTACCTCAAAGTAGTATTGTTCAGAAGTATTATGATCTGATGTTGTTATTAAAAAATATTTTTCATCTGAACTCAAACTTATGCCCACAGTAAATGCTTCGCTTTTCTCTTCAAAAATTAGCTCATCATCTTTGACTGATGATCCAATTTTATGTCTGAAAATTTTTCTTGGTCTATGTAATTCATCAAGCTTTGAATAAAAAATATATTGGTCGTCTAAACTAAAAGTAATACTTCCACTTGTTTCTTCTATTTTCTCAGTGACTAATTTTTCTGAGGTAATATTTCTTATGTAAATCGTATAATATTCTGACCCTTTTAAGTCTAAAGAATAACCTAAAAGTTTGTCATTATAACTTACCTCTAAATCACCTACTCCGAAATATTCAGTTTTTAATTTTTCTTTTTCTACATCACCATTCCAAAATTCTTCAACTGTATCACTTCCAATTTTCTTTCTAAGTTTAATCGAATAATTTCCTACTGCAGTTGTTTTTGTCCAATATTCATATTCTTTGTCTTTAAATTTTAATGATTCGTCATCTAACTTTATTCTACCTTTAATTTCATCAAATAAGATTTTCTGACATTTTTTTGTGTCTTTTAAATTATGTTCTGTAAAATTATTTTCTTCTTCAAGATATTTCCTTACATCTGGAAGTAGCTTAGAACTATCTTTTAAAACCTCAAGAATATTATCCTGATGGATCCAACTATAATTATCTTCCCACGTCGTATTGTGACAAGATTTAAGCTCTGGTTTTTTTTTAAGTTGTGGTATTTTCATTAAATTAAAAATATATGAATATCATAATTTATACAGTGGTTATATTAACCATTTTTTATTTTCTACTACGTTTAATAACTAACATTTCATCTAGAAAAATTTCAAAAGGCCTAAGATTTATAATTATATTAGGATTAATTGCTTTTGCAGTTTTGTTTGCAATTGGTGGAAAGTTTTTATTAACCTTACCTCTTACTCTGGCAAGTCTAGCTTTATTAAAATTAAAAGGCTTATCTGTTTTCCAATTAATTTCTCTTTTTAGACTTATTCAAACATTAAGAAGATCTGGTCGCTTTTCTTTTAACCAAGCAGGCGCTAATAACGTATCGTCTATATCAGTTTCAGAGGCATACAAAATTTTAAACCTAGATATGAGTAAAAAAGTTACCAAAGAGGATGTTAATAAAGCATATATAAAAATCCAAAAAAAGATCCATCCAGACATTTCTCCTGAAACTTCAAGATTATCCTCAATTGTTAATGAGGCTAAAGATATTGTGCTAAACGATATCTCTTAAGCAATAATTTCTAAAAATCTCTCAAAAATTTTTTGTGGATCAATTTTATCTTTACCTAAAGTATTATGTGTGACTGTGTTTTCTCCTTCTGGAATTATTGGAAACATTTTTGAGCTATAATTTCCATAAATTAAAGGAGTATCAGCCATTAAAGTAATCGTTTTAATACCTAAAGCTGAAGATAAATGACTAAAGCTCGAGTCATTACAAATGGATACATTACAATTCTTAATTAATGGTAAAATTTCACTTATGGTTAAATTATCTAATCGAGTACAAAAATTCTTAAATTTAGACTTTAAAATTTCATTTAATATTTCCTGTTCTTCATTTGCCATACCTGTTGCAAGAAAAAATCTACAATCTTTCATATTTGATATTTTGTCAATTACACTTAAGAAAGTGTCTGCAGGAATCCTTTTTGTAGGTCCAGAGCCACCTATGCCTAAAAGAATATTTGTAGTTTTTTTATCTATTTGAAATTTTTGTGCTGCTTTAGAAATTAAATCACTATCGATTTCCACCTCAGGATCTTCATTAATCTCTAAATCTAAATTTTCTTTTAAAAACTTTTTGGGAGCCTCAATTATGTGTTGTTTATCTTTTGAGAACAATGGATATTGGTAAATTTGTGGAATACCAGATATCTTAGCAACTAAGTTAAATCTTAGAGATGAATTAAAAATAAAAATTTTATCAAATTTATATTTTTTTAAATCGTTTGCTAATTTAAAAATACCAAAAAAACCACCATGTCTATTATTTGTTTTATTATCTCTTTCTAGGATAAGAATTTTATCAATATATTTTGTCTGGTGTAAATATTGATTGGCTTTAGAGTTTTCTTTTACCAATATACTAATTGGCGAATTAAATTTTTTGGACAAAGCCTTAATAAATGGTAAGAAAATTACGGTATCCCCAATACCCATTCTGCTCTGAACTGCTAATATTTTCATATAGTATTTATAAACTTTACTGAGTATATTTTTATATAAATTTTTATTATGACAAAAATAAGTGGAATTTTTGCTGCTTCAATGTCAGTGCTTAACAATGATTTAAGCCTGAATGTTGAAAAAACAATAACGCATGCTGAGAAGCTTATCGATCAAGGTTGTCATGGCACGGTAATCTTTGGCAGCACAGGTCAGTCTCAATTAATACCTATTTCAGAAAAAATTGACTTACTTAACAATCTCTCAAAAAGCAAATATCAAGATAAACATATAATTGGTACAGGTCTTAACTCTTTAGGTGAAACAATAAATTTTATGAGGATAGCAATTTCATTGAATCTAAATAAATTTTTAATTATGCCTCCCGCTTATTATAGTTATGGTGATACAGAGGTTTTGGATTTTTATTCTAGAATAATTAATTCAGTGCCAGATTGTAAAATTATTCTTTATAATTTTGAAAAACTAAGCGGTTATAAATTTAGTTTGAAGTGTGTAGAGACACTTGTTAATAAATTTCCAAAACAAATAGTTGGGGTAAAAGATAGCTCTTACAATTTATACGAAAATTTGAAACTTAAAAATTTTTCAATTTTACCTGGTTCAGAAATTAAATTGTTAAAAGGATTGGAATTAGGGTGTTCTGGTATAATAACCGCAACATGCAATGTTACAGCAGAATTATCTAGGCAAGTTTATGATGATTTTTTTGCAGGAAAAAAACAATTATATAATGATAAGTTATGCGATGTGAGAATTACTTTTGATAAATATAATCTAATTTCTGGTTTACATACTTTCTGTGCACAAAACGACAACATGTACAAAAATATTTTACCACCTTTAAGTCTCTTAAATCGAAATGATGAAGAAGAATTAATGAGTAGATTAAAAGATTTAAAATTTTATAACAAACCAACTCTGGCAGCATAAAATGCAATTAGCAAGATTTCTTAATAAAGTTTTTAAAAAAGGTGGTTTTGTATTAACTGATGCTAATTCTAAAGACTATATTATTGGAGAACCAGACAATAACCCTATTAGACTAAAAATTTTAAATAAAAATCTTCATTATAAATTGTTATTTCATCCTGATTTATATTTTGGTGAAGCATATACCAGCGGTGAAATTGTAATTGAAAACGGCACACTTACAGATTTTTTAGATCTTGCCTTAATGAATTTTGGAAGGGGAGAATTAAACTTTTTCAGTTATTTAATTAATAGATTAAGGGGATCATATAGATATTTAACTAACTTTAATTTTATTAAAAAATCCAAAATGAATGTATCTCACCATTATGATATTAAGGACGACTTGTATGACTTATTTTTAGATCCAAAAAGACAGTATTCTTGTGCATATTTTAAAAATGAGAATGACAGTTTGGAAACAGCTCAAAATAATAAAATTCAACACATAATTAAAAAATTAAATATAAAACCCAATCAAAAAGTTTTAGATATTGGATGTGGCTGGGGTTCACTTGCCATCGATATAGCCAAAAGTGCTCAATGTGAAGTGACTGGTATTACTTTATCAAAGAACCAACTTAATTATTGCACCCAAAAAGCTAAAGAATTGAATTTAGAAAACCAAGTTAAGTTTAAACTAATGGATTATAGAGAGTTAAATGAAAAATTTGATAGAATTGTAAGTGTTGGGATGTTCGAACATGTTGGAAGGAAATTTTATAAAAAATTTTTCAAACAAATCGAAAAAATGTTGAAAGAAGACGGGGTTTCACTGATACACACTATTGGATCTGTAAATCCTCCAAGAGATCCTCATCCATGGATTACAAAATATATTTTTCCTGGTGGTTATACTCCAAGTTTAAGTGAAGTAACCAACCCTATTGAAAAAGCTGGCTTAATAGTAACAGATATTGAGGTTTTAAGGCTTCATTACGCACACACGTTGAGACATTGGAAAGAAAATTGCTTAAAAAATAAAGATAAAATTATCCAAATGTTTGATGAAAAATTTTTTAGAATGTGGGAGTTTTATCTTGCTGGTTGTGAAATGGCATTCAAGTGGGGAGATCAAGTTGTATATCAATTTCAACTTACTAAAAATTATAGCTCAACACCTGTGACTAGAGACTATATTTATCAATAAATTATTGATAGGGTCATTTCTTCTTAGAAATGAAAAAAAAACAAAAAAAATCAAAAAAAAAGACAAAAACTAAAAAGAAAAATAAAGCTACTAAAGTTAAAAGAAAAATAAATAAAATTAGAAAAAGCTCAAAAAAACAAAGAAAAAATAAATTAATTAGAAAAAAGAAAAAAAATAAGTCTAAAAAACCAAAAAAAGTCAATTACCAACCAAAAATAAAAAAAAAACAGAAAGATAGCCTAGTCTTAAAACTAGTTAAATTTCAATTATCTCTCAAACCTCAATTTAATTTCAAATTTAATTTTGGTTTGGAAAAAAGCATTCAGAGTTTTTTTGACAAGATTTCAGAGACAATTTCTAATTACAAGGTGTTAAAAACCTTTGAAAAAAGAAGAATAAAAATAGAAAAAATTGAAAGAGAAAGAAAAGAAAAAATCGAAGAAGCAAAGAAGAAAAAAGAAGAAGAAAATTTAAGATTAAAGCTGAGGGAGCAAACGCTAAGAGAAGAGGAAAGATTAGAAAAACAGAGAACGAAAGATATAAAATTATTTTTAAGAAAAGAACAAGCGCTTTTAAGAATCGAACAAGCAGAAAAGCAAAAACAATTTTTAAAACAATTAAGATTAGATAAACAAATTGAAAAATTCAGAATAAGAGAAGTCAAAGAACTAGAAAAACTTGAGAAAATTTCCCTAAAAGAAAAAAGAGAAGATTATTCTGGGCTACAAGAGAGAATCGACAAACTTAAAGAAAAATACAGATTACTCAGAGATCAAAAAATCAAAGAAAGAGTTGAGGCGCTAGGTGTTAAACTTCAAGGTGACGAAGACAGAGAAACCTTATTAGAAAAAGAAAAAGAATATACATTAGCAAGACAAAAAGTTGAATTTGCACTCGAGAGTTTTTATAGAAGCGCAAGTAGTTTAGTATTTCAACTCAATAAAAGACATATTACCCGAGACATGTCTATTTTTCGATGCATAGATAGACGATTTGAAACTGGAGAGGTTTTTATTAAATGGGACGAATCATCAGATGATGAGTGGTTATTATTAATTTATATCAAAAATAATTCTCCAGATGAAGGAATTGTCATTGAGGATAAAACAAACCCTGAAAAAAATCTATCCCATGAGTTTAGAAATGTGGACATCTTTAAAGCTTCAGACACCATGGTAGACTCTTTAACACAGCTCATTGCGAGGAAAAGAGCCAAAAATAATAATTAAACATTTATATTTAATTAGATATTATCTTATATGATTTTAGGATCTGCCTTTTTAATAATCTTATATTTAATTTTCAGATACATTATTGCGTGGATCACATATTATAATAATTTAGACCCAAGACTCGGTGAAAGCACGTGGCGATTTACTTATGATTATCCAGTAGTCGGTGAAAGAGATATTTCTGATTTGGATGATAAGGATTTTGTTAGATTAAGAAGAAAAAAAAATAAAATTATATTACTTATGTACTCAATAGTCTTAGTAATGTTTGTATCCTCCATGTCTTTATTAAGTAAATTTTTATTATTTTTCACAAGTTAGATTTTTTTAGTTGCTTTTTATTTTTTAAGTAAAGAAAAAAGGCTACTATTTCATATGCAACTGAAAATATATTAAAGATGATTGGTAATTTAAAAAATTTATAGAGAAATTTATATTTGGGCATTTTTTTCCATAATAGTAAAAATGCCTCTGCACCTCCTAAAACTTTCTCACCCTCTTTGATATGAAGCCTTCTTAAAAGTTGTTTACTGTCTTTAGAAGTTTCTTTTTCAGCCAACTCATTATCTGTAATATCAACCCAATCGATTTCATCTATTTTTTCTTTTTTATAAAGATCAATTTCGGCCTTACAAATTTTACAAGAATTATTAAAATAAACTTTCATAATAAGTGAATTTATTACTAATTTGTCTCAGATATGTACATGCGTAAAATACTCTGGTTGAAAATTTTATGAAACAATCTATTTAATGTCTAATATGAGTAATTTCTTTGAAAAATCTGACGTATCTAGAAAAGAGGCAGAAAGTATTATTTCTGACACTTTGCAAAAATGTGATGATGGCGAATTGTATCTGGAAAATTCAAAATCTGAGTCGATATTATTAGATGATAATAAAATTAAAAATTCCAGTTATAATTCAGATTTAGGATTTGGTTTTAGAGCTATATCTGATGAAGTGGTCGCTTATTCTCATTCTAATGAGGTTTCTAAGAACTCTTTAAAACAATCTTCAGAAAATTTAAAGTCAACTTTAAAATCTGTTAAAGGGACTTACAACCATGAAATTCCTAAATCAAATAATAAGTATTATGACAATATTAATCCTATTGAGCAAAAATCTCTTAATGAAAAAATTAAAATATTGAACGATGTAAATGATTATTTACGATCTAAAGGTGATAAGGTTAAACAAGTTACAGCTAATTTCTTGGGAGAGCAAAAGTCTGTAGAAATAATTAGATCTGGGGGAGAGACTTTGTCAGATGTCCGTCCTTTAGTAAGATTTAATGTGTCAGTTATGGTAGAGAAAGATGGCAGAAAAGAAACAGGCGTATACGGTGTTGGTGGAAGACAATCTTACGATTCATATCTAAAAGATGAAAACTGGAAAAGTGTTTGTGACGAAGCTTTAAGGATAGCATCAGTAAATTTAGAGAGTAAACCCGCGCCGGCAGGTGAAATGAAGGTTGTACTCGGACCTGGGTGGCCAGCAATATTAATTCATGAGGCTGTTGGTCATGGTTTAGAGGGAGATTTCAATAGGAAGAAAACTTCAGCATTTCATAATCTGATGGGCCAAAAAGTTGCAAGTGAAGGAGTTACAATTATTGATGACGGTACCATTGATAATAGAAGAGGCAGTCTTACAATTGACGATGAGGGAACACCAACAGAAAAAACTGTTTTAATTGAAAATGGAATTTTAAAAAATTTTATGCAAGACAGGCTCAATGCACGTTTGATGAAAACAAGATCTACTGGTAGTGGAAGAAGAGAAAACTATAGACATATAGTTCTACCAAGAATGAGAAATACGATGATGCTAAGCGGTAAGCAAACCCAAGAGGAAATGATTAAGGCAGTCGATAAAGGTATTTTCGCAGTAAGTTTTGGTGGTGGACAAGTTGATATTACATCTGGAAAATTTGTATTTAATTGCACTGAAGCTTATGAAATTGTTAATGGCAAAATTGGATCACCAATTAAGGGTGCAACATTAATTGGAGATGGTCCTTCAATTTTAAAAGAAGTTTCTATGGTAGGTAATGATATGATGATGGACCCTGGAATTGGAACATGTGGTAAAGCTGGACAGGGTGTCCCCGTAGGTGTAGCGCAGCCATCTATATTAATAAATAAGATGACTGTAGGTGGTACGAAACTTTAAATGGTTAAAGATCAAGAATTTTTAGAAACAAAAGCATTATATTGTTTAGGTTTAGCAAAGAAATTAGGTGCAACAGATTCAAGTGTGATTGTAAAGAACTCGATTTCTGAAACTGTAAATTTTAGAAATAAAAAATTAGATGAGTCTAATAGATCAGATGATTTAGGCCTAAGCATCACAACGTATATTGGTAAAAAAAAATCATCAATATCTTCCTCTAATTTGCTTAATGACAATTTAAATATTTTGATTGAAAAATGTATTGAGACTACAAAAAATACACCTGAGGATGAATTTAATTCTTTACCGGACAGAGATTTATTTGCAAAAGAAGTTAAAGACCTAAATCTTTATGATGAAACTCATATAGAAAATAATCAAAAAATAGATTATCTAAAAAGATTAGAGGCTGCAGCTTCTAACGATAAAAAAATTGTTAATACTGAGTCTAGTTTTACTCAAAATAAATCTAATTTTATTTTAGCTAATAGCAAAGGTTTTTGTGATGGTTACAAAACATCTTCATTTACAGCATCAAGTGTAACAGTTGCAAAAGATGAAAAAAGCATGGAAAGAGATTATGAATATTCTAGTAAATGTTTTCTTAAAGACCTAGATGATGCAGATGAATTAGGCAATTTAGCTGCTAATCAAACCATTAGAAAATTAAGTCCAAAAAAAATTGGGAGTGAGAAAATTGCTATAATTTTTGATAAAAGAATAGCTAAGGGAGTATTAAGTACTTTTGCAAGCGCTATTTCTTCATCAGCAATATCAAGAGGAACTTCTTTTTTAAAGGATAAAGTTAATCAAAAAATATTCTCAGATAAAATTAGTGTATTTGACAAACCTGATATGCTCAGAGGATTAGGCTCAAGAAATTTTGATAGTGAAGGGGTAAAAACCGACACACTTAAATTAGTGGATCAAGGAATTTTGAAACATTATCTGATTGATACTTACAATGGAAAAAAATTAAATCTTAAATCTAATGGAAGATGTGGAGGAACAAGTAATCTTTATTTTGAAAATGGAAATATTAGTTTTAAAGATTTACTGAATTCAAATTCAAAAAGTCTTTATATTACAGAAACCATAGGACATGGAAGTAATATTGTGACCGGAGATTATTCAGTTGGAGCAACCGGGTTTTTAATTGAAAATGGTGAGTTTAAATATCCAATAAATGAAATTACTATAGCAGGTAATTTTAAAGACATGTTTCAAAATATTACCTTAGCAAATGATTTGGAGTTCAAATATGCAACTAACTCACCAACCATGTTAATAGAGGGAATGGTTGTTGCTGGTAAATGAGTGAATTTTGTATAATTGGTTCTGGAATATCTGGATCCACAATTGCAAATCTTCTTAATAAAAAATATTCAGTAGTTTTGTTCGATAAAGCAAGAGGTCCTGGGGGTCGTGCATCTTTTAAAAGAATAAAAGGCAAAACAGGTTTTGATCATGGTACTCAGTATATTTCACCAAAAACTAAGGAATTTAAAAAATTTACTAAAGATTTAATAAAAAAAAGAATTTTAAAAGTATGGGGAGGCAAACATGTTTTTCTTAATTCAAAAAAAAAAGAGGATAAAAAACATTTAAAAGTAATTGGTAAAAATGGAAATAATGATATTAGCAAACATTTGCTAAAGAAAATTACTTGCAACTATCACAGTGAATTAAAAAAAATCTATTATAAAAATAAACTCTGGTATTTGTTATTTGACGATGGAAAATTAAGATCCTTTAAAAACTTAATTTTGACTTGTCCTTTTCCACAATTAAAAAAACTTTCTAAGAAATTTATTAATAACTCTTTTTTAAGAAAATCAATAAAAATGGATGCAAATATTACTACAATGATTGCAATTAAAAAAAAAAAGAATTCAAATAGTAGCTATCTTTTTGAAGACTCAATTCTTGGCTGGGCGGGAAATGAAAACTCAAAAAAAAGATTTAAATCAAAATATGATTTATGGACTCTTCAAAGTACATTTAAATGGGCAAATAAAAAGATTAATAAAAACAAGAATAACAAAAAAGAAAATTCACAAATTATGATCGATAAATTTTTTAAACTTTCAAATATCAAAAAAACAAAGATTTATTATTCACTTAATCACGGTTGGCGATATTCTTCAAATTCGAGACCATTTAAAATTAAGAGTTTTTGGGATCCTAGGAAAAGATTGGGTGTTTGTGCCGATTGGTTTGTAGGACCTAGATTAGAGTCAGGATGGATAAGTGCACATGATTTATTTAGAAAAATCTCAAGAGGAATTAATTAAAATTCTTTAATTTATATTCCCAGTTACCCATTCTTGAATAGGATACTTTTAATATCATTAAATTTTTAGGATCGTACCAAATGTCAAAATCTAATCTTTTATCTTTTGGTATACTCATGTCTTTAGACTTCAGTGTAAAATGATCAACATCATAAACATTTCCATAAAGATCTATTTTTTCTTTACCTAAAAAAGTTACAACTTGATCCTTAATACTCCCTGAGATAGGACTTATTTGAGAACTCGCTTGTAAAATTTTGTGATTCCACCAATTTCCAACCACGTTATCAACTGAGGCTTCTCCATTATATGAAGAGCCTTTGATATCAAATTTTTTATTTTTTTGGTCAAATGTTAAATTAACAAACTTCTTTTTGTCGTTTTGTAAAGTTTTAGAATTATAAGAAACTAATTGATCTTTGAAATATTTTTCTTCGCTATAACCCTCAACTTGGAAAACTGTCGCTCCCAAAAGTTTAACTACAAACTTAATTTGATTAGTAACAATAGTTTCTGATCCGTTTCTATTGAAAAAATAATGATTATAGCCAATAAGCTCACCATTTCGAAAAATCTCCATCTCAATTTTGTTATATTTAATGTAATGTCCAATATGAGCGATTGAATTTGTTGGATAAATAAAAAGAAATAAAATGACTATAATTTTTTTCATTTAACAACTAGTTTAATAGACTTTATTAACAATAGAAATAACTTATTAAAATGTTTTTAAAAATTAAGAAAATACCAAGGGTCAATTGGAGTTCAGATAAGCCTTATAATTTTAAACCAAAATTCTCTACATTCTTTTTTTTATGTTTTGGCTTGATGTTATTTGGTCTTGGAGAAGGTCTATTAATTGTATCTTTTACTGGTGCTTCTCCATGGAGTGTTTTAGCTCAAGGTATTTCTTTAAATGTTAATTTGAGTATAGGAACAATAACATTTTTGATAAGTGTTGCAGTTTTAATTTTGTGGATACCGCTTGGTCAAAAACCAGGGATGGGAACAATACTTAATGCAATCATTATTGCATTAATGATTGATCTTTGCATAAAATTTGTTCCAACCCCATCAAATTACTTTTATCAATTAATTCTGGCAATAATTTCAGTAATAACCGTTGGGATTGGTGGAGGTATTTATCTAGTATCTAATCTTGGAGCTGGACCAAGAGATGGTTTGATGATTGGTCTCCAAAAAAAAACTAATTTACCAGTTGCTGCCGTAAGAGCATTCTTAGAAATTTCTGTTGTAAGTATCGGATGGTACCTAGGCGGAACTGTGGGAGTAGGAACTTTATTATTTGCTTTTGGAATTGGTCCTTGTGTTGCCTTAGGCCTGTATTTAGTCGATAAAATTTTCGATTAGGCTGCAGCGCCTGATTTTTCACTTCTCTTCCTCTCATGCGGATCGAGAATGGCTTTTCTTAACCTACAAGAGTCTGGAGTGATTTCCAAGGCCTCATCAGTATTTAACATGCTTAATTGCTCTGCGATTGACATTTTTCTTACTGGTGTTAGAACGACATTTTCATCTGTACCCTGTGTTCTCATATTAGTTAATTTTTTGCCCTTCATAACATTAATAATCATATCTCCAGGTTTAGGAGATAATCCCACAATCATACCTGGATAAACGGGATCATTATGAGTTACAAACATCTCTCCTCTAGCCTGTAAATTAAATATTGCAAATGCAACTGCTTTTCCTTGTTCCATTGAAATAAGTGCACCATTTCTTCTACCCTCCATTTCACCCTCAAATGGTCCATACGCATGAAAAATTCTGTTTATTACGCCATTACCTTTTGTAAGTGTTAGAAATCGGCTTGTGTATCCCATTAATCCTCTTGTTGGCGCATGAAAAATTAATCTTTTTTTATTTTTACCAGTATCTTTTAATTCTATTAATTTGCCTTTTCTTCTATTCATAGAGTCAATAATTTTTGATGAATGTTCTTCATCTAGGTCCATAGTTATTTCTTCTATTGGCTCAAGTTTGCTACCATTTTCATCTTTTTTATAGAGAACTTTTGGGGGACTAACTGTCATTTCAAAACCTTCTCTTCTCATCTGAGTGAGTAAAATTTCTAACATCAATTCACCTCGACCACTTACAACAAAAGAATCGTTACCCTCATTTTCTGTAAAAGTAATTCCAACATTATTTTGCGCTTCTTGAAGCAACCTATCTCTTATTTGAGTACTTGTAAGTTTTTTACCTTCAGTTCCTGCAAGAGGAGATGTGTTTACAGTAATGGTAATAGACATTGTTGGTGGATCGATTGGAGTAGCTTTGATAGGAACATTTACCTCAAGATCACAAATTGTGTCAGCAACATTTGCTTTTTCTAAACCAGCGACAACCACAATATCTCCCGCCTCACCGATTTCGATTGGTACTTTTTTTGTGCCCTCATATCTAAAAATTTTAGTAAGTCTACCTTCATCCACCTTTTCACCCTTTAGATTTATTGCCTTGATCAATTGATTAGCTTTTGCAGTTCCTTGTGCAATTCTTCCGACTAAGCTTCTTCCTAAGAAATTGTCTGCATAAAGAAGAGTAGACAACATTGCAAAAGGTTTTGTTTTATCAAGTTCAGCAGGTTTTACATGATCAATAATTTGATCTAATAAAGGATTTAAATTTTCCCTTGGACCATCAATTTCTTTATCAGCCCAACCGGATCTTCCACTTGCATATAAAACTGGAAAATCTAGTTGATCTTCATTTGCATCTAAACTTACAAATAAATCAAAAGTCTCATCTAAAACTTCATTAGCTCTTTGATCTGATTTGTCCAATTTATTGATTACAACAATCGGTTTTAAGCCTTGTTTTAGAGCTTTAGATAAAACGAATTTTGTTTGAGGCATAACTCCTTCAGCAGAATCAATTAAAAGTAATGCGCCATCTGCCATGCTTAAAACTCTTTCAACTTCTGCTGCAAAATCACGGTGACCCGGTGTATCAATAATATTTATTCTTGAGTCTTTCCAATTAATAGATGCAGGTTTTGCTAAAATTGTTATTCCTCTTTCTTTCTCAAGTTCACCTGAATCCATTAATCTTTCGTCAACAACCTCATTTTCCCTGAACGAACCGCTCTGCTTCATTAGATTATCAATTAAGGTAGTTTTTCCGTGATCAACGTGTGCAATTATGGTGATGTTTCTTATATCTTTGCTCATAAATTCTGGCTCTTATACCTTAAAAATTTTTTTTGAAAACTTTAAAAAAACCAATAAATATTGGGATTTTGATCAAAAAATGTCGTTATTTTGTTTTTTTTGCCTTTTCTCTTTTTAATCTTCTTTTTTCTTTTAGAGTAAATTTTGGTTTTTTGTTAAGACTTGAGTCCTTGAACGATTTCCCACTGTATCTTTTTGACATTAAATTATTTTAATATTTCCAAAAAAAAAGGCCATCAAAAGATGGCCTTTAGATTCTTTATATTTGAGATTGGGTTACATTCCCATTCCACCCATTCCTCCCATGCCGCCCATGCCGCCCATTCCTCCAGGCATTCCAGCAGGAGCTGCATCTTTTTCTTCAGGTTTATCAGCTATCATAGCCTCAGTTGTTACCAATAATCCCGAGATAGAAGCTGCGTCTTGTAAAGCAGTTCTAACAACTTTTACAGGATCAATAATACCTTTAGCGAACATATCACAATACTCTTCGTTTTGTGCATCATACCCATGTGTTTTTTTATTCTGTTCCAAAAGTTTGCCAACGACTACCGATCCATCCACACCAGCATTTTTCGTAATTTGTCTTATAGGAGCCTCTAATGCTCTTCTTACCAAATCAACACCAGCTTTTTGATCTTCACCCTTAGCTTTAACTTTTTCAAGTTCTTGAGCAGCATACAATAATGCACAACCACCACCTGTTACAATACCTTCCTCAACAGCAGCTCTTGTTGCATTTAAAGCATCCTCAACTCTATCTTTTCTCTCTTTAACTTCAACTTCTGTTGCACCACCAACTTTAATTACTGCAACACCACCAGCTAATTTTGCTAATCTTTCTTGTAGTTTTTCCTTATCGTAGTCTGAAGTTGTTTCATCAATTTGTTGTTTGATTGAAGAACATCTAGCTTCTATATCTGATTTTTTACCTGAACCATTTACTATAGTGCTGTTATCTTTATCAACCTTAATTTTTTTACATGAACCAAGATCTTCAAGTTTAACATTTTCAAGTTTAATTCCTAAGTCCTCAGAAATAACTGAACCACCAGTAAGAATTGCGATATCCTCAAGCATAGCTTTTCTTCTGTCACCAAACCCTGGTGCTTTTACAGCTACAACTTTTAAACCGCCTCTTAATTTATTTACTACTAGAGTAGCTAATGCTTCACCCTCAACATCTTCAGAAATAATCATTAATGGTCTTCCAGCTTGAACAACTGCCTCTAAAAGAGGAACCATTGGTTGTAGATTTGTTAATTTTTTTTCGTGTAATAAAATAAAAGGATTTTCTAATTCAGTTGTCATCTTATCACTATTCGTAATAAAGTATGGAGATAAATATCCTCTATCAAACTGCATACCCTCAACAACATCTAATTCTGTTTCAATTCCTTTGTTTTCCTCAACTGTGATAACACCTTCGTTACCAACTTTCTGCATTGCTTTCGAAATCATAGTACCGATTTCTTTATCACCATTTGCTGAAATTGTTCCAACTTGAGCAATCTCATCACTATCTTTTACCTTTTTAGCTGAAGATACAAGATTTTGTTTTACTACGTCTACTGCAGCATCAATTCCTCTTTTTACATCCATTGGGTTCATGCCTGCAGTAACATATTTTACACCTTCTTTTACGATAGCTTGTGCGAGAATAGTTGCTGTAGTTGTTCCATCACCAGCTTCATCATTTGTTTTGCTAGCAACTTCTTTAACCATTTGAGCACCCATGTTTTCAAATTTATCTTCGAGATCAATTTCTTTAGCAACAGAAACACCATCTTTTGTAATTCTTGGAGCACCATAAGATTTGTCCATAACCACATTTCTTCCTTTTGGTCCTAGGGTTACTTTAACTGTATCAGCTAGGATATTAACTCCTCTAATCATTGCTGCTCTTGCTTCTGCATCAAATTTTACTACTTTTGCCATTTTATTTTCTCCTTTAAATTAAATTATTTGCTTGAAATTCCCATAATGTCTGACTCTTTCATTATGCTGTATTCTTTGCCATCAATTTTAACTTCAGTTCCTGACCATTTGCCAAATAAGACTTTATCTCCAACTTTTACATCCATTGGTATCGTTTTGCCGTCCTCAGTTTTTGCGCCACCACCAACTGCAACTACTTTGCCCTCTTGAGGTTTTTCCTGTGCCGTGTCAGGTATGATTATTCCACCAGCAGTTTTTTCACTGCTATCTAAAACTTCTATTAAAACTCTATCGTGTAACGGTCTAAATTTCATAAATTCTCCTTATTAATATGGTCTTCATATAGAGATTGGCCTTACTATTTCAAGATATACTTAAAAATTAGTTAGTTAAAAAATAAAGGAATTTGAGGGTTTTATGGTTTATAGATTAATTTGATGACTAAAAATTTAGATAATGAAGGTCTAAGTTCTATTGCAGACAATTATCAGCTATTTTATGTTGACTTATGGGGAGTGGTCCATAATGGGGTTACACTTCACCTTGAAGCGATAAAAGCTCTTAAAGAAATTAATAAAAAAAAAAAGGACTATATTTTACTCACAAATGCACCAAGACCTAACCATGCAGTTAAATCTTTTTTAGAAAAACTAGGCATGGAAAAAGAAATTAGAGACCATGTTTTTACCTCTGGTGAGGCAGCTCTCATTTATTTAAAGAAAAATTTAATAGATAAAAATTTTTTTCACGTTGGTCCACCAAGAGATTTTGATTTATTTAAAGACTTTGAAAAAATGAAATTAGATAATATAGAAAAAAGTGAATATATTTTATGCACAGGGTTGTTTGATAATCACAGTGAAGACTTAAATTATTATAAAAATTTGTTCGAAAAAAATACAAAAAAAAAAATGATTTGTACAAACCCTGATTTAATTGTTGACAGAGGAAACACAAGAGAATTTTGTGCTGGTTCTGTTGCAATGGTTTTTGAAAAAATGGGCGGAGAAGTTGTTTATTTTGGAAAACCTTATCCTGAAGTTTATAATCAATCTATTGATAACAAAAATAAAAAAATTCTTTCTATAGGTGATAATTTAAATACTGATATAAAAGGAGCAAACCTTTTAAATTATGATTCTTTGATAATTTCAAATGGAATCCACAGAGATGAGATCAAAGAAAAAGGAATTGAAAAAGTTGCAAAATCTTATGAAGCAATTTGTAATTATGTTCAATCAGAATTGAAATGGTAAAAACAAAAAAAATATATAAAAATTTTAATATCGATCTAAGATATAAAAACTCAATTATATTAATTGGTAACTTTGATGGAGTTCACAAAGGACATCAAAAATTATTCTCATTAGCTAAGAAATATAAAAAAAAATATTCTTCAAAAATTGGTGTATTAACTTTTGAACCGATGCCAAAAATGTTTTTTAATAAGAATTTAGATAATTTTAGAATCTCTAATTTGCAACAAAAAATTGAAAATCTCAAAAATCTTAATGTAGATTTTTTGATCATAAAAAAATTTGATCTAAAATTTTCAAAAATAAAATCAATAACTTTCATTAAAGAAATATTGGGTAAAAAGTTAAAACCAAAATTCATTTTTGTAAGCAATAATTTTAGATTTGGGAATAAGAGAGAAGGTAACGTCAGGCAGTTAATCAAATTTGAGAGAGTATGTGGTTATAAGGTAATTAAACCACAACCATTGTTAACTAATAAAAAAATAGCATCTTCATCTTTGGTTAGAAAACTTCTACAAAAAGGAAAATTAGAAAAAGCTAATAAAATTCTAAATAGAAATTGGTCAATTGTTGGAAAGGTTCAAAAAGGAAGACGGCTTGGAAAAAAAATTGGTTTCCCGACGGCAAACATTGATATCAAAGATTATATTTTAGCCTGTCCAGGTGTATATGCAGTAAAAGCAAAAAGATATGGTAAAAAAAATTACATTAAAGGGATTGCAAATCTAGGCTATAGACCGACATTTAATGGAAAAAAAATATTATTGGAAGTTCATTTATTTAATTTTTCTGGAAATCTTTATAATAAGTATTTAACAGTAGAATTTAAAAAATTTATTAGAAAAGAAAAAAAATTTAAAAATATCGACCAACTTAGAAAACAAATTAAAACTGACTTATTAATAGCAAAAAAATAAAATGAGCAAATCTCAAATAAATCTACCTAAAACTGCTTTTTCGATGAAAGCAAATTTACCAACACGAGAACCTGAAATTTTGAAACTCTGGCAAAGCATAAATCTTTATGATGAATTAAGAAAATCGAGAAAAGGAGAAGAAAAATTTGTCCTTCACGATGGTCCTCCATATGCGAATGGTAATATACATATGGGGACAGCTTTAAATAAAATTTTAAAAGATATAATTGTGAGATTTCATCAAATGGACGGAAAAGACTCAGTCTATGTTCCAGGATGGGATTGTCATGGATTGCCAATAGAATGGAAAATTGAAGAACAATACAAAAAAAATAAAAAAAACAAAAATGAAGTTCCAATTGTTGAGTTTAGAAAAGAATGCAGAGCCTTTGCAGAAAAATGGATAGATATTCATAAAGACCAATTTAAAAGGTTAGGAGTTGTAGGAGATTGGGATAATTATTACTCTACAATGAGTTTTGATGCTGAAGCTCAAATAGTAAGAGAATTAGGTAAATTTTTAAAAGAAGGAAGTTTGTATCGAGGCTTTAAACCTGTTTTATGGTCTACTGTTGAAAAAACAGCTTTAGCAGATGCAGAGGTTGAATACCAAGATCATAAGTCTGATACTATATATGCATCTTTTCCGGTCAAATCATCAAATATTAAAGAATTAAATTATAGTGAAATAGTAATTTGGACAACTACCCCATGGACTATTCCAGCTAACAAAGCTTTGGCTTACAACGAAAGCCTAGATTATTTACTAATTGAAGTAAATGACGATGGAGATTTTAAAAATAAAAAAATTGTTATTGCAGATGCATTAATAGATTCAGTTGTAAAAGATACTAAAATTCAAAGTTTCAAAAAAATAAAAAATTTTAAAGGTAAAGATTTTAAAGGAACAATTTGTAATCATCCTTTTTTAAAACTTGGTTATGAATATGACATACCTATGCTGGAAGCACGTTTTGTTACCACAGAACAAGGTACTGGAATTGTTCATTGCGCGCCAAGTCATGGTCCTGATGATTTTAATTTGTGTATGAACAATGGAATTAAAGCAATTGAAACGGTCGACGGCGATGGAAGATATACAAAAAATGTAGCACTTTTTGAAGGGATGCATATTTTTAAATCTAATTCAATTGTAATTGAAAAATTAAAAGATCAAAAAAAATTATTATCGAGAGGTGAACTTGTTCACTCTTATCCTCATTCATGGAGGTCAAAAGCACCATTAGTTCACAGAGCAACTCCTCAATGGTTTATTTCTATGGATAGTCATGAGCTTAGAAAAAAAGCTTTAAAGGCAATTGATGAAACAACCTTTTATCCTGGCAAAGGAAAAGAAAGATTAAAATCGATGATTGAAACAAGACCTGACTGGTGTGTTTCAAGACAAAGAGTATGGGGAGTTCCATTACCTATTTTTATCAACAAGAAGACAAATGAAATTTTAGTTGATGATGAGGTTTTTGATAATATTGCAAAAATTTATGAAAAAGAGGGATCTGATTGTTGGTTTTCGGATGATCCACAAAAATTTCTTGGAAAAAAATATAAAGCTGAGGATTTTCAAAAGTTAAGCGATATCGTAGAGGTATGGTTTGATAGTGGTTCTACACACTCATTTGTATTGGAAAAAAGAAAAGATTTAAAATGGCCTGCATCTATGTATCTCGAGGGCTCTGACCAACATAGGGGATGGTTTCATTCATCTCTTCTTGAGTCTTGTGGAACAAGAGATCGTGCACCTTTTGAATCTATTCTTTCGCATGGTTTTGTAGTTGATGGCAAAGGTTTAAAAATGTCAAAATCTTTAGGAAATGTAATTGCGCCCGAAGATATCTTAAAGAAATATGGTGCTGATATACTTCGGATTTGGGTTGCTTCCTCAAATTATGCTGAGGATCTCCGAATAGACTATTCAATACTAGATCAGCATGCAGAGTCGTACAGAAAAATAAGAAATACATTTAGATATTTGCTTGGAAATCTTAATGATAATTTTGAACAAATAAATTTAGAAAAGATTAAAATTGAGAATTTACCTGAATTAGAGCAATTTATGTTGCATAAAATTTACAAATTAAATTCTAAATTTAACAAGTATTTCAAAGGTTATGATTTTCATAATTTATATAAAGAATTATTAAATTTTTGTACTGTAGATTTATCTGCTTTTTATTTCGATATTAGAAAAGATACTTTGTACTGCGATCCAATAAATTCTGAAAAAAGAAAATCTACACTTATATTATTAAATGTTATCCTTAGTTCTTTAATAAGATGGTTTGCACCAATATTATCTTTTACAACTGAGGAAATTTATCAACTTGTTTCAAAAAACAAAAAAAGCATTCATTTAGAAAAATTTTTAAATTTTCCTGAAAAATTTGAAAATCCTAAACTTAATTCTAAATGGGAACAATTGATTAAAATTAGAGATATTTGCAATCTTAGTATAGAGCAAAAAAGAGCAAGTAAAGAAATTGGATCAAGTTTAGAAGCAGCATTAATTGTAAAGTTGAAAAATGAAAAACAGAAATTTATTAAAAATATCAATCTGTCAGAACTTTGTATAACTTCCTCAGTCAAAATTGAAAATAGTGAAACAGATGAAGTAATCGTAGAAACACGCAAAGCGACCGGTGAAAAATGTCCAATATGTTGGAAAATTAGAAATGCACCATGTGAAAGACCAAATTGTAAATAACAATGCTAAAAAAACACTTAATAGATTTTTCTACAATTTTTTTTATATTTCTAATTGATCGAGTAAGTAAGATATTGATCATTAATTCCTCTGAAGCTTACGAGTATTATGGCATTAGTATAACATCCTTTTTAAATTTCAATTTAATCTGGAATGAAGGTATCGCTTTTGGTTTATTTTCGTTTAATGAAAAATTTTATTATAATCTACTCACAATATTTATAATTTTAGTAACAGCCATTATCGTTTGGATGATGTTTAAATCGAAAGGATTTGAAAAGTTATCTTTTATGATGATTACGGGAGGCTCTTTGGGAAATATTTTTGATAGAATTTTTTATTCAGCTGTACCAGATTTTATCGATATTCATGTAAATAATTATCATTGGTTTATATTTAACGTTGCTGACATATTTATTACTTTGGGTATTATATGTTTAATTAGTATTGAAATTTTTAAAAACGAAAGAGTCGAAAATGAAAACAATTAAAAACATTTTTATAATTTTTGTCTTAGGGTTGTTTTGTATTTCATGCTCTGGTGGGTTGGAAGGATTTAAGTTCAAAAAAAAATCTTCCTCAGGAGATGAATTTTTAATTCAAAAAAAAGATCCTTTAGTCTTACCTCCAGATTATTCAAAATTACCAAATCCAGATGAAGAAATTAAAAATACTGACGATGAAAAAACCCAGATTGAAATGGTTTTCAAAGATAATAATTCAAATGATGAAGAATCTGAGGACTCCAAAACGCCTAAATCTAGTTTAGAGAAAAGTATACTAAAAAAAATACAAAAACAATAATGTTAACTAAAAATTTTCTTTTTAAAGATTTTAATAAAAAAAGAAAAAATAAAAAAATCTTAAAATATTTAAATGAACTAGTCTATTCTAAAATTGAGGTAATCAATTCTCTTTCACATAATTACAAATATAGCTACACGAAAAAGTTTATAAAAAAATTAAATAAGTATAAATTCATAAGAATATTTGGAATGGGTGGTTCATCTCTTGGATCACATGCTATTTATGATTTTTTGAAATTTAAAATTAATAAAAAATTTTTTTTTATATCTAATCTTAAGAATGTAGAAAATTTTCCAAAAAAAAATTTTTTAAATTTAATTATTTCAAAATCTGGTAACACTTTGGAAACAATAGCTAATTCAAATGTATATATAAAAAAAAAAGATAAAAATGTTTTTATTACTGAAAATAAAAAAAGTATTTTAAAAGAAATTGGTTTAAAGTTAAAAAGTGAAATTATAGATCATAATAATTATATTGGAGGCAGGTACTCAGTTTTATCTGAAGTAGGGATGTTGCCATCAGAGTTAATGGGATTAAATTCAAATAAATTTAAACAATTAAACAACCTAATAAAAAATAAAAATTTTTTTAATTCAGTTGTAAGCAATGCAACGAATATTTTTACACTTATAAAAAGTAAAAAATTCAATTCTGTAATTCTAAATTACGATGAAACCTCTGACAATTTTTTAAAATGGTATCAACAACTTGTTGCAGAAAGTTTAGGAAAAAAAGGAAATGGTGTTTTCCCTGTGATTTCTACAATGCCCAAGGACAATCATAGTCTGATGCAGCTGTATTTAGACGGTCAAAAAAACAATTTTTATACTTTCTTTTACACTCAAGAAAAATTTTCTAAGAAAATAAATTCTGGTGAAATACCTAATGAAATTAGTTTTTTAAAAAAAAAAAATTTAAGCAATATTTTATCATCTCAAATATTTGCTACTCAAAAGGTCTTTAAAAAAAAGAATCTACCTTTTAGGAGCTTTATGATAAAAAAAAGAAGTGAAGAAACATTAGGAGAATTATTCTCTTTTTTTATAATAGAAACAATCTTGATAGCAAAGGCTTTAAAAATTGATCCGTATAATCAACCGGCTGTTGAACTTATTAAAAAAGAAACTAAAAAAATTTTGATAAAAAACTAATTTGCAAAATAAACTTTCGATAATCCATAATTTCGCACATCAAAAATTTTTATTTTGTCGGTTATTTCTATTTTATCTTTTTTGTGTCTGTGAATAATTATAATACCACCAGGAGTAAGTATTTTTATTTCAATAATTTTTTCAATTAGTTCGTTAATTCTCTTTTCTTTGTAAGGCGGATCTAAAAAAATAATATCAAATTTTTTATCTACTTTTTGGTTAGAATTAAAAAATTCGATACAATTAATTTTAAATATTTCAAATTTTTTTTCGTTTTTAAATAATGATAAATTTTTTTCTAGAATTTTTATTGCTTCTATGTAGTTTTCAAAAAAACAAACATTTTTAGCACCCCTTGATAGACACTCTATACCAAAAGACCCAGAACCAGAAAACAAATCTAAAATTGAAGAGTCCTCTAATTTTTTGTTAATTTTTTTTGAATGTTCTAATAAATTAAATATTGATACTTTAACCAAATCTTTAAGTGGTCTAGTATTCTTGTCTCTAGGTAGAAATAATTTTTTTCCCTTAAATTTTCCAGAAATTATTCTCATTTTTCAATAATTTTAGAGCCAATATCTCTTCTAAAATACCCATTTTCCCAATTTAAATCTTTTATTACTCTAAAAAGACTGTCTCTACTCTCTTTTAAATTTTTAGATTTTATGACAAAGTTTAGAACTCTCCCCCCATTTGAATAAACTTTGGAATTTTTTATTTTTGTACCAGCGTGAAAAATATAATTATTTTTTTCAAGTTTAATTTCATTTAATCTTTTAATTTCAACATTATTTTCATACTGATCTGGATAACCTTTTGAACATAACACTATACAAATACTTTTTTCATTATCCCACTCTAGATTGATAGAATCAAGATTGCTTTCCACACACAAATTAATAACTTTTAAAAAATCAGTTTTAAGTCTTGGAAGAATTGTTTGACATTCAGGATCGCCCATCCTGACATTGTATTCTATTAAGAAAGGCTCATCTTTTACTATCATAAGTCCAGCGTACAAAAAACCAATAAAGTTTGTTTTTAAATCTTCAAGACCTTTAAGTGTAGGTTCAATTATTTTTTTTAGTATTTTTTTATCAAGCATGTCATTTTCAAGTCGAGAGGGAGAATAGGCACCCATTCCACCTGTATTTTTACCTCTATCACCCTCCAGAACTCTTTTATGATCTTGTGCAGTTCCGAATTTTTTAAAAGTTTTTCCATCAGAAATTATAAAAAAACTCATCTCTTCTCCCTCTAAAAATTCTTCTATTAAAACCTCTTTAGCTTCCCCAAATTTTCCATTAAAAATTTCTTCTATAGCACTTACTGAGCTTTTTAGTGTTTCACAAATATAAACACCTTTACCAGCAGCTAAACCGTCTGCTTTTACAACTATAGGAAATTTACAATTTTTTAAGTAAGATAAGCTTTTTGTTATATTGTCAAATACACCGAAATTCGCAGTTGGAATATTATATTTTTCACATAACTTTTTTGTAAATATTTTTGATCCCTCAAGTTGAGAAGCAATTTTGTTGGGGCCGAATACTTTAATTTTATTCTCCTCTAAATAATCTACCAAACCATCGACCAGCGGTTTTTCTGGACCAATAATCATTAAATCTATTTCTAATTTTTGGATTAATTTTTTTAACTCTTCAAAATTATTGAGATCAGTCTCAATATTTTCGGCTATTATACTCGTACCAGCATTTCCAGGAAAACAATAAATATTATTAGTCTTTTTTGAATTTTTTAATGAAACACAGATAGCATGCTCTCTTCCTCCACTTCCAATTATCCCAACATTCATGTAAACATATATAAACTAAAAATGTTGAAAAAATTAGCAAAAATAAAATATCTTCCAAATAATTTTAAAATTATAGAGAGTGGGGACCATGTTTTATGTGCTGTTTCAGGCAAAAAAATCTCATTAGATAATTTGAATTACTGGAATGTGGATACTCAAGAGGCTTATTATTCTTATAAAGAGGCCCATATTAAAAAAGAGAATAAAAGTAGCTAACTAAATTTTCCAACGATTGTGCGTCCATATCCACTGATCTGGGTTAGACATGATCATTTTCTCTAAAACTTTATTCAGTTTTTTTGTAATACTATCTATCGTCTCCTCATTTGAAAATTTTAAACTTTCATATATCTTTAATTTGAAAGTATTATCAATCAATCTTTCTACGTAGATTGGTACTACTGAGCTATTAAATTTTTTTACAAATTGAGCAGGAATTGTAGTTGTAAGAGCCTCTTTTCCAAAAAAATCACACTTTATTCCCTCCGAAACCCTTTGATCAATCATTAATGCGATAGATGTTCCATTTTTAAATTCTTTAAGCAATTCTTTAGTGCCAGAAATACCTTTTTTTATTTGTTTTTTACAAATGTATTTTTTTCTGATTTTCTCCATAATTGGATTTAGAAACTTGTTATTTAAGGGTCTATAAACTGCTGCTAAATTAATATTAGATCTTTCCAAGTGCATCGCCATCAATTCAAAATTATTGAAATGGCCCGATATAAATATTACTGGTTTTTTTTGTGATTTAATCTTTTCAAGTTCTTTTTGATTTTCAATGATTATTTTTTCAGAAAATTTTGAATTTCCTCTAAATTTTTTTATAAACATATATTCAGAAAAAATTTTTCCATAATTTGCCCACATG
>CACHMJ010000002.1 GCA_902580895.1 uncultured Pelagibacteraceae bacterium | reverse complement strand
ACCTTATTTAATTTGATTGCTGGAAATTTGAAATCATCTGCTGGAAGTGTTCTATTTAATAATGAAAACATTACTGACGTTCCTTCTTATGAATTATTTTCAAAAGGATTGCTAAGAACTTTTCAAATAGCACATGAATTTACAAATTTATCAGTATTAGAAAATTTGATGATGGTACCAGGTAATCAATCGGGAGAAAAGTTAATGAATGCTTTGTTAAAGCCTAGATTAGTTGAATGGTTTATAAATCTAGTTGAAAAAGAAGAAACTCAAATAAAAGAAAAAGCAATGGAAGTAGTAAATTTTCTTAATTTAAGTCATTTAAAAAATGAACTAGCTGGAAACTTATCTGGAGGACAAAAAAAACTATTAGAATTAGGGCGGACTATGATGGTAGAGGCTAAATTAGTCTTGTTAGATGAGGTTGGTGCAGGCGTAAATAGAACTTTGTTGAAAGATTTAGGGACAGCTATTGAAAAATTAAACAAAGAAAAAGGCTATACCTTTTGTATGATTGAACATGATATGGATTTTATTGGAAGATTATGTGATCCAGTTATTGTCATGGCAGAGGGATCAGTTTTATTTGAAGGTTCAGTGGAGGATGCAAAAAAAGATGAAAGAGTAATTGAAAGCTACTTAGGTAGAGGTTCAAAACTGAAAGATTATTAAATATGGCATTTTTTGAAGGTAATAACATGACAGGTGGGTATGGTAAGGGTCCAGATATAATTAATTCATGTACTGTTAATGTTGAAAGAGGTGAAATTGTATCCATTCTTGGCCCTAATGGGGCTGGAAAATCTACTGCAATGAAAGCCATGCTTGGTTTACTAAATTTAAAATCAGGCTCAGTAATTATAGGCGGAAAGGATATCTCAAAACTATCTCCACAGGATAGAGTTAAAGAAGGGATTTCTTTCGTACCACAAACCAAAAATGTATTTGCAGGAATGACAGTTGAGGAGAATTTGGAGATGGGAGCTTTTCTAGTAAACCAAGATTATACAAAAGTAATTGATGAAATTTATAATTTATTTCCAATTTTGACTGAAAAAAGAAAACAATACGTGGGAGAATTGTCAGGAGGTCAAAGACAACAAGTTGCTTTAGGAAGAGCTCTTATGATCAAACCATCTGTGCTTATGTTAGATGAACCAACTGCAGGGGTTTCACCGATAGTGATGGATGAACTTTTTGATCATATTGTAAAAGTAAAAAAAACAAATGTTGCAATTTTAATGGTTGAACAGAATGCAAAGCAAGCTCTCAACATTTCTGATAGAGGATATGTATTAGTCACAGGTGAAAATCGTCATTCAGGGACTGGAAAAGAATTACTTAACGATCCAAGAGTAAGAAGCTCTTTTTTAGGTGGTTAAATGGATTTTCTAAACGCAATAATTCTTTTATTAAATTATATATTTGTTCCTGCTCTCGCTTACGGATCTCAATTAGCTATTGGAGCTATATTTGTAACTTTAATTTATGGAATATTGCGCTTTGCAAACTTTGCAACTGGAGACATGATGTCGTTCGGCACAATGGTTGCTATACTTTTTACATGGTACTTTCAGTCAATTGGTTTAACAATTGGTTTTTTACCCACGGCTCTTTTAGCTATACCTTTTGCAATTCTCTTTATGGGTTTATACATGCTAATAATTGATAAGTTTGTATTTAGATATTACAGGTTAAATAAAAGTCCACCAGTTCAATTAGCAATGGTAAGCATAGGGGTAATGTTCGTTACTCAGGCAGTAGTAAGAATTATAATTGGTCCATCGGATAGAAGATTTTTTGATGGTGAAAAATTTCTTATTAGAGCTAATGATTTTAAAGAAATGACAGGTTTAAATGAGGGACTTGCTATAAAATCTACACAAGTTATTACAATTGTTGTTACAATAATTCTAGTTTCAACTCTATTTTGGTTTTTAAACAGAACTAAAACTGGAAAAAGTATGAGAGCTTATTCTGACAATGAAGATTTAGCATTACTTTCTGGAATAGATCCAAAAAAGATTGTTATGATAACTTGGATGATTGCAGCAATTTTAGCAACGATAGGAGGAGTTTTGTATGGTTTAGATAAAAGCTTTAAACCATTTACATATTTCAACAACATGCTCCCAATATTTGCTGCTGCTATAGTTGGAGGGATAGGCAATCCTTTTGGCGCTTTCTTAGGAGGTTATGTAATTGCTTTTTCAGAAATTCTGTTGACATATGCATATAAGAAATTCTTTATGTATATACTACCTGAAAGCATGGAGCCCGATGGTTTAGTTCAGTTACTGTCAACTGATTACAAGTTTGCAGTATCATTTTCAATATTAGTAATCGTATTGCTGTATCGTCCGTCTGGAATATTTAAAGGAAAGATATTGTGAGAAAAAATTTAAATGTAATTGCAGCTTACAGTATTATGATGGGATTAATTATCCTTGTAGGTATATTTCAATCTTGGAATATTGCTTTATCCATCTTTAATTTATGTTTGATATCAGCTGTCATGACGATGGGCGCAAATATTCAATGGGGTTATGCAGGTTTAATTAACTTTGGAATAATGGGCTTTACCGCATTAGGTGGTCTAGCTGCAGTTTTAATTTCTGTAAATCCAGTTCAAGAGGCTTGGAGTGCAGGGGGTACCAACATTCTATTAAGTTTATTTCTTATTATTGGAATTGTTTTGGCTGTTAGATTTGTTCTTAAAAGATATCAAAAATCTAAAATTAGAAATTATATAATCGCCGCAATTATCATTTCAGGAATAATTATTATACGACTTGTCTCTGAACCTGGTATTGAAGCAATTGAAGAAGTAAATCCAGCAAGAACTGGATTTCTAGGTGGGCTAGGGCTTCCAATAATTTTTTCTTGGATTGTTGGTGCTTTCTTTGCAGGGGGATTAGCTTTTGTCATTGGTAAGGTAGCATTAGGCTTAAGAGCTGATTATTTAGCAATCGCTACATTACTAATATCAGAAATAGTAATAGCAATTATCAAACATGAAGATTGGTTAACTAGGGGTGTTAAAAATGTTATTGGTTTAAAGCGTCCTGCTCCATATGAAGTTAACTTACAAGAAACAGAATGGTTTATAAATCTAGTTGAAAAATTTAATTCGGGAAAATTAGCTTTAATTTCTGATCTATCAGAAAGGCAAGCAGCTCTTAATCAATTTGTAATAGAGGGATCATCAGTGTTTGTGAAACTTTGTTACTCAGGATTATTTTTAGTTGTTGTAATTATTCTTTTAATATTAACTCAAAAAGCTCTTTACTCTCCTTGGGGAAGAATGATGAGAGCTATCAGAGATAATGAAGAGGCAGCTAATGCAATGGGAAAAAATGTAGTCAAACAACATTTATTAATTTTTGTTTTAGGATCAGCTATAGTTGGTATCGCAGGAGCTATGCTTGTAACTCAAGATGGATTATTTACACCAGGAAGCTATCGACCTTTGAGGTATACTTTTTTGATTTGGGTGATGGTTATCGTGGGTGGAAGTGGAAATAATTTTGGAGCAATTCTTGGAGGTTTTGTAGTTTGGTTCTTATGGATTGAGTCAGCACCAATCGGATTGTATCTAGTCAATTTAACAACAGCAGGTTTAGAAGACACACATTTTTTAAAAGTTCATTTAATTGAAAGTGTTCCTTATTTTAGATTTTTAATGATGGGAATAGGTTTATTATTAATTATGAGGTATAGACCAAAGGGTATACTTCCTGAAAAAATAGAAATAAAATAAGATTATGAAATATATTATTACAGGTGCTGCTATTGCTTGGGCTTTGTATATGGCAGATAAATATTTATTTTTTTAAAAAAAACCCCCAACATCAAAGATGCTAGGGGTTTGATTTTTCTAAGATAAAAAATTATCTTTGTTTTTTAGTTTTGAATTTTCCGCCTTTAACTTCTTGTTCTAAGAAAGAACCTTCAGCTTCACCGACGCTAGTAAAAGTAACTCCAGTTGCACCTTCGTAGTCAACTTTTTTACCTTTAGCTAATAAATCTAAACCTTTTTTAAGCTGACCTGGATAGATCTTTGTTCCAGGACCATTAGCAACATCCATTACATTTTTTGCAATTGAAGCTCTGTCAGCTGAGTTACCTGCTTGCATAGCTAAAACTATTAAAGCAGCAGCATCATAAGATTCTCCTGTGTATGGACCAGAACTATCTATACCAGCAGCACTTGCAACTTTAGCAAATACTCCAGCTCCTTTTCCAGTTGAACCAGGTAATGAACCAAAAGATTTATTTAAATCTTTTCCAAATGCATCAACTAAAGATTGACCAATCATACCATCTGATAAAATAAATCTATCAAATGCACCAGAGTCTAAAGATGCTTGAATAATACCTTTACCACCTTGGTCTAAGTAACCTATTACCGCTACCGCATCTCCACCTGCTGAAGCAAGCGTTGCTACTTCAGAAGAGTAGTCTGCTTTACCATCTTCGTGTGCAGTTACTGTAGTAACTTTAATACCATGAGCCTCAACAGCTGCTTTATAAACATCTGCTAAACCTTTTCCATAGTCGTTGTTTGTATAAGTAATCGCTACACTTTTAATTTTTCTGTCTTTTGTAACATCAGCTAAGATTTGGCCACCTCTTGCATCTGAAGGAGCTGTTCTAAAAAAGTATCCTTTATCATCAAGAGTTGTTAAACCTGGAGATGTTGCTGAAGGTGAAATCATTACAACACCGTTTGGCACCGCAACATTGGATGCAATCGCACCTGTTACACCTGAACAGTCAGCTCCCATAATTGCTGCAACACCTTGTGCAATAACACCTTCGGCTGCTGCTGTTGCTGCCGCTGAGTCAACACAAGTTGAGTCTGCTCTTACAACTGAAATTTTTTCACCACCAAGTAATGATCCAGAGTCTGATGCTTCTTTAAAAGCAAGCTCAGCAGATGCTGCCATAGCTGGTGTAAGGGATTCAATTGGACCAGTAAATCCTAATATAATTCCCATTTTTACTTCTGCAAAAACATTTGTTGTAAAAGTAGAAACAAATATAAATACAGCCACAAATAGTTTTTTCATTATTATCCTCTTTTATTGTTAACAATTTTTAAAAACCAAATTAAATCTGATTTATAAAAAGTTGCAATAAGCAAATTATTTAATTTTGTGTAAAAAAAACACTGAAGTAATTACAATTATACCACCCAATATGAACAAAATAGTGGGCACTTCACCAAAAACTAGATAAGTGAGAATAATCCCAAATATTGGAAAGAGGGAATAAAAAGGAAAAATCTTACCAACAGTATAAAATTTATAGAGATAAAACATCAGCAGGTGTGCACATAAAGATACTATCACTGCTTGATAAGATATGAGCATCCATGACTCAAAATTTATTTGCTCTATATTTTCTTGAACATTACCCTCAATGAAAACTGAAATAATTATGAGTATTATAAAACCAAAGATACCCGTGCTAGCATTTATCATACTTATTGGTAGCTCTTTTAGTTGCCTAGAATAAACCTGTGCTAGTCCAAAAAATAAAGCCATAAGACTAGCAAAAAATAGACCCAAATAGTTTTCTGTTAACTTAGGATCAAAAAAGATTATGACTATTCCAATAAAGGAAGTAAAAATCAAAATCCATTTATTTTTACTAATATTTTCATTTAATAGAAATGCACTTGCAAGTATTCCAAATGGTATCGCAAGTTGAGATCCTAAAATTATAGGAGCAATTATTGAAGAATGAAATAATGATAGATTCATAAATACATAAACTAAAACCCCCATAGATATTGAAAATAGTATTAGTGGTTTAAAAAATTTTTTATCAGGGAGTTTAAATTTCCAAAAAGGTATAAGTAACAAAAAGACTAATCCCATTCTTAATGAGGCCATTAAGATGGGTGGAACAGAATTATTAAGAGCTAACTTAGCTACAGGAAACGCACTCCCATGAGCAATCATTATGAAAATTAAAATGAGTAAGTGTTTAAGTGGCAATTTTTTTGATTAGAAGTATTTTTTAAAGGTTTCATTAATTGATAAAACACCATAATCATTTAATCCACCAATAATCAACTGTAAAGCAACAAGTAAGATAAAACCTAAACCAACATAGGCAATCCAAAGATGTCTTTGAATATAATTTGCTAAATATGTAGCTAATGCACCAGTCAAAACAACTGACAAGATAAGTCCAAACATCATGTAACCAAAATTTCCTTTTGCAGCACCCACAACACCAATGACGTTATCAAAACTAATAGTTATATCTGCAAAAAGGACTTTATAAATACTTTTAATAAAAGAGGGTTCTTTTGATTTTTTAGTAGGTGATTTGATCTTTTTAATTTCAAATAAATCTTTTCTTAAATCATTAACAATCCAGATTAAAAGAAGACCACCAATTATTTTAACCCAATAAAATTGAAAAAGGTAAGTAGCAAAAATAGCGAATAAAACTTTAAAAACAAGTGCACCAACTACACCCCAAAAAATAATTAATTTTCTATTTTTAGGTACAAAATTTGCAGCGATTAAACCAATTATGATTGCATTATCTGCAGCTAAGATAATATCAATGAAAATGATCTGTAAGAGTATGAGTGATTCTTCTAACAAGGTAATATTATTTTAAAAAAACAATTATAATTGTTAGTTTCCTATTGTCTATTACTAGTGATTAATATTTTGATTTTTCACCAGCTATAACTGCTTTTAACTGGTCATATTCTTTACAATTACAATCTTTTAAAACTTCAAGTCTTTCAACTGCAAGATTATGTCTATTTGTGGCTACATATAATTCACCAAGGTATTCATTTATACCTATATGCTTTGGATCAATTTTTAATCCTTGTAAATAAAATTTTTCCCCATTTTCAAAATCACCAAGCTTTCGAGTTGTAAAACCAAGATAATTTAATGTATCAGCTTTATTTGGAAAGTTTTTGTTAGATTGAACTAATAATTTTTGCGCTTTTAAATAACTTTTTTTTGCTTTATCTAGCTTATCTTTTTTTTCAAAGTTTTTTGCTGCTTTAATATGTGTAACAGCCATATCATATTTTGTTTTAGTTTTAGATGAACCACTATCGCTCGATCCTGCAGCATATGAACTTGAGATAACTAAAGTAGATATAATAAGAGAAATAAGTAAATTTTTAATCATATAAATTTTTTCATTTTGTTTAATGTTTCTAATTTTAGTCCGTTATCCAGTAAATTTTTTCTTATAGATTTAGCTGTTTCCAAAGAACTAATATTATCGCCATGTATACATACAGAGTCGATTTCACAAGGTATTTGTTTTCCACTGTGACAATTAAGTGACTGAGTTTGCACCATTTTTAATACGTGTTTTTTTGCTTGTTCTGGGTCAGTGATTAAAGCATGAGGTTTTTTTCTTGATACAAGATTTCCATCATCTTCATAATTTCTATCAGCAAATATTTCACAAGCAATTTTCATATCTAATTTTTTAGCAGCTTGTTCCATTTTAGATCCAGTTGGCACTAAATAAATTAACTCTGGATTTATTCTTTTAATTACTTTTGCTAAAGTTGTTGCTAAATCAATATCTTCACATGCCATATTATTTAAAGCTCCATGTGGTTTTATATGAGTTACATTTTCACCATGGTTAGACGAAATTGTTTGAAGAATTTCATATTGATCAATTATTAATTTTTCTAATTCAGAAGAGGATAAATTCATTCGTTCTCTTCCAAAATTTTCAGGATCATTAAAAGATGGATGTGCACCAATACTGACACCATTTTTTTTTGATATTTCTACAACTTGATTCATAGTTTCCTCGTCACCTGCATGATAACCACATGCTATATTTGCTGAATTAACTATTTCAAGTAAGTCAGGATCATGTTTGTTAGAATGATGTTTAGATTTTTCACCTAAATCACAATTTATATTAATTTCAATACTCATTTTTCTTCAGTATAACATGGCATGATAAAAAATATATCAAATCTTGGTGACGCAGCTTTATATTGTGATTTTGGTAAAGAGGTAAATAAAGACATTAACACACAAGTAATCAAATATTTTAAAACTATTCAAAAAAAAAATATTGCAGGAGTGAATAATATTACCCCATCTTATAATAAATTAATTATTTCTTTTGATCTTAAAAAAATTAATTTTAATAAACTTAAAAAAGCAATTGATAATATTGAGATTATTAAAGGTGATAGTATTCAAAATAAAAAATTTGAAATTCCTGTTTGTTGTGAGAAAGAATTTTCTCTAGACATAAAAAGATTAGAAGAAAAACTAAAGATGAAAGAGGAAAAAATATATGAAAGTTTTTTTGAAAAAGAATTTTTTTGCTATATGACAGGTTTTATTGCAGGAATGCCTTTTCTTGGAGATTTAGATGAAAACCTTAGAGCAAAACGTCTTGATACTCCTAGGGTTAAAGTTCCAAAGGGTTCAATTGGTTTAACTGAGCAATTCGCTAATATCTACACTTTTGAAAGCCCTGGGGGATGGAATATTATTGGAAATACTCCATTAAATATTTTTGATAGCACTAAAGAAAAAGAACCCAATTTAATTAATCCGGGCGATTTAGTTACATTCAAAAGAATTAGTAAAGAAAAATATCAAAATTATCATGAATAAAAATTATTTTGAAATTATAAGGGCAGGTATTAATTCAACTTTCCAAGATCTTGGAAGGAGCAATCTCTATCATATAGGAGTCCCATTCAGTGGAGCTATGGATAATAGAAATTTTCTACTAGCTAATAAACTTGTTGGAAATGATCATAATGATCCAGTGATAGAATTTGCTTATCAAGGCCCTCATTTGAAATATCATGGAGATAAAATTAATATTGCTATTACTGGCGATGTCAGTTTCAAAATTAAAAAAGGTGATAATTTAATTGATGGAGAATGTTATCAATCATTTATTTTAGAAAATAATGACGAGCTAGATATTTTATCAACTAATAAATCCGTTTATGGATATATAGCAATCAGTGGTACATTTGATTTACAATTTCAATGGTCTAGTTGTTCAACTAATACTAAAGCAAAAATAGGATCCAATAATGGTGAAAAGCTATCTGTTAACCAAAAAATTAATATTAAAGAAATTAATAATAACTTTATGAATAGAAAACTAAATTATATTAATAAAAAAATAGAAAATATTAGAGTAATAAAAGGAACAAATTTTAATTATTTTTCTGAAGAGGGTAAGAAAATTTTTTTTAAAAATGAGTTTAAAGTCTCTAAATTATCCGATCGTATGGGAATGAGATTAGAGGGAAAAAAAATAGAAAATATAGTTGATACTAATATTAGATCTGAGGGTTTAATTAAAGGTGTGATACAAGTGCCAGCAGATGGAAATCCAATAATCATGCTCTCAGATCATGGTACTATAGGAGGGTATCCTAAAATTGGTGTAGTTGTAAGCGCTGATTATGATAGATTAGTTCAATTAACTCCTGGCTCAACTATTAAATTTCAGGAGGTCGATTTAAATAGTGCAGAAACTCTTTTTAAATTGTATGACTTAGAGACTCAAAATTTAATTTCACAAATTTAATGAACATTTTAAAAAGTTTACCTGGCCCATTACTGATATTTTTTGGTGCTCTTAGTTTAAGCTTTGGCGGACTTATAGTAAAATCTTTTGAAGGAGCAACATTGTGGCAGATATTATTTTGGAGATCCTTATTCTTCTCTCTTACTGTTTTAACTTTTTTAATAATCACCTACAAAAGCAAAGTTTTAAAATCGTTTCATGACTCTGGATTACCAGGTTTTATTGGTGGATTAATATTATCTATTGGTTTTTGTGGTTACGTTTTTGCTATGTATAATACTACTGTTGCTAATACTAATTTCATCATATCACTTCAAATCTTATTTTTAGCTATATTTGGTTTTTTTTTCTTAAAAGAAAAAATTAACCTAATTACTTTAATCTCAATTATTTTAGCAATGTCTGGAGTGTTGTTAATGGTTGGAAATTCATTATCTCCAGGAGAATTATCTGGAAATTTAGCAGCTTTCACAATGCCAATTACCTTTGCAGTTTTGATAATGATTGTTCGAAAATTTCCATCTGTTGATATGGTCCCAGCACAGTTTGTTGCAGGTGTAAGTTCATGTCTTATTGGTTTATCACTTTCACCAACTATAATGATTTCACCTCATGATATTTTTTTAGGTTTTTTAGCTGGATTTTTTCAAATAGGTTTTGGTTTTATATTTATAACAATTGGCGCAAGAACAACTCCTTCCGCAATGGTCGGAATAATCATGCTATCCGAATCTGTTCTTGGTCCTATTTGGGCTTTTCTTTTTGTGAGCGAAATACCATCATTATATGGGTTGATAGGAGGGGCAATAATACTTTTTGCAGTATTACTACAGTTTTACACGCTTTTAAAAAAACCAAAGGCAATCGTTTCCAATTGACATTTTAAGTTACTTATAGGACTATTGACTTACGGGAGAGACTACAGTTTATCGTAGCGCCGAAGGAGCAACTACCCAGGAATCTCTCAGGCAAAAAGGACCGTAACATATTAACTCTGGAAAGAGATTTAATTCTCGCCGAAGGAGCAAAACTCTCAGGCAAATATACAGATGGGTATAATGAGTTAATATGGAAACAAAAAAAACATCACTTTACCAATTACATCAAGATTGTAACGCAAAGTTTGTTGAATTTGCAGGTTATCAAATGCCAATCCAATATTCTGAAGGTATTGTGGAGGAGCATAAATTTACAAGAAATCACTCTGGTATTTTTGATGTTTCACATATGGGTCAATTATTTATTTATGGTGGCGATGAATTAATTAAAGATTTAGAAAAAATTTTTCCACTGGATTTGAACAATTTGAAAATAAATCATTCCAAATACAGCTTCCTAATGGATAAAGATGCTGGAATACAAGATGATTTAATCATTACAAAAATTAATGAAGGTTTTTTAATAATTCTTAATGCAGCGTGTAAATACAATGATTTTAAAATTTTAAAGGAACTGTTAAATGAAAAGTATAAAATGGTTTTGGATGAAAATAGATCTTTAATTGCAATTCAGGGACCAAAATCATCGCAAATCCTTAATGATGTCATTGATGGAGTAAAGGATTTAAATTTTATGTCTGGAAACTGGTTCTTATTCGATAATCAGAAAGTATATATTACTCGATCTGGGTATACAGGTGAAGATGGTTTCGAGATATCAATTCCAAATAACTTTGCAGAAAAATTGACCAGAGAATTAATTAATAAAGGATCTAAATTGGCAGGCTTAGGAGCAAGGGACACTTTAAGATTAGAAGCAGGCTTATGCCTGTATGGTCATGACCTTGATAAAGATAAAACTCCAGTTGAAGCGAATTTGAAATGGGCAATTTCAAAAGAAAGAATTTCCAAAGGTGACTTTATTGGTTCGGATATAATTATTAAACAATTAAATGATGGTGTTTCCAAAATAAGAGTTGGAATTAAGCCTGAGGGAAGAATAATTGCTAGAGAAAAAACCAAGATATTTAATCAATCAGATGTTCATATTGGAGAGATCACTAGCGGTACATTTGGGCCAAGTGTAAATGGACCTGTAGCAATGGGCTATGTAGAAAATGAATTTTCAAAAAAAAATACCAAAGTATTTTTAGAGGTGAGAGGTAAAAAATATGCAGCAAACATTTGCAGTTTACCATTTTATAAAAAAAGTTATGTAAAAGGAGTAAATTAATGAGTGATGTGAAATATTCTAAAGAGCACGAATGGATAAAATTAGAGGGTGATGTTGCAACAATCGGCATAACAAAACATGCAACAGAAATGCTAGGAGATATTGTGTTTGCTGAGCTACCTGAGAAAGGTTCTAATGTTGAAAAAGATGGCACTGCAGGAGTTGTTGAGTCTACTAAAGCTGCAAGTGATGTTTATACTCCAGTTAGTGGTGAAGTTGTTGATACAAATCAAGAAATTGTAGATGATCCATCCAAAATAAATCAAGACCCTGAAAATTCTGCTTGGTTCTTTAAATTAAAAATAAAAGATAAATCTGAAATGGACTCTTTAATGAACAAAGATGACTATGATAAATTTGCAAAGGAGAATAATACCTAATGTTACATAATTCTGAAAAAGATTTTATAAAAAGACACATTGGTCCATCTGAAGATGATCAATCTAAAATGTTAAAAAAATTAAATTATAACTCATTAGATGATTTAATTAACAATACTGTTCCAGAAAAAATACAGTTTAAGGGTGAACTTAATATTGGTGAGTCTAATTCAGAGTATGAAGCATTAAGAAAATTAAAAGCAATTTCTAAAAAAAATGAAATTTACTCAAATTTTATTGGCATGGGTTATTACGGAACTTATACACCATATGTAATTTTAAGAAATATATTAGAAAATCCTGGCTGGTATACCTCATATACACCTTATCAGCCAGAGGTAGCACAAGGAAGATTGGAAATGCTTTTAAATTTCCAACAAATGATTGTTGACTTTACAGGAATGGATATTGCAAATGCATCTTTACTTGATGAAGGTACAGCGGCAGCAGAGGCTATGGGTTTAAGTTATAGACTTGATAAAAGTGATAGTAATTTAGTTTTTGTCTCAGAAAATTGTCACCCTCAAACTGTTGAGGTTATAAAAACTAGAGCAGAGCCTATGGGTCTCAAAGTACTTGTTGGGAATGAAGATAAAGTTTTAGAACAATTAAAAGAGGATATTGTTTGTGGAATATTACAGTATCCTGGAACCTTAGGAGATATTAAAGATCCAAGCGAGGCAATAAGTAAAATTCATAAAAAAAATGGTAAAGCTATTTTAGCTTGTGATCTTCTAGCGCTTGCTAAGCTTAAAACGCCTAGGGAACTTGGGGCTGATATTGCAGTTGGCAGTTCACAAAGATTTGGTATTCCAATGGGTTATGGAGGACCACATGCAGCATTTTTTGCAACAAAAGATGAATTTAAGAGATCTATGCCTGGTAGAATAGTTGGTGTTTCAGTAGATAGACATGGAAACAAGGCTTATAGATTGTCACTACAAACTAGAGAACAACATATAAGAAGAGACAAAGCTACAAGTAACATTTGCACCGCTCAGGCATTGTTAGCCATAGTATCAGCAGCCTATGCCATTTATCATGGTCCAGAAGGAATTAAGAAAATTTCTGAGAGAGTTTCTCAATTAGCAAAAAATTTTGCTGATAAAATAAAACAATCTGGATATGAAATATATTCTGATCATTTTTTTGATACTGTCACTATTATTACCAAAGAAAAGACTGATCAAATTTATAAAAATGCTTTAAATCAAAAAGTTAATATTCGAAAAGTAAACTCAAAAATGCTTGCAGTGTCTTTTGATGAGAAAAAAAATGTTTATAGAGTAAATCAACTATTAAAAATTTTTAATGCAGCGGAGTCCATAAAAAAAGAAGATCCAACAGTAAGTTTACCTAATTTACCAAAAAGTTTATTGAGAACTTCTAAATATTTAGAACATCCTGTTTTTAACTCATATCGTTCTGAGACAGAAATGCTTAGATATCTGAAAAAGTTAGAGGATAAGGATATAGCACTTAATAGAACTATGATAGCTTTAGGCTCTTGCACGATGAAATTAAATGCTACTGCAGAAATGATACCTATCTCATGGAGAGAGTTAGCTGAGCCTCATCCCTTTGTCCCTATTGAGCAGATGGAGGGGTATCGAACATTATTCACAGATCTTAAAAATTGGTTGAGATCAATTACTGGTTTTTCAGGAGTTTCACTTCAACCAAATGCCGGTGCTCAAGGTGAATATGCAGGATTGATGGTAATTAGAAAATATCATTTAGATAGAGGTGATGAAAATAGAAATATATGTTTAATACCAAGTTCAGCACACGGAACAAATCCAGCAAGTGCACAAATGGTTGGAATGAAAGTAGTTGTAGTTAATTGTGATAAAGAAGGTAACGTAGATTTTGATGATTTAAAGATAAAAGCTGAGCTTCACTCTGAAAATTTAGGAGCTTTAATGGTCACATATCCATCTACTCACGGAGTATTTGAAGAAAAGATTATGGATATATGCGAACTGATTCATAAACATGGTGGGCAAGTTTATATGGATGGAGCAAATTTGAATGCATTAGTTGGTATTGCTAAACCAGGAAACTTTGGTCCTGATGTTTGTCATATAAATTTACATAAAACATTTTGTATACCTCACGGGGGAGGTGGACCAGGCATGGGCCCTATTGCATGTAAAAAACATCTTCAAGTTTATCTGCCTAATCATCCAGTTGTAAAAGATTGTGGTCCCGCAACAGGAATTGGGGCTGTGTCCGCTGCTCCATGGGGAAGCTCAAGTATTTTGTCAATCTCCTGGATGTACATTAAAATGATGGGATCTGAGGGATTAAAACTTGCATCAAAAGTTGCAATACTAAATGCAAATTATATTGCTGAAAGACTTAAGGATCATTATCCAATCTTGTATAAAGGTTCTAATGGTAATGTTGCACATGAATGCATCATTGATATTAGATCGATTAAATCAGAAACAGGTATTACAGAGGAAGATATTGCAAAAAGATTAATTGATTTTGGTTTTCATGCACCAACAATGTCTTGGCCTGTAGCTGGAACAATGATGATTGAACCTACAGAAAGTGAAAACTTGTCAGAGCTAGATAGGTTTTGTGATACGCTAATTAAGATTAAACAAGAAATAGATCTTATTAAGACTGGTAAATTTGATAAAGTTGATAATCCAATCAAAAATGCACCTCATACTGACACCGAGCTAGCTTCTGATAATTGGACACATAAATATTCTAGAGAACAAGCTGCTTATCCAGCTAAATTTTTAAAAATAAATAAATTTTGGCCACCAGTAGCTAGAGTAGATAATGTTTATGGTGATAAAAATATTTTCTGTACATGTCCAAGCATGGATGAGTTTAAAGAAGATGCAGCATAATTATTGATGAAAATTGCTGTAGTTGGGTCAGGCATTTCAGGACTAAGTGCTGCTTATTATCTCTCAAAAAAAAATCATGTAGATTTATTTGAAAAAGAAGACCACTTTGGTGGTCATTCTCACACAATTGATTTAATGGTTGGAACCAAAAAAGTTCCAGTGGATATAGGTTTCATCGTATTTAACTTTAAAACTTATCCAAATTTGATCAATTTTTTTAAGGAAAATAAAATTGAAATTGAAAAAAGTGATATGTCTTTTTCTGTATCAGTAGAAAATTCAAACTTTGAATATTGTGGAAAAGGATTGAGTGGAATTTTTTCTAATAAAATGAATTTATTTAATTTTAGATTTTTGAAAATGTTTTTTGATATCATAAAATTTTATAAAAAATCTGATAAACTTAATATTTTAAATGAGGAAATAACATTAGGTGATTATTTGGTTAAAAATAATCTTTCTAAAGAATTTATCAATTATCATTTAATACCTATGGTGTCAGCTATCTGGTCTATGCCACCATATGCGGCAAACAAAATGCCTTTGAAATTTTTTTTAAAATTTTTTCAAAATCATGGATTGTTTAAATTCAAAGATAGACCACAATGGTACACAGTCTCCAATAGAAGCAGGTCTTATGTAAAAACAATTCTTTCAAAAATTAGTGGAGAATATTTTAAGAATTATAAAGTTAATAAGATCATTAGTAAAACAAACGGTATTGATTTGTATTACGGTGGAAAAAATGAATTTTTTGATTACGATAAAGTAATCATCGCAACACATGCTGATCAAGCCCTGTCAATGATTGAAGACCCAACCGATCAAGAAAAAGAAATTTTATCTAATTTTAATTATAAAGAAAATTTTGCTTATATACATACAGATGAGTCAGTAATGCCTAGAAATAAGAATGCATGGTGTTCTTGGAACTCATCTATGAAGGAAAATGAAATTGAAAAAAACTCAATCACTTACTGGTTAAATTTACTTCAAAATTTAGAGTGTGAAAAAAATATATTCCTTACACTCAACCCCTATTCTGAAATTGATGAGACTAAAATTTTAAAAAAGGTAAAATTTACCCATCCATATTTTGATCAATCTGCTTTAAATTATCAAAGTAAGCTTAAAAATTTGCAAAATAAAAGAAATATTCTTTTTTGTGGCAGTTATTTTGGTTACGGTTTTCATGAAGATGGAATAAAATCATCCATTGAAATGTTAAAAAACCTTGATGACTAGTTCAATTTATAATGGAACAGTAATTCACAAAAGATTCAAGCCAAAAATACATTTCTTTAAATATAATGTATTTTCATTATTAATTGACTTGTCCGATTTAAATTATTTAAATAAAAAAATTAGTTTTTTTTCGTATAATAGTTTCAATCTGATAAGTTTTTTTGACAAAGATCATGGTGATAGAGATGGTTCATCATTGATTGATTGGGTAAAAAAAAATTTAATAGAAAACAATATAAATTCAGAAAATATAAAGATAAAATTATTATGTTATCCAAGAATTTTTGGATATGTATTCAACCCATTGAGCGTCTTTTTTGTTTATGATCACAATGAAAATCTAATTTCAATACTATATGAAGTAAAAAATACTTTTGGAGAACAACATACTTATGTTTTTAAGGCTAAAAATAATAATCTTTTACAACATAATTGTTCTAAAAAATTTCATGTATCTCCATTTATTGAGATGAATTGTAATTATTTTTTTAGAATTTTAAGACCTTCAGAGAAAATTTCAGTTGTAATTGATCAATATCAATTTAATGAAAAGATTTTATTCGCATCACAAGATGGAAAAAGAGTTGATTTTAATAGTAAAGAACTATTAAAATCTTACTTAAAACATCCATTAATGACTTTTAAGATTATATCTGCGATACATTTTGAAGCGTTTAAATTATGGGTGAAAGGAATAAAGTTTATTAAAAAAAAATTTAAAATTAAAAATAATATTAGTTTTGAGAATTAATGAGTTTATATAACCTTTCTGACAAAATAGTTTTTAAAATATTAAAAGATATTGAATATGGTTATTTAGAAATAACAAAATATAATGGAGAACTTTTAAAATTCGGTAACTCACAAAGCCCCCTGAAAGCAATTCTTAAAATTAAAAAACCTAACTTTACTTTTAATTTAATTAAAGGTGGAAGTGTTGGCTTTGCAGAATCTTATATGAGGGACGAATTTGAGACTGATAATTTATCTAATTTAATTGAGATCACTGCAAGAAATATAAAAATAATATATAAATTTTCTGGTTTACTAGATTTTCCAATTATTAATTACTTAAAGAATAAGTTCGTTAAAAATACTAGAGCAAGAAGTAAGGAAAATATTTCAAAACATTATGATTTAGGAAATGAATTTTTTGCTCTTTGGCTCGATAAGACCTTAACCTATTCAAGTGCGATATTTGATGAGCGAAATAAAGATCTATCAAATGCTCAAAATAATAAATATCAAAAATTGATTAATTTAATAAAACCAAATAATGGAGATAAAATTTTAGAAATTGGATGTGGTTGGGGTGGTTTTGCAGAATATTTAGGTAAAAAATATGATGTAAAATTAGATTGCATCACTATTTCAAAAAAACAGTTTGAATATGCAAAAAAAAGAATGCACGAATGCGGATTGAACGAAAAAGTAAATATTGAAATAAAAGATTACAGAGATTTAAAAGAGAAATATAACTCAATAGCATCAATTGAAATGATAGAAGCTGTAGGTCAAAACTATCTAGAAAGTTATTTTAAAACGATCAAAAATAATTTATCTAATGACGGAAGAGCAGCCATACAAGCTATCACTATAGATGATAGTATGTTTGATAGATATAAAACTAAACAAGATTTTATTCAAAAATATATTTTTCCTGGAGGATTTTTACCAAGCAAAGGAATTATTAATAAGTATGTTTCTGAAAATGGTTTGACTATTAAATCTTATGATTCTTATGCTGATCATTATTCTAATACATTGTTTATGTGGAAAAATGAATTTAATAAGAAATGGGATTTAATTAAAAAACAAGGATTTGATTTAACTTTCAAAAGAATGTGGGAATTTTATCTCTCGTATTGTGAGGCAGGATTTAAATCAAAAAATATTGATTTAATTCAATTTTCACTTCAAAATAAATAGAACTATGGTGCTCTTATGATCAAAATTATAAATATTAAATCAATTTTATTGATAATTTTTCTTTTCTTAACTACAAACTGTTCACAAAATAGTGCTATGAAACCAGAAGATTTTAAAAATAAAGAGCCAAGACTTATAATTGAGAATTACTTATCTGGTAATGTTAAAGCTTGGGGTGTACTTCAAAATAGATCTGGAAAAGTAACTAGACAGTTTTCTGCTGACTTAAATGGTCAATGGGACGGAAAAAAATTAATACTTGATGAAAAATTTAATTGGGATGATGGGGAAATTCAAACACGACAATGGCAAATTACAAAAATTGATGACAACAATTATGAAGGCACAGCTGGAGATGTTGTAGGTAAAGCAAAAGGGTATTCTTATGGTCCTGCTTTTAAATTTGAATATGTTTTGTTAGTTCCAGTTAAAGGAAAAGAAATGAAAATTACTTTTGATGATTGGATTTTTAAACAGGATGATCGAGTAGCGATAAACCGTGCAACAATGACTAAATTTGGGATAAAAGTTGCAGAATTAACAGTTGTTTTTGTAAAAGATTAGTTATTTTAGTAAGTCTTGAAGTTTATTTTCTTTTTCTAAGCCTCTTACTTCGTCATATCCACCAATATGTTGATCATCGAAAAATATTTGTGGAATAGTTCTTTTTCCATTAGCTTTCTTAATCATTTCATCCATAGCACCGTCAACTTTTGAAATATCTATTTCGTTATAAGTTGCATTATTTCTTATTAACAATCTTTTTGCTGCATCACAGTAATTACACATTGGACCGGTATAAATTGTTATTTTTTTCATAGATTATAGATAATCACCTTTTTTTATTTTGCTAGTTATTTGTTTTCGAGAATACTCAAACTTTTTTCTATGTTTTATACTTTTTTGATTAACCCTTTTTCTCCACAGTCTAAAAGAGGATGGTTTTAATGATCTTCTCATTATCTTGATAACATCTGACTCCTTGTACCCAGTTTTTTTTTCTATTTCCTCAAAAGTAATTCTATCAGCCCAGGCAGCCCATATGACCCAATCTGGACTTTCGGCGTGGGGCTCTGGATTCTTGACTCGAGTGACTGGCCTGTGACCTTTTTTTTTCATAAATCCTTTAAATTCAAAAAAAATCTTTAATGCATTTATTTTTGAGTTTTGATATATTAACTTAGATAGTCCTTCTTAGCCATCTTTAGCTCCCGGTTTTTAAGGACTATCCCAAAAGCACCCCCCTTAAATATTCTCTAATTTTGAAGTTAATTATTTTTTCTGATATTTGGTGAGTTTTCCAATTAACCCAAAATAAATTTTATTTGGTAAAAAACTCAAAATTTTCAAAATCATTGTTAAAGATTTCGGAAAATGAATCTCAAAAGAATTTTTATTTACCAAACCATCGTAAATTTTTTCTGCTGCGTATTCAGGTGTTTTCAAAAAAGGCATTTTGAAATCATTTTTATCAGTCATCGGAGTTTTAATAAAACCTGGTGAAACTAAACATACACGCACATTTGATCTTCCAAAATCAAAATATAAACTTTCAGCAAGATTATTTAACGCCGACTTTGATGGTCCATATCCTGTTGAATTAGGCAATCCTCGGTAACCAGCAATTGATGAAACAATAGTAATTGTTCCACTTTTTTTATTTTTAAAGTATTCTTCTACTGCTTTAATACTATTTAAAGTTCCAAAAAAATTTACTTTAAAAACATTTTCAATTTGCTCTACATCAATATCTTTTTCTTTTTTTGGATCCCAAGTTCCTGTGGAAAAAAAACAAATATCTATGTTTTGAAATTTATTTATAATTTGATTAAAAACTTCATTACAATTTGATTTATTAGTAACATCTAACGGAAAAGAACTTATATTTTCATATTCATTTGAAATTTCCTCTAATAATTGCTCACGTCTTGCAGAAATTGCAACATTCCATCCCTCATTAGCAAATTTTATAGCTAAAGCTTTTCCAATTCCAGTACTTCCACCAGTTATCCAAATAGTTTTTTTATTCATTTTATAAAGATGTATAATACTTATATGTTAAAAAATAAATTTTTATCATTAATTCTTTTTTTTATAATCACTTTTTCTGCGTCATTTATTGGAGGTTTAGTCTCAATTAGCTTTAAAGAACCTTGGTATTCTAGTCTTGTGAAATCAAATTATAATCCACCAGATTGGATATTTGCACCCGTTTGGACAACACTTTATGTGATGATGACATTAGCTATTTGGTTCTTTTGGCACAGTAAAAAAAGAGATGTAAATACAATTTACATTTATTTTATACATATAGTTTTAAATGCAACTTGGAGTATTATTTTTTTTGGATTACATCAAATATTTTTTGCATTGGTTGTTCTTGTTATTTTGATAACTTTCATAATGATCCTGATTATTAGATTTAAACGTGTCAATTTTGTAAGTTTTTACTTAATGATTCCATATTTACTTTGGTGTTTCTATGCATTATTTCTTAATTATAACCTGTTGGTATTAAATTAAATGGATGATGTTGTAATAGTCGGTGGTGGAATTATTGGTGCAGCGACAGCTTATTTCTTATCTAAAGAGGGAAGAAAAGTAAAAGTAATTGAAAGAGACCCAACTTATAAATCAGCTTCTTTTCCTCTTTCGTTAGGAGGTTTTAGAAGGCAATTTTTTCAAACCGAAAATATTCTGTTAGGTAAATTTGCTAGAGAATTTATATTCCAAATTCCAGAATTACTTAAAACAGAAAAAAATCCCAATCCTACAGCAAGCATGGTTCCAAACGGATATTTATTAATGTTTGGCCCAGAACATGCTGAGGAACAATATAAGGCTCTAGAAAATCACAAAGCCTGTGAGGCAGGGACTAAGAATATTAAAGGTTCAGATTTAGATAAATTTTTTCCCTACATCAATAAAGAAGGAATAGAAACGGCTACATTTACTGACAATAAAAGTGAAGGATGGATTGATCCTTTTCTATTTCATACAGCTCTAAAAAGTAAAGCAATAGAGCAAGGTGCAGAATTTATAAAAGGAGAGGTAAAATCTTTGTCAGAAATTAAAGCTAAAACAATAGTTTCTGCAGCTGGATGTTGGACAAAAGAATTACTAGAAGATATTCCGGTTGAGCCTCAGAAGCATACAGTCTTTAGAGTAAAGTGTCCAAAGCATATACCCGAAATGCCATTAACTGGAGATTTAACTTCAGGTGTTTATTGGAGACCCGAAGGTAAAGAGTATTTAGCTGGGTCACCAAAATCAGTTTTTGATGCCACTGATCTAGAACCAGCATGGGACGATTTTGAGGAATTAGTTTGGCCTGCTTTAGCAAAAAGGATTCCAGCATTTGAAGAATTAAAGTTAACTGGTGGTTGGGCAGGTTATTATGATTGTAATAGATTAGATAATAATGCTGTTGTCGGAAAACATCCTAAATTTGAAAATGTGTACTTAGCAACTGGTTTTACGGGAAGAGGATTGATGCAAGCACCAGGAATTGGTAGAGCTTTAACAGAATTAATTACAACAGGCTCTTATCAATCGATTGATATTTCAAATATGGCAGTAGAAAGAGTATTAGGTGCAAAAGCAAGGCCAGAACCTTACGTCTTATAATTTCTTTAACATTAAGTACCGCAAAAGGTTTTATACTCTTTTAAAGTACTATCCATTTTAAGATAATCTGAAATATTTTCTTTTAGTGCATATGGCTTTTTTAAGATTTCTAAAAGCTTATTGAATGACTTAAGATTGTTATCGTTTGCTTTTTCTAGTGACTCCTCAATTTTATGATTTCTTGGTATTACAAGAGGATTAACACTTCTCATTAATTTTATATAATTTTCTGGAGTATTATTATTTAATTTTAATCTTTCTTGCCAATTTTTTTTCCAGTTTTGAAAATTATCATCTTTATATGATTCATCATCATAGTCTTTAAGATTCATTAAATGACAAAAGGTATTTGTGTAGTCTACTTTATTTTGATGCATCCAAGTGAGTAAATCGACAATCAAAAATTTATCTTTTTTGTCCTCACCTAACAATCCAAGTTTACTTCTCATCATATTCAACCATTTTTTCTCATATTTTTTGCCAAATGTTTCAATTAACTCTGTTGCACTTTTAATCGCCTTATTTTCATCATCATCAATTAAAGGTATTAAACACTCTGCAAATCTTGAAAGATTCCATTTTGTAATAGCCGGTTGATTGCAATAAGCATATCTTCCCATTTTATCAATCGAGCTAAAAACAGTTTTTGGGTCATAGGTATCCATGAATGCACATGGACCATAGTCAATCGTTTCACCAGAAATTGTCATGTTATCAGTATTCATAACTCCATGAATAAAACCAACACGCATCCAATTCACTACAAGATCAATTTGTTTATCAATAAGTACTTTTAAAAGATCTAGAGCTTTATTGTTTGAATTTATTAATTTTGGATAATGTCTTTTAATTACATAATTTAGTAAAATTTCTAACTCATCTTTTTTATTACGTGCTGCAACATATTGAAAAGTTCCGACTCTAATATGACTTGAAGCCACTCTAGTTAGGATAGCACCTTGCAATGGAGTCTCTCGCATTATTTCCTCACCTGTTTTAGCTACTGCTAAACTTCTTGTTGAAGGAATATTTAGATTATGCATTGCTTCACTAATTATATATTCCCTTAACATTGGACCTAGTGCAGCTCTACCATCACCATTTCTTGAAAATGCTGTTTTACCCGAACCTTTAAATTGAACATCGTATCGTTCATTATTTTTTGTTAGATGCTCTCCTATTAAAACTGCTCTTCCATCTCCTAACATTGTAAAATGTCCAAATTGGTGACCAGCATAAGCTTGAGCGATAGCGTTACTTCCCTCGGGAAGAATATTTCCTGTGAATAAAGCTGCTAATTCATTTTCATTAATTTTGGAAAAGTCCAGGTTTAATTCCTCAGCCAAATCTTTATTCATTAAAACTAATTCAGGATTTTTTACTGCAACAGGCTCGATATGCTCTTTGAATGTATTAGATAATCTTGAATAAGAGTTATCAAAATTCCAATTCATATTGTTCTTCATAAAGTTTATTGACTCCAGATTCTTTTTAACAATTCTTCTCTTCCACACGCTTTTTTATATTTAAGATATCTTTCTAATTTAATCTTGTAAAAATCTTGATGGTATTCCTCCGCCTTATAAAATTTTTCAAAATTCCTAATATATGTAACAACTTTTTTGTTAAATTTATTTTGTAAATCTTTTATGTCTTTTTCTATTAATTTTTTTTCTTCATTATTTTGATAAAATGCAACTGACCTATAACTATATCCTTTGTCACAAAATTGACCGTAAGCATCAAATGGATCAATATTAATCCAAAAATTTTCTAATAATTCTTTGAATGAAATAACTTTTTTATCATAGATTATTTCTACAACTTCAAAGTGACCAGTATTTCCATAAGTAACTTCTTTGTAAGTTGGGTTTTCAGTAATACCTCCAGAATAACCAGAAATTACTTCTTCCACACCTTTTAATTTTTCAAATGACTCCTCAACACACCAAAAACATCCCCCAGCGAAATATGCCTTATCTTTTTGAGCAGAATATGAAAAATTTATATTAATTAAAAAAAAGAAAATTATGAAAAAATACTTCATTAATTATCATAAACAAATTCGTTATGATAAGTCCAGATTTTAAAGGTAGCTACTTATAAGTAGCCACCTTTATTAATTATATTTGAAATTATTTTTTTTTGTATTTTGCTGCTTCTTCAGATCCACCAGTAGCTGAACCTTTACTGTACGAGTGAGCACCCATACCAGCTAACTGACCATCTTTAACAATCAAATATTGATTTCTAATTTCTTTACCTTCAAAGAAACATTCCAATATTTCTCTTACACCATCGGCATATCTTGATTGTGCAGTCAAAGATGTTCCAGAAGTGTGAGGTGTCATACCATGATGTGGCATGCTTCTCCACACGTGATCATTGGGTGCTGGTTGAGGAAACCATACGTCTCCAGCGTAACCACTTAATTGACCACTTTTTAATGCTTTCGCAATAGCATCTCGATTACAGATTTTACCTCTTGCAGTGTTTACAATATAAGCACCTTTTTTCATTTTACTTATCATTGCATCATCAAATAAGTTTTCAGTTTCAGGGTGAAGAGGGCAATTAATGGTCACTACATCGCAAACCTTCACCATTGACTCTACAGATTCATGAAATGTCAGGTTTAATTCTTTTTCAACTGAATCAGGTAGTTTATGTCTATCGAAGTAGTGCAAATGAACATCAAATGGTTTCATTTTTCTTAATGCATCCAAACCAATACGTCCAGCAGCGACTGTTCCAATATGCATACCTTCAACATCATATGATCTTTGAACAGCATCAGCAATATTCCAACCACCTTCGTTCACAATTCTATGTTGGTTATGGTAATCTCTTACCATTGAAACAATCATCATAACAATATGCTCAGCTACAGATCTTGAATTACAATAAGTAACTTCTACAACATCAATTTTATTATCCATTGCAGCTTGTAAATCAACATGGTCTGAACCAATTCCTGCTGTGATTGCCATTTTTAAATTTTTAGCTTTAGCAATTCTTTCTTTTGTTAAATAATATGGAAAGAACGGTTGAGAAATTACAATGTCAGCATCAACAATATGTTTGTCAGCTTCACATCCATCTCCATCTTTACTATTAGTCACTACTAATTCATGACCATTACTCTCTAAAAATTTTCTTAACCCAAGTTCACCAGATACACATCCTAGTAATTGTCCTGGAGTATAGTCTCTCCCTTTAGGTGAAGGTAAAGTCATTCCATCTGGATATTTTTCTATCTTAGGTAATTCTGAAAGTGCATATGATTTTGGCATTCCACCTTTTGGATCATCATATAATACGCATAATATCTTCATTTAAACTCCTGTATATTTTTAAATTTATTTAAGGCATCTAACATTATTTTAGGATCTCAAGCAATGAATTATTTTTGACATGGATGTGTCTCTTTAAAAATAAATTTATGAATATTCATTCTAAAAATAATAATTATTAAATGACTTACCAAGTAATCAAAGGAGACACTTTCATTATTAAGATGATTGAATCATTAAGTAGACTTTTCAGCTTCCGCTATAAAAAGAATTAATTATTAAAAGATAGAAATAACTTTAATAAATACAATTTTTTTTCAACCAACAGTTTAATTCATCTTAAGGTTGTAATGCGACATTTGGTTGCGAACTGGAATGATTAAAATTTGCACAAACTTGAAGCATGTGGTTAAATTGACCTTTAACTTAATTAAGAGGGATAGAAATGTTAACAAAAATGTTAAAAAAGCTAGCATCTACTTTAACAGTAGTTGTAGCTTTATTTTCTTCACTCGCTTTACCTCAAAAAGTATTTGGAGCAGAAACTCAATACTTTCCTGTAGCTAGTAGCCGTGTTGGACCTTATTCAGCAATGGGGACTGGTTACTATGGGGCTCAAATTGACTACATGAATTATGTCAATATGACAGGCGGAGTGAATGGAGTCATGCTTACATGGCAAGAATGTGAAACTGAGTACAACGCTGTAAAAACAGTTGAGTGTTACCAGAGACTACTTGAAAAAGATGGTCAAAGAATAGTTGTGTTTGATACTCTAGGAACACCAGGAGCATATGCAGTTATTAACCGTATGGCAAAAGACAATGTTGTTTTAGCTCAATATGGTTATGGAAGAACTGACGGTGCTGATGGAAGAGTATGGCCTTGGGTATTTAATGCTGCAAGTCACTACTGGTCACAAATAGCTGTTAAATTAAAATTTATGGCTGAGATCGAAGGCGGAATTGATAAGATGAAAGGTAAAAAGATCGTTCACTTACACATTGACTCTGCTTACGGAAGAGAGCCATTACCGGCAATGAGAAAAATAACTTCTGACTGGGGAATGAAATTAGTTGAAATTTCAATTCCACCTCCAGGTCTAGAACAACAATCTCAGTGGCTGCAAATCAGAAGAGAAAATCCTGATTGGGTTACTTTCTGGGGAGCAGGTTCTGGAATGAATTCAACAGCAATGACTAATGCTGCTAGAATTAATTTCCCAAGAGATAGAATGATGTACGTAACATTCGGTGCTGCTGAAGAGGATATGTATCCAGCAGGCGATGCTGCAATAGGAACTTACGCAGTTGCTAATGCTTTACCAGGCGAATATCCGTTAGTTAAAGACATCAAAGATAAAGTATATGGTTCTGGAAAAGGAAACTTAGCTGATCCAAATAGGATTGGTTCAGTTTACTGGAATAGAGGACTGGGTGCTGCAGTTATGTGGATTGAGGCTTTGAAAAACGCTCAAAAGATGCATAACAAAGTTGGTAAAGCAGTAACTGGTGCCGAGTTTAGAGATGGTTATGAGGCTTTAAACATGACCGAAGCTAGACTTACTGAACTTGGAGTTGGAGGAATGTTAGCTCCATTTGCTATTTCATGTGCAAACCATGAAGGTGCCGGTAAATTTGCTGTAATGCAGTGGGATGGAAAAAAATTCAATCAGGTAACTGGTTGGGAAGCTCCATTAGACCCTAAATTTATTAGAGGTTTAGTTGAAGACTCTGCAGCAAAATTTGCTAAAGAAAACAACATTACACCAAAAAAATGTGGATAATTAATTAATTTAATTAATTAATGTTCACAATAATGGGAAGTTTAAACAATTTTAATTGTTTCAAACTTCCCATTTAAACAAAATTAAAGTAGATAAAAAACTAATGAGCGATAATTCTGTAAACATTCTTGATATAAAAAATATTGAGGTAATGTATGACAACGTTATTTTAGCTTTACATGATGTTTCTTTAAAAGTTCCCAAAGGAAAAGTAGTTGCTTTATTAGGAGCAAATGGAGCAGGTAAAAGTACGACATTAAAAGCTGTCTCAACTATGTTAGCCTCCGAAAGAGGTAAAGTTACAAAAGGATCAATCGATTATGATGGAAACTCCATAGAAAAACAAAACCCATCTCAAATGGTTGGTCTTGGAATGGTACAAGTATTAGAGGGTAGAAGATGTTTTGGTCATTTAACTGTTGAGGAAAATATTATTTCTGGAGCTTATTCAAGAAAATTATCTAAAGGAGATATTGATCAAGAATTAGAGAAAATTTATACTTATTTTTTAAGACTAAAAGAGAGAAGAAAAAGTCAAGCAGCATTTACATCAGGTGGAGAACAACAAATGATTGCAGTTGCAAGAGCAATGATGGCAAAACCTAAAATGTTGTTATTAGACGAGCCAACAATGGGTTTAGCACCTCAATTAGTTGCTGAGATTTTTAATATTGTAAAAGAGTTAAATCAAAAAGAAGGAGTTAGTATTTTGCTTGCTGAACAAAATACTAATATTGCATTAAAAAATTCTGATTATGGTTACATCATTGAAACGGGCAAAGTCATGCTTGAGGGGACTGCGCAAAGTTTATTAAATAATGATAAAGTAAAAGAATTGTACTTAGGTATATCAAAAAAAGGGAGAAAAAACTTTAGAGATGTTCTTAAAGAGGAAAGTTTAAACAAAAAAATTAATTAAAGATGGCATACGAAAGAAAGTTTAAAATAGGAAAGCCAATATTAGAGGTAAATAATATTTCACTCGCTTTTGGGGGTGTTAAGGCTATTACTGACACTTCATTTAACGTTCTTGAGCACGAGGTTAGAGCGATAATTGGACCTAACGGAGCTGGAAAAAGCTCAATGTTAAACTGTATTAATGGAATTTATAAGCCCCAACAAGGAACTGTATCTTTTAGAGGACAAGTAGTGCCTAATATAACCCCGAATATCATGGCTCAAATGGGTCTATCTAGAACATTTCAAAACTTAGCCCTATTTAAAAGAATGTCAGTACTGGATAATATTCTAGTAGGTAGAAAACTTCATACAAAAACAAATTTCCTTGAGGTAGCTTTACAACTTCCAAAAGTAAAAAAAGAGGAAAAATTAAATAGAGAGAGATCAGAAGAAATAATAAGTTTTTTGGAGATAGAAGACATTAAAGATACGCCAGTTGGGAAACTTCCTTATGGATTACAAAAAAAGGTTGAGTTAGGTCGAGCTCTTGCGACTGACTCGTCAATAATTCTATTGGATGAGCCAATGGCTGGAATGAATGTCGAAGAAAAAAGAGATATGTGTAGATTTATTTTAAAGGTAAATGATGAACTTGGCACAACAATGGTTTTAATCGAGCATGATATGGGAGTGGTAATGGATATATCTGATAGAGTGGTTGTACTTGATTATGGCAAAGTTATTGGTGATGGAACACCAGATGAAATAATGGCAAATCAAAAAGTAATAGATGCTTACTTAGGAGTGGAACACTAGGATTATAATATGGCAAATGAACTATTATTTTTTATGGAAGTTCTGGTTGGTGGTTTACTTGCTGGGACAATGTACTCTTTAGTTGCTTTAGGATTTGTTCTTATTTTTAAAGCTTCAGCAACATTTAACTTTTCACAAGGAGCTATGGTTTTTTTCTCAGTACTTGCTTTCTGTGGTTTCATGCAAGATTTTAATATACCTTTTGTACTCGCGTTTATTCTAGCTGCTTTTTTGATGGTTGTTGTTGGTCTTTGCACTGAAAGATTGGTTTTAAGACCTTTGATGAATGCTAGTGAAGATACAGTGTTAATGGCCACAATTGGCTTAGGATATGTTTTAGAGGGACTTGCTCAAGCAGCATGGGGAGTGGAAGTAAGAAGATTAGATTTAGGCATAGGAGATTTTCCAGTGCCATGGATTGCAGATAATTTAAAATTATTTATTAGTGCACTTGATATTACTGCTGGGTTAGTTGCAGCTATAATGATTATTGGTCTGTTTTTATTATTCAAATATACAAAAATTGGATTAGGTTTGAGAGCCGTTGCAGATGATGCAGGTGCAGCGAGTTCCATAGGTATTCCTTTAAAACACATAATGTTATTAGTTTGGTCTGCTGCTGGTGTAGTAGCTTTAGTAGCTGGATGTATGTGGGGAGCTAGAGCTGGCGTACAATTTGCTCTTGTTGATCTTGCTTTAAAAGCTTTGCCAGTTTTAATTATAGGTGGTTTTTCATCAATCCCAGGCGCAATTATTGGAGGTTTAATTATTGGGGCAGTAGAAAAAATATTAGAGGTTTATATTGGACCGTTTTTCGGAGGAGCTATTGAAGGTTGGGCTCCCTACGTATTAGCAATATTCTTTTTATTATATAGACCGGAAGGTTTATTTGGAGAAAAAATTATTAGGAGAGTTTAATTTATGAAACCAATTTTTATGACTTACACAAAAAAAGACCTGATCAACTTAGCTGTTTGTATGGTTTTAAGTGTATTAATAATACCGACATTTATTAAAACAGAGTATTGGTACACCTCCATATTAATTCCTTGGCTTTGCCTGGCATTAGCTACTATTGGACAACAAATTGTAATGGGGTATACGGGACAATTAGCTTTGGGTGCTGCTGGGTTTATGGCTGCAGGTGCTTTCGCAATGTTTAATCTTATTTTACGAGTACCTGATCTTGGTTTTGTTGGCTCACTGATAGTTTCAGGTTTAATTGCTGCAGCTTTTGGAATTTTGTTTGGTCTACCAAGTTTAAAAGTAAGGGGAATTTATCTTATGGTAGCAACATTAGCCTCACAGTTTTTTATTATATGGATGATAGATAAATTTGGATGGTTTAAAAACTATGACTCATCAGGGATTATAACTGCACAAGATATAGTTATCTTAGGAAAACCATTTACAACTCCATTAGCTATGTATTTTGTATGTTTGGCTGTGACCACAATTTTAACTTTATTAGCTATGAATATGGCAAGAGGAAGCACAGGCAGAAATTGGATGGCAGTTAGAGATATGGATATTGCTGCTGAGTCTATGGGGGTTTCACTATTAAGAACTAAAGTTCAAGCATTTGCTATTAGTGCATTTTATTGTGGTGTAGCTGGTGCTCTTTTTGCATTTTGTTATCTAAAATCTTTAGAGCCAGTAGCTTTTGATATTAAGTTATCTTTTAAAATTCTATTCATGTGCATTCTTGGCGGACTTGGGACTATAAATGGTGCTTTTATAGGGGCAGCATTTATTTTGCTTTTTCCAGTTCTTTTAAATGCTATAGGAAACAATGTATTTCACGGAGCTATTGATGCTACAATTATTTCATCAATCGAACAGGTAATATTTGGTCTATTGATGATAATATTTATGATTTATGAACCTTTAGGAATGGCTAAGCTTTGGGAAAATCTTAAGCAAAGTATGAAATCAAAATTATCTTCATCAGGTATTAAAGGTGTAAAATCTCCAGTATTTAAAAAGTGAATAAGAAGAAATTAATTATAGCATTAGCAATAGGAATATTAATAGGTCTTCTTATTGAAAATAATTTTATAATTTCATAAAAAATTATTTTTGGCTTGGATAAGATTTTTTCAAAATAAATTTGTTAATAATTATTGCAAAAATAATAATTATAACTGATCCTGATATTACAGGACTTAGCAAGTAATCAAAAGAGACACTACCAATAATAACTATTATTGGATTACCACCTGCAGGTGGGTGAGTAACATTTAATAGGATCATTAATCCAACCCCAAATCCTACTGCCAATGGTATAGTTAAAAAGATTGGCAATGGAACATAGTTTAAAAAAAGTAAACCTACGATGGCGGTAACTAAATGACCAAAAAAAACATTTTTTGGTTGGGCAAATGGACTTTCAGGATATCCATAAAGTAAAACCATGGATGATCCAAATGAGGCTAACAGAAAGATCCCAAAATCTGTTCTATAAGTTAGGAAAGTTAAAATTCCAATTGTAATTATTGAAAATAGACCAGCTAAAAGAGATTGTTTTAGATTACCCATAATTTAACTTGATACTATTTTTTTTAAAGTTTTGAAAGGTAACAATATACAATCTTTTTTATTGATATTTTTCTTCTTAATCAACTTTTTCAAAGAATTCCAATTTTTATCTATAATTTTCACATCATCATTAAAATATAATTCAGCTTTATCACATAAATCGTTAATTTTTTCTCTTTTGTTATTTATAGAAATTTTCGATAATAAACTGGCTGATGCTTGGCAGTATACACAAGATTTACCTTGATACCCAAAGTCTAAAATTTTTTCATTTTTTAATATAAGCTCTATTTGCATTTCATCCCCGCACACCGAATTTTTTAACTTTGAGACATGTGTCCGGTTCTCAATATTTCTATTGTTATCTGTGTTTGCAGCAATACTTAGCACCTCTAAATCCATATTAATTTTTAATTACATGACAAATAAAAACCAATCAAGAATAGAAATAGGCTCAACACAACTTAAAATGGAAAAGTTATATTTAAGATAAAGCTATCTCATTTTTGTTGTAGTTGTAAATTTTTAGATTTAATCTTCCCAAATGCTTGAATTAAAAAATCCAAAAATCGCAGTTCCAGTAGTTTTGTTTGCGGGAATTTTATGGTCTTTTGGCCCTCTTGTTGTGAGATATATGGATAATCCTAACCAGGTACCATGGCAGTATATATTTGGAAGGGGATTAACAATTTTTATTCTTTTAAATCTTTATCTTTATTTTGAAGAAGGGATGAAATTTTATAAAAATTATCTCAAGATGGGTTACTCAGGAATAATAGGTGGAACAGGTCTAGGAATTGCAATGATTAGTTTTATTTACTCAATTACTAATACGTCAGCTGCAATTACTTTGCTTTGTTTAGCAGCAATGCCTTTTTTTACTGCGCTTCTTGCTTTTTTATTTCTTAAGGAAAAAATTTCATTAAATGTTTGGATATCTATTTTTATTGCAACTGTTGGAATAATAATTATGGCCTTTGGAAGTTCAGGATCTAATTCTGTTATTGGTTTTGTTTTTGGAATGCTTTCATCGATTGGATTTTCAGTTTTTTCTGTTACTTTGAGATGGAGAACTGAAACTCCTAAGTTTACTACAGTAGCTTTTTCAGGTTTTTTTTGTTTTGTTTTTGCATCTGTAGTGCTCCTGAGTACTAAACAAGTATTTTTTTCAACAAGTTACAATGGTGCTTTATTTTCTCTTCATGGAACTTTAGTTTGTATGGGTTTAATTTTATACTCAATTGGTTCAAAAGCTATTCCTGCAGCTGAATTGACTTTATTATCATTAACAGAAGTCATTGGAGGAATTTTTTGGGTATGGTTACCAATCTTGGGTATAAATGAAGTACCTGACACTTTCACTATAGTTGGAGGATTTTTTCTATTTATTTCATTAATTTATTACAGTTTGGTAATGCGATGGAATAAAAGATATATAGCTTTAAACTAATTAAGTAGAAACATGAGTAAAGATAAAATCATTGTTAATAGCTGGAATGAATGGGATCCACTGAAACACGTTATTGTTGGAAAAGCGGATGGTTGCTGTATACCTGCACCAGAACCTGCTTTAGACGCTAAAGTGCCTGAAGATTCAGATATGAAAGGTTCACATGGACCACGTACTAAAGATACAGTTGATAAAGCAAATGAATTATTAAACAATTTTGCATCAATGTTGGAAAAAAGAGGAATTAAAGTTGATCGACCTGTTCCACTAAATCATAATCAAAAAATTTCTACTCCAGATTGGGAAGTTGAAAGTATGTTTGGATGTATGCCAGCAAGAGATATCATACTTACAGTAGGCAATGAAATGCTCGAAGCAACAATGAGTTATAGATGTAGATGGTTTGAATATTTAAATTATAGACCTCTTATTAAAAAATATTTTGAACAAGATAAGAATATGCGTCATGAGACTGCTCCAAAGCCTAGATTAACAGATGCTGATTACCGTGAGGATTATTTGTCGGATAAGATCGGTGTTGAAAAAAGATTAGAATGGACTGAAAAAAAATACTTTGTAACGACTGAGGAAGAACCATTATTTGATGCAGCTGATGTTCTAAGATTTGGTAAAGATTTGGTGGTTCAACATGGGTTTACTACTAATCTTAAAGGTATTGATTGGTTAAAAAGACATTTTAGAGATCATAGAGTTCATGCAGTCAATTTTCCCGGAGATCCTTACCCAATTCATATAGATGCAACTTTTACACCAATTAAAGAAGGACTAATTATAAATAATCCTCAAAGAAGGCTTCCAAAAGAACAAAGAAAATTATTTGAAGATAATGGGTGGAAAATAATCGATAGTGCTCAACCTGCTCATAACGAACCACCCCCACTTTGTTATTCATCAGTATGGTTATCCATGAATGTTTTAGTTCTTGATCCAAAAACAGTTTGTGTTGAAAAAAGTGAAGTTTACCAAGCTGAACAACTTGACAAGTTGGGAATGGAAGTTGTTCCAGTTGAATTGAGGGATGCATATGCATTTGGCGGTGGTGTTCATTGTTGCACAGCAGATGTTTATAGAGAAGGTGATTTAAAGGATTATTTTCCTAATCAGAAAAATTAATTTTCTTTTGTAACATCTATTTTAAATTTTTCTAATCCAGAAGAAAGGTTTTTATCAACAGAAGTCTCTTTTTTTTCAAAAGATTGAAGTTTTTCTAATTCTCTTTGTCTTAATCTTTCCTCTCTTAAATTTTCTCTATGTTCTTTTGCTTTTTGTTCTCTATCAAATTTTTCTTCCCACTCTTTTATTTTAATATACTCAAGCTCTTTCTGTTTTTCCTCCTCTTCCTTAATCATTTTTAAGGTTCTCTCTTTTCTTCTTTTTTCTTTAAGCTCAAGGTTTCTTTGCTCTTCTTCTCTAACTTTCAAATCGATATCTCTTCTATTTTGTGCTTCATCTCTAAGCTTTAATTCCTTTTCTTTAGCTCTTAATTCCTTACTTATTAATATCAATTCTTCATCTTTTTTTACCAATCGCGACGCTTCTAGCTTTTGAGTTTCTTCTTTGATTTTAATTTCTTTTTCTTTTAATCTTAATTCATCTTCACTAAATTTTAATTTATTACTTTCTTTTATAAGTCTTTCTTCCCAAACTTTAAGATCTTTTCGTTCTTTAAGGATTTGATTTTTTTCTTTTAATTTTTCTAATTTGATAGCCTTAATTTTATTAAGCTCTTTATTTTTTTTATAATTAGAAAAAGCATTACTTAAAAAAGATTTTGGAGCTAGATTAGCAATCTTTACTATCCCGTTACTTTTTTTTAAATTTTTTTGTTTTGTTTTTTTTCTAGGCATATTTTTATAATTTGAATTGAAACAAATATTTGGCTTACTTTCAATATTTCAGTCTTATAATGAGGTAATTTGTGCTTATTTTGAGTTTCAACCTGTAAGTGATTAATATTTACAAAATCCAATAAAATTCATAATTTTTTTGCATAAAACAAATCTAAATATTATTAAAGTTAAGTGAAAAAATTTAAAAAATTAATAATTGCTTGCGATGGAGAGTCAGCAAGTGGAAAAAGTACTGCAGCAAAACTCATCTCTAAAAAGTACAAATTGTTACTTATTAATTCCGGATTATTATATAGATATGCTAGTAAAGAAATCATTAATAATAAACCAAAAAACAGTATTAGTTTTTTAAAAAAAAGATTTAAAAATATTTCTTATAAAGAAATAGTCAAATTTAAATTACACTCAGAACAAATCAGCAACCATTCTGCTATTATAGCTAAAAACAAAAATATTCGAAAAATAATAAATATTTTTCAAAAGACATTGATCAAAAAAAATAAAAAGATTTGTGTAGAGGGCAGAGATATAGCTAGTAAAATATTAGCAAAAAATCCAAAATATGATTTAGCTTTTTACTTTAAGTGCAATATTAAAGTTGCAAGTTATAGAAGATGGCTAGATATCAAAAAGAAGGTTTCTCTACAAAATGTTAGAAAATCTTTAATTAAAAGAACTTCTATGGATAAAAAAAGAAAGAATAGCCCACTGGTTAAAGTAAAAGATGCAATCTTAATACGAACAGACAAATTAACTAAAAAGCAAGTTCTGTCTAAAATGTCTGAGCATATAGAGAGTCTTAATTAAATCTCTCTATTTTCATCTTTTATCGGCTCTTCAATAGGTTCTGTTGTAGGATTTAATTCGATCCCAGCTGGTGTAATTGTTTGAGGCATTGCGACAAATTGAGAGTCTGGATTTTCCACTGTTCCTCTAACTCTCATTCTATAAATTCCAAAAGCGCCTATTAAAGAATGAAAGAAAAATAAAAAAATAAAAAATCCGTTTGAGCCAACAACATCCATAAATATTGAACATAAAAAAGGACCGCTCATTGCACCTAAACCAAACATAAATTGAAGCCCAGCACCCGCAGCTACAAATTTATCTTTTGTAATATAATCATTAGTATGTGCAAGAATTAATGAAAACATGGGCAAACTGCAAAAAGAAAATAAAATAAAAAACGTGTAAAACCATTTCTTACTTGTTGCTAATCCATCAGGTAAATACATTTGTCCTGAAACAAATATTGTAATAAGAGCAAATATTGCAGCTCCAAAAGTAGACGCAATAATTACTTTTCTTCTATCATAAACGTCGGAAATTTTTCCAACTGGAAATTGAGCGATTGCACCGGAAATTGCTAGTAAAAAAGTGACAATTGATATTTCTAAGATAGTGAAATTCATTGATGTTGCATAAACTGCTAGCAAGGTGAATAAAGCAGACTGAATTGTTCCATAAAAAAAAGAACTTACCATTCCAAACGGTGAAGATTTATAAAGTTCACTAAATGACATAGCGTTTATTTTTTTGAAAGTGGGTGGTTTTTTTTTAGTAAGCAAAATAGGTATTAATGCTACTGAAGTGATCACAGAAACCAATATGAATGGTTCAAAATTTTTTGGAGCACTGAAGTTTAATAAAAACATTCCAATTCCCATCGATCCATAAAGAATCACCATATAAATTGATAAAACACTTCCTCTATTTTTATTACTGGATCTATCATTAAGCCAACTCTCAGCAACTGTGTAAATACAAACCATACTTATTCCGGTCATAACTCTTAATAAGAACCATATAAATGGATGAATCAAAATTGAGTGAACCAAAATTATTAATGATGCTAAAGACGCAAAAGCTGCAAAAACCCTAATATGACCAACTCTAGAAATTATATTTGGAATAGTTGCTGCTCCTATAAAGTATCCAATAAAATAACCAGACATCATAAAACCAGTTGCTGTTAAACTAAATTCCTCCTGAACAGCTCTAACCCCAAGTAATGACCCTTGAAAGCCATAAGCCATCATTATAAATCCCATGCCTAAAAATAATGCCCAAGAATTCTTTAAAACTTTATTCATAAAATCGCGCTAATTAACCGCCATCTATTATTAAATCAAGACTTAATTGTGACAGAGTTTAAGATTTTTTTAATTTCAAAAATGAGTGAATAGCGATGGTTGCAATTATAACTACACCACCTTGAAGCGTTTCAATACTAGGCTGTTCCTTTATGATTAACCAAACCCAAATTGGACCAATTATTGTTTCTAGCAGGAAGAAAAGATTTACCTCAGCAGCCGGGATAAACCTTGGAGCGATAGTTACTAAAACAAATGGTATAGCAACACATAAAATACACATTAGAGGCACTATGATAAGATCATCATTTAAAAGAGCAAAACTCTCAATAAATAATAAAGCAAAAGTAGCAACAAATAGCTTGCCTACTACTGCAGCTGGAACTAAATTTTTAGATTTTGCAGATCTTATAGTTACTGCACCTACAGCAAGACCAATAGCAGTAATAAATCCTAAAATATCTCCATAAAAGTTACCTAATTTAAGGGAGTCAAAGAAAATGTAAATAATTGCGGCAAAAGTAATAATTATGGAAACCCATGTCTTTCTATCAGGAGGTTCTTTTAAAAAAATTGATCCTAGTATGGCTGATAGCATTGGTGCAGTTGCTATCATTACCAATGTATTTGCAACATTAGTGTTTTGAATAGAAACTACAAAAGTAATATTTGTAATACTAAAAGTAACCACATAGATTAAACCGTGGTAACCACTTGTAAAAAGTATCTTAAAAAAATTTAGTTTGTATATTATTAACATCCCAAAAAAAACAGTTAAGAATGGAATTATTCCTCTATAAAAAACAAGACCCCAAGTATCAATATTAGAAAGTCTAATAAATAAAGAGTCAGGCGTTATAAACATAACAGCAACAAATGCAAGCAAAGACCCCCTTTGTTGATCTGTCAAGTTTTTCATGCTTTTAGATATTTCCAAAAAGTTTTAGCAAGATTTATTTTTGAAATATCAAATAATGTTTTTAAACCAGTAGGAGATGTAACATTTATATCTCCATTAAGTTTCTGGTCAATAAAGTCAATTCCAGCAAAATAAATTTGATCTTTTTTCAAATCTTTAGCAATTAATTTGGAAATACTTTTTTCAAATTTTGTTAATTGGGTATTTTTTGCGGTTGCACCTTTACTCATGTTGCTTAGATATGAGCCTTTTTGAGGAACTCTTGATATAGCACCACATATTTTTCCATTTATTAGAAACACTCTTTTATCTCCCTCGCTTATTTTGGGTAAGTATTTTTGACACATTATATAATTATGTTTTTTTATTAATTTTTGAATAAACTTTAATTTAAATTTATTAAGTAAGTGAATATCATTCCCACTAAAACTATGAATAGGTTTTAAAATTACATGCTTATTCTTTTTAAAAAAATTTTTAATCTCCTGGATATTTTGTGTAAAAAGTGTATTTGGCATAAACCTTTGATATCTAACAGAATAAAGTTTTTCAGAAATATTTCTGATTGCAGTGGGATTGTTAACGATTTTTACTTTATTCTTAAGCGTCTCAAGTATAAAAGTTGAAGATATATACTCTAGATTAAAAGGAGGATCTTGTCTTATTAATAAGTACTTGCATCTAATAAGATTTAATTTTTGTTTTTTTAGAATTTTGTAAAATTTTTTATCATTATAATTAAACTTTATAAAAAAACCCTCAGCTATAACTTTTGAGTTTACAATTGATAAATTTTTAGGATCATAATAAAAAATTCTATAATTTTTTCTTTGAATTTCATTAGCTAAAAAAACACTTGTATCTGTTTTTGGATTAAGTTTAGAAGGGTGATTTCCTTGTATAGCAACAATTTTATTTATCATATAAATCGTTTAAATCTTCGTTTTTTGAAAATTTATTAATCATATGATCTGCATTTGTTGTTCTATTATCAATAACTTTTTGCAAGTGATTTAAAAACAAACTTTCATTTTTTCCACTTTTATTTAATATATCTCTATTATCTAATCCTTTTTTTGAAATTTCTAATAAAGTTGATGCCCAATAAAAAAGATCTTTACCCATTAATTGAGTATTAAAACCTTTTTTAGGAGCATCGAGATAAGCATTAATTATCTTATCCTTATCCCATGAAGAAACTAAATTATAAACTTCTTCTAAATTTCCGTATAACATTCCAATAAAAAATGCAGGTCCTGCACAAAGACAATCCCAGCCACAAGTATCCATAGATCTTAATTCAATATATTTTTTCAATCTATTTTCAGTAAATATAGTGCTTAAGTGTAATGATAAATCACTATCAGTTGGAAGACGATTTTTAATTTCATTTATCTTTCCCCTCATAAAATCTTTAAAAGTATATTTATAACCAGATAAATAGTTTTGTTTGTCTTGTATAAATAAAATTGGAAAATCTATTATAAAATCAGCATATTTTTCAAAATTTAAATTTTCAAAAAATAATTTTGGAAGTCCTCCCCTTGAAGTATTTTGCCATACTTTCGATCTATAAGATGAGTAATTGCTATTTTTTTTTTCAACTATTGATGAATTAGCAAATAAAGCAATAGAAATTGGAACTATTGAATTTACTACTTTAAATTTTTTGAAAAAGTCTTCCTCTGAGGAATAATCAATATTTAATTGAGTTCCGCAAGTTCTATACATCATATCTAGACTTAATTCCCCTCCTAATGGCATATCCTTTGTCATTAGTTTATATCTTTGCTTAGGATTATTAGGAATTTCTTCAAGCTTTGAAATGGGATCAAAACCAGTGCTTACAATATTTATACCAAGTTTTTTTGTGACCTGTTTAAGCTCAAATAAATAATCATAGGACTCTGTGCATGCTTCATGAATGTTATTTAGCTTATCTCCAGATAATTCAATTTGGTTTCCTGGTTCAAGAGTAATGTTTTTACCTCCTTTGTTTAAACCAACAATATTTTCACCTTCTTTGATTGGATTCCAACCAAATTCATTTAAAGTAGAAAACATTTCTTTTACTTTTGCGTAATCAATTCTTTTATTATTTTTGCTATTAAATAAAAATTTTTCATGCTCAATACCAATTTTGAAATTTTTCTTATCTTTTATTCCAGATTTGAAATATTCAATTATTTGTTCTTTAGAAATAATCATAATTAATTTATAGCCTACAAAATTTTATAGTGAAGAATACGGTTTTCTTGAAAAAATTTTTCTCACAAATGGTTTAAAGAAATCTAACGGTAAAGACTCATAATTTGGATCAAAAGAGTTTTGATCATATTTTTCACAAAAATTTACAGTGTCTTGATAATATTTGTGATTTTTATATTCGTCCCTCTTATTTTTGTTCCCTCCTAAATGGTGAGCATAATAATACATTTGAAACTCACCATGTTTTTCAATTATCCAATGAGTTTTTTCTGACACATATGGTTTGAGAACTGCTGCAGCATATTCTGAATGATTCATTGGAGCTAGTTCGTCACCAATATCATGTAATAGAGCAGCCACAATCATTTCATCGCTTTCACCATTTCTATAAGCTCTTGTAGCACTCTGGAGTGAATGTTCTAATCTTGAAACCTGGTATCCTTCTAAAGTTTCAGTAAGTCCAGACATAAATTTCAATATTCTATCTGCTGTTTTACTTACAAAATCTTTTTCATGTCTATCAAGAAAAAGATAATCTTCTTTGGTTCCATTTTTCATTTCTGTGAAACTTACTTTTTTCATAAATTAATTATTTGATGCAGTGCTAAGTAAAGAAAGTTGTGTTATTTTACTATCTCCTAACTCATCAATAGGTTTTACAGGATAGTCTCCAGTGAAATAATGATCTGTCAGCTGTGGATAATTTTCATTTCTTTTATCAAATCCAATAGCTCTATACATACCCTCAATAGATAAAAACTTTAACGATTTAGCACCAATGTATTCACAGATCTCTTCGTTATTTTTATTTGCAGCTAACAATTCTTTTTTTGTTGGTGTATCAACTCCATAGAAATCTGGGTATCTGATCTCGGGGCAAGCAATTCTCACATGAACCTCTTTTGCACCGGCATCATAAAGCATTTTTACTATTTTATGAGATGTCGTTCCTCTAACTAAAGAGTCATCAACAAGAATAATCTTTTTGTTTTTTATTGTTGTTTGATTAGCATTAAGTTTCAACTTTACCCCTAAACTTCTTATTTTTTGACTTGGTTCAATAAAGGTTCTTCCAACGTAATGATTTCTAATTAGTCCATGCTCATAATTCTTATTTAAATGTTGCGCAAAACCTAAAGCTGCAGCATTTCCAGAATCAGGAACTGGAACAATAATATCAGCATCAATATTATTCTCTTTTGCCAATTCTTTTCCTAAATTCTTACGATGTTCATATGCAGTTTTTCCACTCAAAATACTATCTGGCCTTGCAAAATAAATATATTCAAATACACAAGGTCTAATTTTTTTTTCAGGAAATGGTTTAATACTTTTTAATTTATCATTTTCAATTAAAACAATTTCACCATTATCAACTTCTCGTATAAATTTTGCACCTATAATATCTAGAGCGCAGGTTTCAGATGCAAGAACATAACTATTTTTTAATTTACCTATAACTAGTGGCCTTATTCCATAAGGATCTCTTACACCTACTAGTAAATTTTGTGTCAACATAACTAATGCATATCCACCTTGAATTTGAAATATTGCATCAATTATTTTATCAATAGTTTTCAACCTTTTTGATTTTGCAATAAGTTGAACAATAGTTTCCGTGTCAGAGGTTGTGTAAAAAATTGCACCCTCTTCAACCAGTTTATTTCTTAAAAAAATTGAGTTTGTTAAATTTCCATTATGAGCCACTCCAATTCCACCAGCATTTGTGTCTGCAAAAAAAGGCTGAATGTTTCTTAATGTATTATTTCCGGTAGTACTGTATCGATTATGACCAATTGCAAAATTTCCTTTTAGGTTATCTAGAACTTTTTCTTTATTAAAGTTGTCTCCAACTAATCCAAATCTTTTTTCTGAATAATATCTTTTTCCATCAAATGTTACTATCCCACACCCTTCTTGTCCTCGATGTTGAAGTGAATGTAATCCAAGAGCAGCTAAAGCTGATGCATCTTTTACATTGCTAATTCCAAATACACCACATTCCTCATTTAACTTCGGATTATAAATCTTCAATTTTTTCTTTAGAGTCTTGATATGTTTTTTCATTCGGAAAAACTTTCAATAAGTAATTACTACCTTTTTCAAGATATGGAAAGGTGTATGATTTGTCTAAATTTATTGGCCATTTGTCGTAATTATACACAATATGTATTCCTGAAAATAAACATATTGAGATGATATAGGCTCGAATAAATCCAAAAAAGAATCCAAATATAGTGTCTAAACTTCCAAGCCCGGTATATTTTATTGCTCTACTTATCCCTTTATTAATCAATAATATTAAAAAGATAACAATAACAAAGACTGTTATTCCAAGTCCTACATCAAGTACATATTCATTATCTATTATATCTTTGACATATGGTTTAAATCTTGGAAAAAGTATCAAAGTTATAATATACGCAAATAACCATTTTGACATTGAAAGTATGCTTAAGACAAATCCTTTACTGTAACATTTGATTAGTGAAAGGATAGTTATTAATACATAGATTAAATCAATCGAAGAAATTGAATTAAAAATTTCTCTAAAAAATTCCAGAGTTATTTCAAACATATATTCTTATTTTCCAAAAGGCTTAAAAACTAATATTAAAGATGGAAGTAAAGTTAAAACAGAAATCATTGCAAATAACATTGCCAAACCTGTGAAAATTCCAAAATAGATTGTAGGTATGAATTTAGACAAAACTAGAATAGAAAAACCGAAGACTATTGTTATAGAAGTGTTCAGGATTGCAACACCAACTGTTGAATGACAAGTTTTTAAAGTTTTTTTATAGTCATTAATTTTGTTGAACTCTTCTTTGAATCTGTAAATATAATGTATACTGTTATCAACAGCTATACCTATTGTAATAGCAGCGATTGTAATAGTCATCATATCTAAAGGTATCTCTAGCATACCTATTATTCCTAAAATAAAAAATGCTGCAATAAAGTTTGGAACAACTCCAATTAAAGATAATTTGATGTTCTTAAATAGAATTACAAACATTCCAAAAATACCCAGCATAACAAGTCCCAAAGTAAGAATTTGAGATTTAAACAAGCTTTGTAATAAATTATTAAATAAGATCATTACCCCAGCTAATTTATATCGATCTTCGCTTAATCCAAATTCATTTTGTAAGTCACGATTTATTTTTTTGATTAGCTCATTTCTTTTAAGATCTTTTTGAGAGTCAATTATTCTCAAACTTATTCGAGCCTCATTATCTTTTATTGAAATATAAGGATCAATTATCTCAGATTTAATATTATCAGGAATCTTAGTATACAAAACACCCATTTCTAAAGTCCCAAGAGGTCTATTATTATTTAATTGAGTTGCAACATCAACTATTGATGAAAACGACAAGACTTTTCCTATTTCAGGAAGACTATCTAGATAATTATGTATGTTGGAGATTGTATCTATTTTATCTTTTGTAAACCAATACTTCTCATCATTTTTTTCATCATCACCCCAATCTTCAAATTCGTCATCCTCATCTAATTTATCTTCTTTTTTTTCTGGAAATTTTAAGATTACCTCCAGAGGTGTTGTTCCACCCAATTTTTCATCAATTAATTTCATACCTTTATAAATTTCTGTTTTTTTACTAAAATAATTTATAAAACTATTCTCAACTTCTAATTTACTTATACCAATCATACTTAAAATAATTACTATCCCAGTAATTATAAAAACTTGATTTTTAAAATTAATAGAAATTTTTGCTAATGATGAAGTCATTTTGGAGTCAACATTCTCCTTTATAAGAGTTTTATTATCTTTTAAAAAACTTAATAAACTTGGAAGCAAGGTAAAAGTAATAATAAATGATGTAACTAATCCAAAAGTCATCATTAAACCAAAATCTATGACTGGTTTAATTTCACTAAATATCAAAGATAAAAAAGCGATAATAGTCGTTAAAGCCGTGTAGAGTATTGGCCAAAACATTTTTTTTGTAGTTAAAGGGATTATTTCATGATCACCTTTATTAGGATAAGATTTTTTTAATTGTATAAATCTAGTACTTATATGAATATTCATTGCCATTGTTAAAATTAACATTAGCGCAATAAAGTTTGAGGAAATGACAGTAACTTTCCATCCTATAAGACCTAAAAGACCCATCATAATTATAACAGAAAAGAAACAACTACTTATTGGAACCACAACCCAAATTAAATTTCTAAAAACGAACCATAAGGTTGCAATAATAAATACAAGCACACCTAAACCAAAAACTATGATATCACTTTTAATAAAGCTCATCATATCATCGGCGATCATTGGTATACCACCTAAATAAATTTTTCCTATATCATCATAACTTTTGATCACCTCTCTAATTTCTCGGATATTATTATGATTCCTCTTTTTTATTTGATCTTTAAATACCTGAATTTCCTTCTCTGATTTATTTTCAATATCATTTAATTTTTCATTCTCTTTTATATTGACAATTATTCCACTTGTTTTTCCATCTTCGCTAATAACAAAGTTCCTGAAAACTGGACTTGCTAGAATTTCTTTAAAACCTCTCTCTTTATCAACACCTTCATCCTTTAGAGTTTTAAAATTCATAAGTCTTTCCTGGAGAGGTGCATCAGAATTGTCTAATAGAGGTATATCCAAGAGTGTAATAACACTATGCACCCAATCTAAGCTTTGAAGCTTATATTTTAAGCTAAGAAGATTATTAATTGCACTTTCACTAACCATACCGTCATTAGGTGTATGAGTTAAGACTAGAAAATCTTTTGAGCCATATCTATTTGTTACTTCTTTTAAATACTTAAGATCAGGGTCACCTTCTATTAGTAATGTTTCAGAGGAAGCATCAAGCCTAAAGTCTTTTGAGTAATATCCAAAACTAATTAAAGCAATAAATAAAACAATTAAAACAGATTTTGGATTTTTTAAGATTGTATTTTGGTATAAATGATCAATCATTTATCCTGTTATATTGTAAATTAATTATTTTGAGTATCTTTAAATTTTGTAAATCTTTCTTCAAACTCAAGTGTTACTTTGCCAATAGGACCGTGTCGTTGTTTCCCAATGATAATTTCAGCTAAATGAGCAACCTCGTTCATTTTTGCTTGCCATTCTGCATGTTCAACCGTAGCCTCTCTTGGCTCCTTTCTTTGAAGATAATATCCTTCTCTATAAACAAACATCACAACATCAGCATCTTGCTCAATTGAACCGGACTCTCTTAGATCAGCAAGTTGAGGTTTATGGTCATCTCTTTGTTCAACTTGTCTTGATAATTGTGATAATGCAAGGACAGGCACACCCAACTCTTTTGCTATAGCTTTTAAACCTTGTGTGATTTGAGAAATTTCTTGCACTCTCCCATCCTTATTGTTGAATAATCCTTTCATAAGCTGAATATAATCAACAACAACTAAATCCAAACCATGAAGTCTTTTAATTCTTCTAGCTCTGTTACTCATCGCAGCAATACTTATTGCTGGAGTTTCATCAATAAATAAAGGTAGCTCTGATATATCTTTAGAAGTTTCTAAAAATTGATCAAATTGTTCATCTGAAATTCGACCTCTCCTTATATCGTTTGAACCAATTCTTGCTTGCTCAGAAATAATTCTTGTAGAAAGTTGTTCAGATGACATCTCTAAAGAGAAAAAAGCTACTGAAGATTTTTTTCCATTATCTTGAATATTTTTTGCTGCATTAAAGGCTATGTTAGTTGCAAGTGAAGTTTTACCCATCGATGGTCTACCAGCAATAATAATAAGATCAGATTGATGTAGACCCCCTAATTTATCATCTAAGTCTCTTAGTCCAGTAGGCACCCCAACGATGCCTCCCTCATTTTTATAAGCTGCAGATGCCATTTCAATAGTTTGTTTCATAGCATCATCAAATTTAATTAAAGATGAATTAAACGTTCCTTTTTCCGCTAAATCGTAAAGAAGTTTTTCTGAATTTTCGATAATGTTTTGACCGCTATTATCAAGATCATTTTCTTTTGCATTATCAATTATACTTTCTGAAATTTTAATTAGCTCTCTTCTTACAAACATATCATATATTATTTTAGAATATTCTATTGCTTGTCTTGCAGATGTTGAAAATTTCGTTATTTTTACTAAGTATTCTGGAATATTAAGTTCATCTTTTTCATTTTCAAAAAAATTCTTTAGAGTTATAGGATTTGCAAGCATCCCTTTATAAATCATACTTTCAATTGCATTAAAAATTTTCTGGTGCATGGGATCATAAAAGTTTGCATTAGAAATAATTGTATTTATTTCATCAAAAATTTCATTTGTAACTAAAATTGAACCAATAACTGATTGTTCCGCTTCAATATTATTTGGTAATTCTCTAAAATTTTCTTTAACAACGCTTAGGTTATTTTCCATAGCTCTATCTTACAACAATAGTTAAGATTTAAAATTTAAAAAAGAAGCTGTGGATGAAATTGTATAATTATTGAATTGAGTCAGCTGTTTCAACTTTGATAGTAATATCAGCATCAACTTCAGAGTGCAAAGAAATTTTTACATTAAATTTTCCTAAAGATTTAATCTCTTTTACAGGCTGGATCATTGAAGGTTTAATTTCAACTTTACTGGTATTTAAAATTAATTTTGATATCTCAGTTGGCTTTACTGAACCATATAATTCATTATTTTCAGTACTTAGTTTTTTAACGATATACTCTTTCTTATTGATTATTTCTAAAATTTTTTTCGCCTCTTGTTTTTTTTCATTATCTTTTTTTGAAAGTTCTAACTTAATCTTTTCAACTTCTTTTATATTTTCCTTAGATGCATAAAGTGCTTTTTTATTTGCGATCAAAAAATTTCTTGCGAATCCTCTTTTCACATCTATCACTTCGCCAATAGAACCTATTCTCTTTAAGTTTTCTAATAATATAACTTTCATTATATTAGTGCTAAATTTCTAGCTCTTTTAATTGATAATGATAACTCTCTTTGTTTCTTTTGTGAAACATTTGTAATTCTTGATGGAAGTATTTTACCATTCTCAGAGACATATTTTTTGAGAAGTTTAATATTTTTGTAATCAATTTTTGGAGCTCCTTTTATTGAAAGTGGGCAAGTTTTTTTAAATTTGTATTTATTGGGTTGAAAAATGCTAAGTTTAGCAAAATTACTTTGTTTATTTTTCCTATTCCCACTTTGTTTTTTTGGCATTCTGACTATCTAATTTCTTTCCTTTTTAGGTGTCTTTTCAACATCCTCTTTTTTTGAAAAATAGTTTGTTTCAAGATCAAAATTTTTTACTTTTACCGTAAGATGTCTCAATAATTTTTTATCAATAGACTCATTTTTTTCAAGCTGTTCTATAACTTTACCATTCCCTTTAATTTTAAAATGAATGTAACTACCTTTTCTATTTTTTTTGATTAGATAAGATAAATTAAGAAGACCCCAGTTCTCGGTCTTTACTATTTCTCCTTCATTTTTTTCAATAATTTTTGAATATTTTTCCGTCAATTGTTTTAGCTCAGCTGGAGATGTGTCTTGTCTAGCAATTATTGTATGTTCGTAAAAATTCATATTTATTCTTTAATAAAACTCGAGGATATACTATTATAAACATTCAATTACAACAGTAAAAAAAACAATAATTAATTTATTTTTTAAATGTTTTCTGTAATTTTTCCAGGTCAGGGTTCTCAAATGGTAGGAATGGGAAAAGAATTTTTTGTAAAATATGAAATTGTCAAAAAATTATTTCAAGAGGCAAATGAGGTGTTGAATTTTGATATTTCAAAAATGGTATTAGAGGGTCCAAAAGAAAATCTAGATCTTACAGCTAATACTCAACCTGCAATATTTTTAGTAAGCTATTCGATTTACAGAGTAATTAAAGAAGAATTCAATCTAAATTTAGATGATGCTAAATATTTTGCTGGCCACTCTCTAGGAGAATATTCAGCGTTATCATGTGCAGGATATTTAGATTTCAAAAAAACAATTAAAATATTGCGTGTAAGAGGTGAGGCTATGCAAAATTCTGTTCCAAAAGGAGAGGGTGGTATGTTAGCTGTTTTAGGAACTAAAATAAACGAAATTGAAAAAATTTTAAGAGACAATGAAAAAAATTTTAGAGCTCAAATTGCTAATGATAATTCAGATGGTCAAATAGTTTTAAGTGGTCAGAATACAGATCTTGATCATTTGAGCAACTTTTTAAAAGATAAAAAAATTAAAAACATTAAATTACCAGTTAGTGCTCCGTTTCATTGTAATATGATGGCTAAAGCAACAGAGATAATGAGAAATGAGTTAGACAAGATTCAGTTTAATGAATCTAAGAATAAATTGATCTCAAATGTAACTGCGAATGAAGTTAAGGATTTAAAAAATTTAAAAAATCTGCTTATAAGCCAAATTGAAAAAAGAGTTAGATGGCGAGAAAGCATCGTTAATATGATCAATTCAGGAGTAAATGAATTTATAGAAATTGGTCCTGGTAAAGTTTTAGCAGGATTAGTCAAGAGAATTGATCGTAATGTAAAAATTACTTCTATTAATAATGAATCAGATATAGAAAGTTTAAAAATATGAATGATTTAAAAAATAAAAATATAATTGTCACAGGAGCAACAGGTGGAATTGGAAATTCTATAATTAAAAAACTCTATGATAATGGGGCAAATATTTTAGCATCAGGTACTAAAAATGAAAAATTAGAAAATTTAAAAAAAAATTTTGATAATATTAAAATATTGAAGTTTGATATTTCTGATAGTAGTAAAATTGAAAATTTCATTGAAGATGCATCAAAAGAATTAAATGGTGGTCTTGATTGTATTGTTAATAATGCTGGAATTACTCAGGACAATCTAGCAATAAGAATGAGTTTAGATGAGTGGAAAAAAGTAATAGATATTAATTTAACTTCAACTTTTTTAATGTGTAAGTTTGCAATTAAAAAGATGCTTAAAAACAAAAAAGGAAAAATTGTTAATATTACTTCTATTGTAGGTCATAGTGGCAATTTAGGACAATCAAATTATACTGCATCAAAAGCAGGAATTGTAGCTATGTCGAAGAGTTTAGCTATTGAGTACGCAAAAAAAAATATAAATGTTAACTGTATATCCCCTGGTTTTATTAAAACAGCGATGACAGATAAAATTGATGATAAATTTAAAGATATCATTATTTCCAAAATACCCTCTGCCAGATTGGGAGAACCAGATGATATTGCTAATGCAGTTCTTTTTTTAGCATCCAATCAATCTGATTACATTAATGGTGAAACATTGCATGTAAATGGGGGCATGTATATGGCTTGACAATCCAAGTAATTAAACTATTAACGATTTATAACAAATAAAGGATCAATATGTCAGAAGATGTTTCAAGCAAAGTAAAAAAAATAGTTGCAGATCATTTAGGAATTGATGAAGCTAAGGTTACAGATGAATCAAGTTTTATAGATGACTTAGGAGCGGATAGCTTAGATACTGTTGAGTTAGTTATGGCTTTTGAGGAAGAATTCGGTTCAGAAATTTCCGATAGTGAAGCGGAAAAAATTTTAACTGTAGGTGATGCAGTTAAATTTATTGAAGGCAAAGCTAACTAAAAGATTTAAATGCCCTCAGATAAAGATGGGACAATGGTTATATTGTCCTCTCCTTCCGGAGCAGGTAAGACTACACTGGTAAACTTACTCTCAAATCATGATAACTATGAAATTTCAATATCTCATACAACTCGAAAACCAAGAGATGGAGAGATACCAGATAAAGATTATTATTTCGTAGATGATAAAGAATTTAAAAGATTAATTAATAATCAAGAGTTTTTAGAATATGCAAAAGTTTTTGATAATTACTATGGAACGACACGAACTCCAATCATAGATAATCTTAATAAAGGTAAAAATGTATTATTTGATATCGATTGGCAGGGGGCAGATCAAATTAAAAATAAGAAATTAGATTATAGGTTAATTACTTTTTTTATTTTACCACCAAGCAAAAAGATTCTATTTGATAGACTTTCAAACAGAGATATGAAAGATAAGTTAATAGCTGAGGAAAGAATGCAACAGTTTGAAAGAGATGTACTTCACTGGATCAACTATGATTATGTAGTAATCAATGATGATTTGGACAAATGTTATCTTAAAATTAAAAAATTAATTAATGCTGAAATTAGCGATGGATCAAAAGATTATGATCTAGACTACATAAGAAAACATGTTGAAAAATTAACTTCTTAAACACTCATATTTCTCAGTCAACTTATAGTAAGTATTAAAATCAAGATTTTGTGGCCTTAGATTTAGATTTATTCCCATTTGATAAGCTATACTTTCATCATTATTAAATAATTGATTGTAAGGTTTTTTAATCATTTTCCTTCTATGCATAAAAAAAATTCTTGTGATTTTTTCAAGATTTTTAGGATTTCTCAATTTAAAAAAATTTTTTTTTGGTTTAAAAAATAAAACAGTACTATCTATTTTTGGTTTAGGGTAAAAGCAAGCTGCTTTAACATCAAAAATTTTTTTTACATCTAGTCTCCAATTTGATAAAATTGATATTCTTCCATAATTTTTAGTATTAAATTTAGATATTATTCTATCTGCGACTTCTTTTTGAAACATTAAAATAAGACAACTAAACCAAATTTTATTCTGATTTAAATTTAATATCCATTTACTCAAAATTTCTGTAGAAATATTATATGGTAAATTACCAAAAACTATTAAAGATTGGTCACATAAAGTATTTTCATTCACTTTTAAAACATCCTTATTTAGGATCTCAACATTTTTACTAAATTTTTTTATAAGTTGATTTGCTAAAATATTATCTTTCTCAATTAATATAACTTTTTTGGGATTCTTTTTTAATATTTCTAGGGTTAGATTTCCAGTTCCAGGGCCAATTTCTAAAATATTTTTATCTTTTATATCAATTGTTTCTATTATTTTTTTAATAATGTTTTGATCAATTAAAAAGTTTTGACCAAGGCTTTTTTTTGCCCTAATCATTTTTTGTCTAAAAAACTAATTGCCTTTATTAAACTTGTAGGATTAGATTTATTTTTTCCTACCATAAGCTCATTAGGACCATGATCTGGTGTAACTCTTAAAAAAGGTAATCCTATTGTAATATTAATTGCATCATATTCGTAAAGTGTTTTAATAGGTGTTAAAACTTGATCATGATACATCCCAACAATAACATCAAACTTTTTTCTGTTATCTTTTAAAAAAATTGTATCTGATGGGATAGGACCTTTAACCAAAAACTTTTTTTTCATTGAATTAATAACTGGACGAATAATTCTAGTATCCTCATTATACTTTAAAACGCTTTCACAATGTGGGTTTAATCCCACCACTCCAATTCTTGGCTTTAGATTTAAAAATTTTTTAAAAAAATTATTAACAATTATTATTTTTTCTTTAATAATTTTTTTCTTAATTTTTTTTGACACACTCTTTAATGGTAAATGAGTAGTTATTGGACATACAGATAATTCTTTATTATATATCAACATTGCATATTTTTTTTGTTTAAAATTTTTAGCGACGTATTCTGTTATTCCTAAATATTTTTTTTTTAAAACCTTGGACTTATTTATTGGTCCGTTTATTAATTTCTTAGATAAACCACTTTTAATAAGTTTAAATGCTGTTTTAAAACATACATGAACATAATCTTTTGATTTATAATTATTTATATCAATTGCATAAATTCTTTTATTAAAATATTTTTTTTTCAAAACATCATTTAAATTAATTATTTCAATCTTTTGTTTAAATTTATTTTTTTTTATTTCAGAAAATAAAATTTTTTTGTTACAAATTAAAACCAATGGGCTAATAATTTTATTTGATTTAATCGATTTAAAAAAAATTTCAAAAAAAATACTTTTTTTTTCTCCTGGTACAATTAATATAGGTTTAGAATTCATTTATTTTACTATTCAATTTAATTTTATTGTAAAAAATATCAGAAAATTTTTCTAACTGTTTAGAGGTTTCAATAAGAATCATTTTATCTAACTCTTTTTTTTTATCTATTTCAATTTGCACTTTTCTAATCTCATTAATTTTAAATATAAAAAAGTTATTATTAATTTTTACTGAGGAGCTAAAATCACCTATCTCTAAGTCTTTCAATTTTTCAATAATTTTATCTGATAAAGCATTTTTTCTCACCCAACCTATTTTACCCCCAATATTAGAGCTGTCGGAAATACTGTAAAGGTTTGCGGTATTTTCAAATCCATTTATTTCAATACTTTTTTTTATTTTTTCTGATAGCTCATCTAAAGATGTTCCATCTTTTTTTGTAAAAACTATCTCAGATAAATTATATTCCTCAAAAAAATTCTCTTTGCTATTTTTTTCAATTTTTTCAATAAGTTTTTTTTTATCAATTTTTACTGTTTTTATATACCGACTATAAATTAAATTTTTCCACTCATTTTCAATTTCAATTTTCCTTTTTAAATCATTAACAGTTAAATCAAAATTTTTTATATAATCTTTAAGTTGATCTTCATCTCTAAGTTTTAAATTCTGAATCAGATTTTTTAAAACATCGTCAATTTGTGGATTTTGCAAATTTAACTTTTTATATTTTTGTATTTCTTTTTTCTTTATTAATTCTTTTATAGTTGATCTTTTAGCTATCAATAATAATTCATCTTTATTAATTTGACTAAGTCCTGGATTTAATGCTTTAAGATAATTTACTTCTTTTTCAATATCGTATGAAGTAATTATTTCATTATCAATTTTCATTATAATCTTTAATTGAATTTTTGAGTAACAAAAATTTATTAATGAAAAAAAAATATAAATGAAAATAATCGAGTTTCTGACTACAATCATTTTAAATTGGGTGTATTAAATCCACCAAATGGTAAAATTGTAATTTTAAAAAATAAATTTTCAGATGGTGTTAGATCTTCATCATTGTAATATTCTTTATTGTATTCAATTCCTGCTTTAAGACAGTCATTCTCATATTGATAAATAAGGTTGTAAAATTCAGTAAAGCTTTTTTCTTTATTCTCACTCGTTTCAAAAATTAGACTATTTTTTTCATTAAAATTGAATCTAGTTTCATTTTTCAAATATGATGTTTTTAAATTACTATTATTCTTATTTAAATATTCAAATTTTGTTGAGAATTTATTTAGGTAATACTCAAAACCGAAAAGTTCATAATTTTTATCATTTAAATTATTTTTAAGAGAAAAATCGTAATTAAATTTAAGATTATCATTATATTTATAATCAAATAAACCCACAATATCAGAGGTTTTGTCACCTAAATTACTATTTATTGGAAGATCTTTATTTTCTTCAAATCTTAAATTATTTGCAAAACCAAATTTTATTTTTTCGTCAAAATTAGATTTATCTATTTTAATAAATTCGTAACCATAAGTTGCAGAAATTCCACCCTCACTCGTCTCAGCTATACCCAGTCTATCTAAGTCATAAATATTTTCATATCCTATTGTTCTATCTTTTTTCCTAACATCTTTAGAACTTGGCAGACTTAATTTTAAAGATAGTTTTGGAGTGATGATATTATTATATTTAGAATTCTCTTTATTCAAAGGATAAGTATAATTAGTTTGATAAATTGGTGTTAAATTTGCAGTAGTTTTGTTCTTAAAATTGTTTGAGTTATTTGAATCTGAATTTACATTTTTGATTGAAAATATTTTTTCATTAATTAAACCACTATCAAATAATCTCAATCTTGATTGGAATTCAAGATTATTTATTAATACTTTTTCAGTAATATTAGTATTATAATTTTTGTAATAACCATTAGAATAAAAGGTGTAATTATCATTTATTATCTTAGAAAAACTAAAATTAGGCACATATTCGTACTTGTCACTATCATTTTTACTCAGATCCTCGTACACATCAAAATTAGTATTCATTGTAACCTCATCATTATACATTTGAATATTTAAAGAATTAGTAAGGTTAGTTAAATTGTTTATAATAGGGCTTTCAATTTTATTAGCTTTCAAATAAGTTTCATCTGTGACTTGTTCCAATTTTAGATTTAACTCTACATCATCAAACAAACTGTTCTCAACGTTTTTAGCGAAATTATAAAATAAATGGCCTTTTGAATTTTCGTTACTTGAAAAAAATTGGCTTATATCAATTATATGATCCGAATTTTTATTTTTTTCTCTAAACTCTGATTGAATTAAAAATTTATCATCTTTAAAAAGTCTTGGTGTTAAAGTCATGTCTCGATTTTCAGCTAAAGCCAAAAAATAAGGTAAGGTTAAAGATAAACCACTAGAATTATTGTCTTGAAATTTAGGAATTAAAAATCCACTTTGTCTTTTTACAGTTGGGTCAGGATGAAAAAATCTAGGGAAGTAAAAAATCTTTTGATCGTAAATTTTTAAACTTGCATTTTTATAATATATAGTTTTTTTTTGTTTATCATGTTTAATTTCTTCTGCACTCATTTCCCAAGGAGGACATTTCTCTCTTTTTTTACAAAAAGTAAAAGTCCCCTTTTTTATAGTGGTATTTTTTTCATCACTTATAAAGCTTCGGCCCTTAATTCTGGGTTCATTTTCTGAATTTTCCATTAATTTAAAGTTCATAGTTATATCTTTTGCGACTAATTCTTTTTTATTTAAATCTAAATAGGATAAATCTACTAAAAATGAATTACCGTCATTATCTAAAGCCACTAGATTATCAAGTTTGATAATTTTATTACTCATGGAATATTCAAATCCGCTGACTTTATAAATATTATTTATCCCATCGGATATTTCTGAGGAATTTGAACTTGTAACTTTTCTCTCTTTTAAATCATAATTTATTTCATCAGATTTCATTACTAAATTGTTAATATCATCTTTTACTTCAACATTACCTTTAAGATTAAGATTAGATTTATCAATTTCGTATTCAATCAAATTAGACTCAATTTCTAAATTTTCAGCAGTTGTTGAGATTTTCCCATCTTTTATCAATAAAAAAGATTTATCTTTAAAATACTCAATCTTTTCACCTTTAATTATTATCCCATCTTTTTTTATTATCGCAGTAGCGTTATTGGCAATAGTTAAATTTTGATCTTTTGAAAATTCAATATCAGCAGCCTGGATATCAATTTCTTGTGAAAATAATTTATTTACAAAAAAAATTTGACTTAAAATTAAAATTATAAATAAGATTTTATTTTTCATTAATTCTTACTAAACCTATTGTTGAGATAATACTTAAAAAAATAATTGGAAAAAATATAGATAAATAAACAGGTATTTTATCAGTTAATCCAAAAATATTGAAAATGTTATTTATATAATAGATAATAACAGATAACAAAATTCCTAGTAAAACGTGAAATATATAAGGTCTATCCCGCTTAATATTTAACATAATAATTGCAGAAATAATAACCATAATACTTAAATAAATTGGCAATGAAATGATTCTTAAAAAATGTAAATCAACTTCTTGTGAGGAATATCCCAATAACTCATTTTCTTTTTTTAAATTCATTAATTCAAATAAATTAAGTGAATTAAGATCTCTAAAAGTTTTATTTATTTTGTCAAAATTAAAATGACTAATTAGTCTTATATTTTCCTTTAATTGAATTTGCTGGTTATCTCTGAATATTATTGGATTTTCTATTATCCACTCATTTGAGGTGATATCAGCTTTTCTTGATGAAATGCTCTCGACTATATCAAAATTTTTATCAAATTTTGTAATAAACACATTTTTGAGAAATTTTTCTTTATTGTCTGATGACCCATTAATAATATAAATTTCCCCATCAATTTCGTCTTTAATCCATAGTCCATTACCACTGTAATGTTTAAGGTATTTAGCGTCTTCAGAATAGATATTTTTTATATCAAAATAAAAAAATTTTAACTTAGATGATACAGGATAGTATATTGTAATAATTATTATACCAAATAAAAAAGAGCAGAACGCAAGTAATTTAATCAAATAAAAATTGTCTAACCTATTGATTTTAATTAATTCATTTTCTTTCTTTTTGATAATCTCAACAAAAAAAAGTTGAGTTGAAATTAGAACTATGAATGGAACTAATTCCAATAGTGTTGCAGGCACATTAAGTAGAGTAATCATAAATGGTAAATGAAATGCTGATTTAGATGAGTCACTAAAAAAAGTTATTTCTTCAAATAAAGTAAGAATAAATGTTAATGAAAAAAAAATTAGAGTAAGTAAAATTATCTTTTTAAAAAATAATTTAATAAAATATCTATCAAATGTTTTAATCATGAATTAACTCTCTTAATTAAATAGTTGTAAATCAAAAAATAAAATATAAATGGAACTAGTATTATAAAAATAAACTGAATTTTTGAGTCCTCAGCATATCTCATGAGTGTTTCTGATATTACTAGAGCAAGAAATACATATAAAAAAACTTTAGTTGATTTTAATGTAAAATTATTTTGAACTTTAGAAAAGGTTAACAAAAAACAACTTATCAAAGCTAATAGCGGAATATAAAATGGCTTTATAAATCTTTTATAAATTTCTTGATTAAGATTTTTTAATCTGCTTTTTTCACATCTAAACATTTCATCAATATAAATATTTTCATTTAACAAACTTAAAGAACACTTAATTATTTTTGATGAGGGCAGCTCTTGTATTTTAGCTTTTTTTATAGTTTTTGAATTTAAATTCGATAAATTATAATCTATTTTATCAAATTCAAAACCAATTAATTTTTTATTATTGGTGCTGATAATTTTTCCATTAAGTAATCTAAATATTTTTTTATTTTCATTAATCAAAATACCCTCTTTTGCAAAGATTATTTGATTGTCATTTTTTTTTAAATCAAATAAGTCCCCTTCTTGAATAAAAATATTTTTAAAGGTATCTTCACTGACTCTCTCATTTATAAAAATAGTTAAGCCTGATACAGCATCTATAAATTTTCCTTGTTTTATCAAATTTGGTAAAAAATCCATGTTTGATTCTTTAAGAATTGATCTTGCCTTTAATTGACTTGCTGGAGATATAATACTTCCAATTAATATTTGAAGAAACATCACAACAAATGCGAAATTTATTAGATTAAGAATAAATTTTTTTTTGGTCACCCCATTGGTCCAAAATATTAACAATTCATTATTTTTTTCGTATTTAAGTAATTCAAAAAAAATAGAAATTCCAAATACAAAAGGTAAAATTCGATGAAAAATTTTTGGAAAATTAAATAAATTATAGTAAAAATAGATCGAGAAATTATGACCGTCATCAATTACAAAATCTAAATAATTGACTGCCTGAATAATCCAAACTATTAGACCAATTGTAAATATGATAATTAAAGCCCTCAGGGATACATCAAGAATAAATTTTCTAAAAAGTATTTTTTCCATTGAAATATAATTGTTTTACTCATATATAACATTATCTCGTATAGATTGTATTTAAATTTTATGAATATTAAAATCACATATAAAAGCCAGGTTTCAGCAAAATCTAATGGAAACTTAATATTATTTGTTGATGAAGGATTCAAAATTACCGCTTTAAAAAAATATATCTCTAATTCTGAATATTCTTACATTTCCGATTTGCTAAATAAAAAAGGTACAAAAAAAAAAGTTATAAATTTTAACATTAGCTCAAAAAAGAAAATAATTTTAGTTTCACTTAAAAAAAACCTTTCAGATGCTGATGCAGAAAATTTAGGCGCTAAATGTTACGATATTTTAAAAGAATTAAAAGAAAAACATATTAGTGTTAACTCAGATACTATTGATAAAAGACGAAATATTGTGGGATATTTTTTACATGGGATTAAGTTAAAATCTTATAAATTTGAAAAATATAAAACAAAAAAAAATGAAGGTGATATCAATATTAATGTTATAGGTAAGAATATTCCTAATTATAAAGATCAATTAAAATTTAAATCTATAGAGGAGGGGACTTTTTATACCAGAGATTTAGTATCCGAACCTGGAAATGTACTACATCCAGATGAATATGCAAAACGAATAAAATCTTTAAGTAAATTTGGATTAAAAATAAAGATTTATAACGATAGAGAGTTAAAAAAATTAGGTATGAATACATTACTTGGTGTTGGTCAAGGAAGTATTAGAGGGTCCTATCTTGTAACAATGGAATGGAATGGATCAAAAAATAAATCTAAACCTCTAGCTTTTGTTGGCAAAGGTGTTTGTTTTGATACTGGAGGAATATCTTTAAAGCCAGCTAAGTTTATGGAGGACATGACTTATGATATGGCTGGTTCTGCAGTAGTAGTCGGATTAATGAAAACTTTAGCTCTAAGAAAAGCAAAAATTAATGCAGTTGGAGTTGTTGGACTAGTAGAAAATATGCCTGGAGGAAATGCACAAAGACCTGGTGATATTGTTAAGTCTTATAGCGGTAAAACAGTTGAAATTTTAAATACCGATGCAGAGGGAAGACTTGTACTTGCAGATGCACTTACTTTTACTGAGGAAAAGTTTAAACCAAAGTTTATTGTGGATTTAGCAACTTTAACAGGAGCTATTATTGTTTCACTAGGTTCTGAATATGCGGGTTTATTTTCAAATGATGATAAATTATCTAAACAATTAATTAAGTCAGGTGAATATGTTGAAGAAAAAGTCTGGAGAATGCCGTTAAATAAAAATTATGATAAATTAATAGATTCAAAAAATGCCGATATGCAAAATATTAATTACGTTGGTGGAGCTGGTTCAACTACTGCTGCACAATTTTTACAAAGATTTATATTAAATGAAACACCCTGGGCTCATTTAGACATAGCTGGAATGGCATTTTCTAAATATGGTGGAGCCTTAAATTCAGGAGGTGCAACAGGTTACGGAGTTAGATTATTAAATAAACTTATAGAGGATCATTATGAGTAATATTGAACAAACATTATCCATTATAAAACCTGACGCTGTAGAAAGAAATCTTGAAGGTGAAATTAAAGAGATGTTTAAAAATAATGGTTTTAAAATTCTTAATGAAAAAAAAATTCAAATTGATAAGTCCGAGGCTGAAAAATTTTATAAAGTGCACGAAACTAAGCCATTTTATAATGATTTATGTGACTATCTTTCATCGGGTCCAATAGTTGTTATGGTTCTTCAAAAAGAGAATGCAGTAAAAGGAAACAGAGAACTCATGGGAGCTACAAATCCAAAAGATGCAGAGGATGGAACTATAAGAAAAAAATATGGGATTTCAATTGACAAAAATTCTGTGCATGGATCTGATAGTGTTGATAATGCTAAAATAGAAATTGATTTCTTTTTTAAAGATTAAATAATTTTAATATTGCTTTTGAATAAATTTTATGTTCTTGAACGAGCACTTTTTTAGCAAGAGAGCTCTTTGTCTCATTTTTTGAGATTTTTACTTTCTTTTGTAAAATAATTTTTCCAGAATCTAATTTTGAAGTGACAAAATGAACAGTGCACCCTGAATATTTTTCATTATCATTTAATGCTCTTTCATGAGTGTTTAATCCTTTATATTTAGGAAGCAGTGAGGGATGAATATTCAAAATTTTCCCTTTAAATTTAGTGATAAAATTTTTGGATAAAATTTTCATAAATCCTGCTAAACATATCATCTTAATCTCATGACCCTTTAAAACAGAAAGTATCTGATTTTCTATTTTAATTTTTTTATTAAAATTAAATACTTTTTTTTTTATCTTGTAGATTTTGCCAAGCTTTAAACCTTTAGCTTTAGGATTACTTGAAACTATTAAATCAATAGAAATAGGTGATTTTTTTGTTCTAGAAAATCTTATTAAAGACTTTAAATTAGTTCCAGTGCCAGAAATAAAAACTGCAGTATTAACCTTTTTATATCCAGTTAATTTTACCATTAAGTCTTACTTTATTTTTATTTCTGTTTTTAGAAATTTTTCCAATAATATAAGGTTTGTATTGTTTTGAAAAAAATTTATCGATTTTTCTTATATTTTTGGGATTTATTATAAGACAAAATCCAACTCCACAATTAAAAGTTTTAAGCATTTCTTTGTCACTAATTTTATTTTTTTTAAGCCAATAAAAAATATTTAGGGGTATAATTTTATTCAAATCTATTTCTGCAGATAAGTTATTAGGTATAATTCTACCAATATTATCAGCTAACCCACCACCAGTAATATTAGCACAACCATTTAAAAGATCTCTTTTTACAAGATTTAAGATTTCTTTTACATAAATTTTGGTTGGTTTTATTAGTTCCATTTTAAGAAAAGGATCTCTTTTTATATCTATTTTTTTTAATCTTAATAAATGTCTCACCAGAGAAAAACCATTTGAATGTAAACCACTTGATGGTACGGCTAGAATTAAATCTCCTTTTTTAATTTTTTTTTTATTAAGTATTTTTTTTTTATCCGTAATTCCAACTGCGAAACCAGCTATATCAAATTTACCTTTTTCATAAGTATCTGGCATTTCGGCAGTCTCACCACCAACTAAACTACATTGCGAAATATCACATCCCTTAATTATTCCACGAATTATCAATTTCATTTTTTTTAAATTAATTTTATTAATTGAAATGTAGTCTAAAAAAAACAAAGGTTTTGCACCTTGCACAATTAAATCATTTACACTCATAGCGACCAGATCTATTCCTATAGTGTCATATTTATTTAGTAAGTTTGCAATTTCAATTTTGGTTCCCACACCATCAGTGCAAGCTACTATTTGTGGATTTTTGATGTCCTTGGGTAGATCTGAGACAGAACCAAAACCTCCGATATTGGCATTCTTTTTATTGCCTCTTTTTTTTGATGAAATGTTAGATATGAAACTTATAAATTTATCAGCTGCATCAATATTGACCCCACTTTTTTTATAGGTAAAGAGATTTTTTTTCATTATTATGTCTTTTAAATTTTGTATGTATTATTATAGACGTTTATATATTTTTTTTTGTATTCTAGCTTTAATAATATTTTTTTTTTCCACAGAAAAAGTAAGAGCAAAATCTTTTGAAATCAATAATATAGAAATTTCGAAACCATTTAAAAAAAATTTTGATAAAAATAAAGTAATTGATGATGGTTTTAGGAAAGCTTTTTTAGAATTAATTTATAAATTAACGAAATCATCAGATTATAAAAAATTAGAAATTTTTAATCTAAATGAAATAAAGAGTATGATCGAGACATTTTCAATTGAAGAGGAAAAATTTATAAACCAAGATTATAATGTTATTCTTGGAGTTTCTTTCAATAAAAGAAAAATTTTTGATTATTTAGAAAAAAGAAATATATATCCTTCTCAAATTATTAATGAAAAATTTTTATTTTTCCCAATTATAATTGATGAAAAGATGAATGATTTATTAATTTTTTCTAATAATCCAATTTATAATAATTGGAATACTAATTTAAAATCCTATGAATTAATTGAGTATTTGTTACCATCAGAGGATCTTGAAGATTTAAATCTAATAAAAAAAAATTTCAACAATATAGAAACTTATGATTTTAGTGAGATTACAAAAAAGTATTATTTAGATAACTATATTATCTCTTTAATATTTAAAAGTAATAACGAAATTAGAGTCTTATCAAAAATATATAATGATGAAAATGAAATAATTAAAAATAATTCATTTCAAAACCTTAATTTAAATAATAATGAAGATCTCAATATACTAGTTGAAAACCTAAAAAAACAATACGAGAATACTTGGAAAAAATTAAATGAAATAAATACTTCCATAAAACTTCCAATTATAATTAAAATTAAAAATGACAATTTAAAAAAATCAAATAATTTTGAATTATTTTTAAGTGAAATAGACTTAGTGAGTGACTACTCTGTGCAAAAATTTAATAAAGAATTCATATTTTATGAAGTTTTGTTCAATGGAACAGTACAAAATTTTATTAATTTAATGAAAAATAAAAAATATAATCTAAATACACAAAAAAAAGTTTGGATGATTGAATGAGAGACTCAGATCAAACAATAATTAAATTTGATTACGACAAAAACTTTAAATATGAGGATTTCTACCTCTCTAAAAGCAACAAGCATGTTTTTGATTTTTTAAATTTATGGCCAAAATGGGAGAAAAATTTTGTTAATGTAATTGGTGAAAAACTTTCAGGAAAATCTCATTTAATGAATATTTTTTTACAAAAAAATAAAGGTATCAAGCTTGAGGGTAAATCTTTAAGAGATAATGATCTAAAAAAAATAAAAATTTACGAAAACATTATTATAGAAAATATATCAACGGATATTGACGAAAAATTATTTTACAGTCTTCTAAATTTAATTGAACAAGATAATAAATTTATTATTGTTACATCTTCAATACCAATAGTGAATATAGCCTTTGATTTAAAAGATTTAAAATCTAGAACAAAAAATTTTATTTTGTTAAACATTGAAAAACCAGATGATGAGTTAATATTTGCGATTATATTAAAAAATTTATCTGATAGGCAAATTGCTTTAGATCATAAATTCATTGATTTTATTATTAAAAGAATTGAGAGATCATATAGTAAAATATATGAATTCATATATAAGGTCGATCAACTAAGTTTAAAAAAAAAAAAATCGATTGATTTTAAAATTATTAAGGAAGTCTTAGGAGAATAATTGAACAAATTTAGAACTCATAAATGCAATGAATTAAGAAGCGAAAACGTTGGAGAAGAAATAACTCTTTCTGGCTGGATAAATAAAAAAAGAGATCATGGGAATCTTTTGTTTATAGATTTGAGAGATAATTATGGAATAACACAATGTACTATTGATAAAGAAAATTCTGATTTTAAAAAATTAGAAAAAATACAATTAGAAACGGTAATTAAAATTTATGGAAAAGTAGTTGAAAGATCACAGGAGGCAATTAATAAGGACATTGAAACTGGAAAGATTGAAGTTGTAATTAAAAACTTTCAAATTCTTGGTGAATGCAAGGAACTACCTTTACCAGTTTTTAGTGATCGTGAGTATTCAGAAGAAATAAGACTGAAGTATCGCTTTTTAGATTTAAGACGAAAAAAAATCCATGAAAATATAATATTAAGATCAAAAGTCATTTCATTTATCAGGAATGAGATGAACAAACTAGGATTTTTAGAATTTCAAACACCAATTTTAACGTCTTCAAGTCCTGAAGGAGCAAGAGATTTTTTGGTTCCAAGTAGATTAAATCCTGGAAAATTTTATGCACTTCCACAAGCACCTCAACAATTTAAACAACTGGTGATGGTTTCTGGTTTTGACAAATATTTCCAAATTGCACCTTGTTTTCGAGATGAAGATGCTAGAGCTGATAGAAGTCCTGGAGAGTTCTATCAGTTAGATTTAGAAATGTCATTTGTGGAACAAGAGGACGTATTTAATGTGGTAGAAAAATTGTTTGTTAATACATTTAAGAAGTTTTCAAATAAAAAATTATTATTTGATGAATTTCCAAGAATTTCTTTTAAAGAGTCAATGATTAAATATGGAACTGATAAACCAGATTTAAGAAATCCACTTATTATAAATGACATTACTGAAATTTTTTTAAGAGAAGACGTTTCATTTGAGATTTTTAAAAAACTTGTTAAGTCTGGATCTAAAGTAAGATGTATTGTTACAAAAAATACAAAAAATAAACCTAGAAGTTTTTTTGATAATATTGATAAATGGGCTAAAGAACAAGGTGCCTCAGGACTTGCTTATTTTTCTATTGAAAAGGAAAAAGAAATTTTAGCAAAAGGCCCCATAGGTAAGTTTTTTTCTAAAGACTCTCTAAATGAAATAATGGCCAAAACTTATGCAGAAGTAGGCGACAGTATTTTCTTTGCTTGTGGTAAACAAGAAGAAGTTGAAAAAATTACTTCATTAGCTAGAGATAAAATTGGAAAAGATTTAGATCTAATAGATGAAAATATTTTTGCATTCTGCTGGATTGTAGATTATCCAATGTATGAAATAGATAATCAAACCAACAAAATTAAATTTAGTCATAATCCTTTTTCAATGCCGCAAGGAGATATAAATAAAATAGATTTTGAAAAACCATTAGAAATACTAGCGTATCAATATGATATTGTATGTAATGGAATTGAATTATCATCAGGTGCAATTAGAAATCATATACCAGAACTTATGTATAAATTATTTGATATTGCAGGTTATTCTAAATCTGACGTTGATCAAAAATTTAGCGGGATGATTAATGCATTAAGTTATGGTGCACCTCCACATGGCGGAATTGCTCCAGGTATTGATAGAATAATAATGTTACTAGCAAATGAAAAAAATATTCGGGAGGTTACAATGTTTCCTATGAATCAAAATGCACAAGATTTAATGATGAATGCACCCTCTAATGTTAGTGAAAATCAACTCAAGGAATTAAACTTATTAATAAAAAATAAAAAGTAATTATTTTTTACCTTTAAGACTAATTTTAACATCGGATAAATCGACCAGATTTTTTTTATAATTATTTCTTACAAATCCTTTACTTGTTATATCCTTTACTATTTTGAGTAATTGATTTTGTTCATCTGAACCTTTTTCATCTGAAGATGATGTATCTAAATTACCTATTGAAGGAGTGTGTGCCAAATCTTCTCTATTAAGATAGGAAATCGCTAGTTCTCTAAATATATAATCTAAAATTGAAGAGGCACTTAAAATTCTGTCATTTCCATTTACTTTGCCTGAAGGTTCAAATTTAGTTCCTATAAAAGCACTCACAAATTCATCCAATGGAACCCCATATTGAAGGCCAAGTGAGACAGCAATTGCAAAATTATTCATCAAAGCTTTGACAAGCTCTCCTTCTTTACTAGTATCAATAAAGATTTCTCCAATTTTTCCATCTTCATATTCGCCGGTATGTAAATATACTTTATGGTCACCAATTGTTGCTTTTTGAATATAACCTTTTCTTCTGTCGGGCATACTAAATCTTTTTCCTGATTTTTCAGATTTTACAAAAGACTGAGAAACTATTTTTTCAACATTTGTAGTTTTGTTTTCATTCTGGGTTTGAATTAAATCAATTTTATTATTTTGGTCATTTTTTTTAGTATTTGGATCAAGACTTTTTGTCTTTCTATTATCTAATTTAACTTCTAAAATTTCAAATTTACCATCATCTCTTTTTTCAAGATTTTTAAGTTCAGTTTCATTTACCTCGTCCAGATAATGATTTACTTTAAAAGTGCACGTATAATAAGTTTCTACAATATATTTTGCCATTTTTTATAATCCTTAAATTAAATTTGAATTTTGAATCTTTTTACTTATATACTTTTACATATTTTAGTCTAATTTAATTTATACAATTTGAAATTGAAATTATAAAATTTACATGTTGACTTTTTTAAAAAAAATTTTCACTTGGTGGAATCGCGATACATTTGGTACTAGAATCAAAACTATTTTTTTTGGAAAGCTAATCGGAAAAGATGATTTTGGAAATAAATATTATCAAAGTAAAAATGGAAAAAGATGGGTTATATATTTTGATGAGATAGATGCATCCAAAATTCCAGTAGAGTGGTTTTCTTGGATGCATTTTATGCCAAATAAAATTGAAAACGATCATGAATTAAATAAGCATTCATGGCAAAAACCTCATCAGCCAAATTTAACTGGGACTGATTCTGCTTATTACCCAAACAAAAGTAAAAAAGATGCAGCTCAAAAAAAATATAAAAGTTGGAAAAAATAGTTTTTATTTACTTTTCATAATATTACTAATTTCTCAATTTTTTTTATTTGAAGCTAAGTCAGATAATAATAATCTTGAGGGAAAAAATACTGATATCAAAATTTTGGATAAAATAAGTTCAAAAAATGAGTTAATAAGATTAATTAATGATAAAGAATATATTTATAAAGATCTAGCGATCAAAAGTATCAAATGTACCAACTCAGAATTTGATGATAATCCAGAGATTAAAGCTTATATACAAGTTAGAGACTTAACTAAAAAAGACAGAAACAATGTTTTTGTTTTTAATGGATGGATGTTTTCATCAAGTCCATCGATAGAACCGTTTGATCATCCTGTTTACGATATTTGGCTTGTAAATTGCGACTAAATTATTTTATCTTTGTCTAACCAACTAACGTTAAAGTCAGACTCGATAAATTTTTTATGATTTAATAATTTTTTATGAAGAGGAATAGTTGTTGTGATGCCCTCAATAACAAATTCATCTAAGGATCTATTCATTCTTTGAATAGCTTCAGTCCTATTTCGCCCATGACAAATTAATTTACAAATCATACTATCATAATAAGGTGTCACCTTATAGCCTTGATATATTGAACCGTCTACTCTTGTTCTAAATCCTGATGGCTGATGGCACATACCGATTGTCCCTGGTGAAGGCTGAAAGTTTTTGCTTGCATCTTCAGCATTTATTCTACATTCAATTGCATGACCTCGAGGGTTTATATCATCTTGACTCAAGGCTGTATCTCCTGAAAATGCTATCCATATTTGTTCTTTGATTATGTCAATTCCAGTTACCATTTCAGTTACGGGATGCTCGACCTGAACTCTCGTATTCATTTCAAGAAAGTAAAATTTATTATCTTCATAAATAAATTCTACAGTTCCAGCCCCTGTATAACCAATTTTTGAAACCATATTTACTGTCTTCTCAAAAAGATCTTTTCTTAAACTGTTGTCAAGAACTGGGCTAGGAGTTTCTTCAATTAACTTTTGATGTCTTCTTTGCACTGAACAATCTCTCTCATGTAAATGAACAACTCTATTTTTTCCAGCTAAAATTTGTACTTCGATATGTCTTGGATTCTGAAAAAATTTTTCGATATAAACTTCGTCATTTCCAAAATATTTTTGAGCTTCTGATTTTGCTGTTGAAAATAAAGTTTCAAATTCTTCCTCTTTATTTACAATTTTCATTCCTTTTCCACCACCACCGCCAGAAGCTTTTATCAAAACTGGGAATCCAATTTTTTTACATAAATTTTTTGCCTCTTTTATATCTTTAACTCCACCTTCAGATCCTTCAATAACTGGTAAACCATTTTCTTTTGCTATTTTTTTTGCCTGAATTTTGTCTCCCATCATTTCGATTAGTTTGTGATGTGCACCTATAAATTTAATGTTATTTTCCTCTAGAACTTTTGCAAAATTTGCATTTTCTGACAAGAAACCATAACCTGGATGCACTGCTTCTGAATTAGTAATTTCGATAGCCGACATTAAGGCTGGAATATTTAAATAACTATTTACTGGTTGATGAGAACCTATACAGACACTTTCATCAGCCATTCTAACATGCATACTCTCTTTATCCACATCTGAGTGAACAGCAACAGTTGAAATACCCCATTCTTTACAAGCTCGAATTATTCTTACCGCAATTTCTCCACGGTTTGCTATCAATATTTTTTTAAACATTATTCTAGAATGATAATTGTCTGACCAAATTCAACAGCTTGACCATCCTTAACACAAACTTCTTTAACTATTCCATCATAAGTTGATGGCACATGATTCATAGTTTTCATAGCTTCTACAATCATAACTGTGTCACCTTTTTTAACATTTTTTCCTATCTCTACAAACTTTTTACCTCCAGGCTCTGGTGCATGATAGGCTGTACCTATAATTGGTGAGGTAATTTTTTTACCTGAATTAGATTTTATTTCTGTGCTATCTTTATTTGGCTGTGAAATATTATTTTGTTTGTTAGGAATATTTTGGTTGTTTATAGAAACATTATTTTTTGAAACTTTAATTTTTGTGTCCTTTTCGGTATATTCTATTTCAGTTAAATTAAATTCGTCTAAGTAGTTACTTAGTTCCTTAATAATTTTTTTATCGATTTTCATTTTTTTAAAAGCTTTTGCATTGAAATTATGGCTAAAATATAACCATCCGCACCTAAGCCAAATATACCTCCAGTAACTACATCACTTATGAGAGATTTACGTCTAAATTCTTCACGTTTATATATATTTGAAATATGTAGCTCAATGATTGGTTTTTTGAAAACACTCAATGCATCTCTTATCGCAACAGAAGTATGTGTAAAAGCAGCGGCATTTATAATAATACCGTCAAAATTTTTTATTGAGTCTTGTATTAAATTTACAATTTCTCCCTCAATATTTGACTGAGAGAATTTCAAATTCAAACCCAATTCTTCTGATTTTTTTATACAAATTTTTTTGAGATCTTCAAATGTTTGTGTACCATATTGTGATTGTTCTCGTTCACCTAATAGATTAAGATTTGGACCATTAATAATATTTACTTTATAATTCATAAGTCATTTATATACGATGAAAAAAAAAATAAAAATAAAAATAAACGGTAAATTAAACATTATAGATAATAAAACTAAAATATCTGCTCTTATAAAAAATTTAAAAGTACCAATAAAAAAAGTTGCAATTGAATTGAACAAAGAAATAATAGATAAAAAAAGATTAAATAAAATTTATTTAAAAGAAAATGATAAAGTTGAAATTGTTCATTTTATTGGAGGTGGTTGATTTTGAAACAAGATAAATTAATCATTTCAAAGAAAAAATTTAATTCAAGATTGATTGTTGGCACTGGCAAATATAAGAACATGAAAGAATGTGCTAAAGCTATAAAATTATCAGGTGCCGATATTGTTACTGTTGCTGTTAGAAGAGTAAATATAACAAATAAAAAGAAACCACTATTAATGGATTTTATTGATCCCAAAAAAATAACTTATTTACCTAATACTGCTGGATGTTTTAATTCTGAAGAAGCGCTAAGGACACTAAGATTAGCTAGAGAAATTGGAGGATGGAAGTTGGTGAAATTAGAAGTTTTGGGAGATAAAAAAAATTTGTTCCCAGAAATGATTGAAACTCTTAAATCAACAGAAATTTTAACAAAAGAAGGTTTTAGGGTTATGGTTTATTGTAATGATGATCCCCTTATGGCAAAAAGGTTGGAGAATGTTGGTGCCGCAGCAATAATGCCACTCGCAGCACCTATTGGTTCAGGTTTAGGCATTCAAAATAAAGTTAATATTCAAATAATTAGGAGTCAAACAAAATTACCTTTAATAATTGATGCCGGTCTGGGACAAGCTTCTGATGCAACAGTTGCAATGGAATTAGGCTGTGATGGAGTTTTAGTTAATACAGCAATTGCTAAAGCTAATAAACCATTTGAAATGGCTAAGGCTTTTAAAAATGCAGTGATAGCTGGAAGACAATCTTTTTTATCTGGTAGGATTGAAAAAAAAATAATGGGAAGTGCATCTTCTCCAACAAAAGGTATTATTTAGACTTTGTAAAGTATTTTTTTTTTCTATAGGTCTTTTTTCTAATTTTAATATTTTTAAAGTTTATTTTTTTTTCTTTATTTTGAATATCAAGAATTTTAGGTTTTTCAAAATGCTCTATAAATTCAATAGTTTTTTTTGATTTGTTTTTTATGTCAACAATGTATTCAGGAATAATTAATGAATTATCAGATATAATATCTATTTTAATTTTATTTTTTTTTTCAAAAAAATTTAAATTTTCAATAAAATTTTCTTTTAAAAAATCAGAAATTTTTTTACATACTTTTAATTCAACATATTTTGCTTTGTTTATTACTGATTTAAACTCGACTAATTTTAAAATTTTTTGCGCAAATGACTCATCTGTCAGTCCAACTTTCCATCTAACTGCACTTTCTCTTAATCTTTGTCTTGACATCTCTAGTAATCCAAAATTACTAATTCTACCAATTTGAATTCTTGCTCTGTCTGACCTGCATTTTTCTTTTAATCTTCTTTCAACCGTTTTTCTATTTCCGTAACTCAACATGTCTATAAAGTCTATTATGATTAACCCTGATAGATCTCTAATTTTGATTTGTCTTGCAATCTCCTCTGCTGCTTCTAAATTTGTATCTAACGCTGTACTTTCAACATTTTTTTGTTTTATGGAGCTTCCTGAGTTTATATCTATTGAAACAAGAGCTTCAGTTGGATTTATCACTAAATAACCACCAGAATTTAACTTAACCTCTGTATCAAATATTTGATTTAATTTTTGCTCAATTCCTTCTTCTATAAATAACGGAATTTTTCCTCTATATTTTTTTATCTTTTTTACTTGAGATGGCATTAACATTTTCATAAAGTTTTGAGCTTTTTTATAACCTTCATTACCTTCTACAATAATATTTTTTGTATTTTCATCAAACATGTCTCTTAAAGTTCTATTTATTATCTCACTTTCTTGATGGATCAATGAAGGTGCAATTGCATTAATGGCATTATCTTTAATTTGATTCCAAGATTTTATCAAAGTATCTAGGTCATGACTTATTTCATTTTTGGTTTTGTTACTGCCAGCAGTTCTTACAATTAATCCCATTTCTTTGGGTATTTCTATTTCATTTAAAATAGATCTAATTTTTTTTCTATCAGCTGGATTAAATATTTTTCTAGAAATTCCTCCACCTTTTGGTGTATTTGGCATTAAAACAGTGTATTTACCTGCAATTGAAATGAATGTGCTTAACGCAGCACCTTTCTGACCTCTTTCATCTTTAATGACTTGAACAAGAATTACCTGATTAGGTTTTATTACTTCTTGAATTTTATATCTTTTAAATTTATTTCTGTGAATTATTTTTTTTTCTTTTTCCTCTTCATTTTGTTCTATCTCTGAGTTTACTTTTTTTTCAATTTCTATAGGATCATCTACCTCTAAGTTTCCTTTTGCTAAATTTTCTTCCTCTTTTTCTTCAACTTTTTTAGATAATTCTTCTCTTAACTTTTCCTCTTCTTTTTTTATTATTTCAAGATCACTTTTTGGTATTTGATAATAGTCCGATTGAATGTCATTAAATGACAAAAAACCGTGTCGCTCTCTTCCGAAATCTATAAAAGCTGCTTGTAAAGAAGGCTCTATTCTGCTGACTTTACCTAGATAAATATTGTTTTTTATAAGATTATTTTTTGAACCTTCGTATTCGTAATCTTCAATATTATTATCCGATTTAAGAACAACCCTAGTTTCATTTGGATGCGATGCATCAATGTATAAATTTTTTTGCATAATTGTAAAATTAAAAGTTTCATTTAGTTTTATAAATTTTGTTTAATATTAATGCCTTATCTTTAACAAATTCCTAGATATAATGGAATTAAAATGACAAAAGTTTTAAAAAATATTTTTACAATATCAATTATAATTTCCCTTATAGCTTTTATTGGGATTTTTGGGATTTTATGGACTTTTTCAAATAAAATCCCCGATTATAAATTCCTTAAGAGTTATAAACCACCTGTTTCAAGCAAAATGTATTCTGGAAATGGGGATTTAGTAGCCGACTTTTCTCAAGAAAAAAGAATATTCATACCTTATAGTGCAATTCCAAAAAAAGTAATTAACGCTTTTTTATCCGCGGAAGATAAGAATTTTTTTTCTCATCCTGGAGTAGACGCAAAGGGTGTGCTTAGAGCTACGATAAATAATATTAAAAATATCCTTTCATCAAAAAGACTTGAAGGAGCATCAACTATTACTCAACAGGTCGCTAAAAATTTTTTATTGACTAACGAGGTTAGTATTAATCGAAAAATCAAAGAAGCTATTTTGGCTTTTAGAATAGAAAGAGCCTTAAATAAAGAAAGAATACTTGAGCTATATCTTAATCAAATTTATCTAGGAAGTGGCGCATACGGAATAGCTGCTGCTAGTTTAGAGTACTTTGATAAATCAATCAAAGAACTTAATTATGCAGAAGCCGCTATGCTAGCAGCTTTACCGAAAGCTCCGAGTAAATATAATCCTTATCGTAATATTGAATTAGCCAAATTTAGAAGAAACTTAGTATTACAAAATCTTCATCAAAATGGATTTATAAACCTTGAAAATTATAATAATTTTAAAAATCAAGATATTGAATTAAAAAAAATTAAAAGAGTGTATTTAGAGGACTCTCAATATTACATTGAGGATGTTAGAAAAGATATAATCGAAAGACTCTCATATGAAAAAGTCTATAAGCAAGGTTACAATATAAATACTCCTATAAACTTAACTTTGCAAAAAATAGCTACAGATTCTCTCAGAAGTGGCTTAATAGCTTATGATCAAAGAAAAGGATGGAGAGGCCCAATATCAAATATAAGATACAGTAAGGATTGGTCAAAAGATATCGATAAAAAATATTTATTAGAAAATTCTATTAATTGGAAAATAGCAATTGTAAAAAAAATAAAAAAATTTGAAACAGTTATAGAAACTATAGATAATTTAGAAGGAAAAATAATATATAAAGATATTTCATGGACAAAAAAAGAATTTGAAGATTTATTCAATATAGGAGACTTGATTTATGTTCAAAAGTTACAAGATAAAAATTATAAACTCAGACAACTTCCAAAAATAAATGGTGGAATTGTGGTTATGGATCCTTACACTGGGAGAGTGTTAGCGTTAAGTGGAGGTTTTAGTTTTAAAAACAGTGAATTCAATCGAGCCACACAAGCTTTAAGACAACCTGGATCTGCTTTTAAGCCTTTCGTTTATGCATTAGCTTTAGAAAATAAATATACACCTTCATCATTAGTTCTTGATGCTCCACTTGTTTTAGACCAAGGAATTGATTTAAAAAAATGGAAACCAGAAAATTATGGTAAAAAATTCTATGGTCCATCCACATTAAGAGTAGGACTAGAAAAGTCTAGAAATTTAATGACAGTTAGAATAGCACAAAATCTAGGTATAGATGAACTTGCAAATTTTTCAAAAAAGTTGAATATTTACCAAGATCCCGACGAATTGTTATCAATATCACTTGGATCAGCAGAGACAACTCTCTTAAATTTAACTTCAGCTTATTCTTCTTTTGTGAATGGAGGAAAATTAATAAGCCCAATAATTATAGACAGAATTCAAGATAGTGAAGGAAACACAATTATAAATAATGAAAACAGAAAATGTGCAAATTGCGATAAAATTTCTTTTACCGGAGAAGAGTATCCTTTTATTGAAGATAACTATGAACAAATTATGTCTGAACAAACTGCTTATCAGATTACATCAATTTTAGAAGGTGTTATTAAAAGAGGCACAGGAAAAAAATTAAAAGATTTAGGATTAAATTTAGCTGGAAAGACTGGAACAACAAATGAAAATACAGATGCATGGTTTATTGGATTCACCTCAAATCTAGTTATTGGTGTTTATGTTGGGATGGATAATCCAGAACCACTAGGTAAATATGAGACAGGTTCAAAAGCTGCATTACCAATCTTTAAAAAGTTTATAGAAAAAGCTGTTAAAAAATCAGATGCCAGACCTTTTAAAGTCCCCAAAAAAATGACATTGATGGTAGTTGACCCTTCAACAGGGGAAAAAGCAAAATTTGAATCAAGAAATACAATTATTGAAGCTTACAAAAGTAAAAATGTTTTTAACGGAAAAATATTGTATTCTGATAATAATAGAATCGATACAAATAACATATTAGAGTTTTATTAATGGATGATAAATATTTAGACATTAAAAAAGAAATCGAAAAAATTAACCAAAGAGTTAAGGAGTATCTTTGAAAAAAATAAGATTTACTCAAAACTGGATTATCTAGAGAAAAAAATGCTTGGTGCCAATTTTTGGCAAGACAAGTCAAATTCTCAAAAAACAATTAAAGAAAAAAAACTCTTTGAAGATTTAGTAAATTCATTTAAAGACTCAGCAACTCATCTTAAAGATTTAGATGACCTTTATACTTTGGCAACAGATGAGAATAATCTTAATGTTCAAAAAGAAGTCATGCAAAGTATTAAAGAATTGAGATCAAAAGTTAAGAAGAATGAAATAAAATGTTTTTTATCCAACGAGGCAGACTCATTTGATTGCTATGTGGAAATTCATGCAGGTGCTGGTGGCACAGAAAGCCAAGATTGGGCTAATATGTTAAGAAGAATGTATATGAAGTGGTCAGATGGTAAAAATTATAAGTGTAATTTAATAAGTGAACACAAAGGTGAAGAAGCAGGAATTAAATCCTCCACTATAAAAATTGAGGGTGATTATGTGTTTGGGTGGCTAAAAAAAGAGTCTGGAATTCACCGACTTGTAAGAATATCTCCTTTTGATTCTGGAGCAAGAAGACACACGAGCTTTGCAAGTATTTGGGTTTATCCGGTCGTCGATGAAAATTTGAATATAGAAATATTAGATAAGGACTTAAGAATTGACACTTATCGTTCAAGTGGCGCCGGTGGACAACATGTTAACACAACTGACAGTGCTGTCAGAATAACTCATATTCCATCAAAAATAGTCGTACAATGTCAAAACGAAAGGTCTCAACATAAAAATAAAGAAACCTGTATGAATATGCTAAGAGCAAGACTTTATGATTTTGAAATGAAAAAAAAAGATGAAGAAAATCAAAATAATGAAGCTTCAAAATCTGAAATAGGGTGGGGTCATCAAATTAGATCATACGTGCTTCAACCTTACAGATTAGTAAAGGACAATAGGACGAACTTCGAAAGTACAAGCCCAGATAAAGTTTTAGATGGCGATATTGATACTTTTTTAGAGAAATCTTTGTATCAAATTAAATGAAAAAAATAATTTTTAGATTTTTAATCTTAATATTATTATCAATTTTTGGTTTCATTACTTATTTAAGTACTATTGGCATAAAAACGAATGCTTTTAATGATCAAATAACTAAAGAAATTAAAAAAATTAACAATCAATTAGAATTAGAGTTAGGCAAAATAAGTATCATTTTAGATCCTTTTAAATTTAAAATAGTTTTAAAAACAATTGGGGCAAATCTTAAGAGTAAAAATAAATTAATTAAACTAGAGAGTATAAAATCTAATATTGATATAAAGACATTCATAAAAAAAGAATTTTCATTATCTGCATTAGATATCAATACTAGAACTATAGAAATAAAAAACTTAATTTCATTTGTAAGATCAATTGAAGATAATCCGCAAATATTCATATTAGAAAAGTTTGTGAAAAAGGGATATTTGATAGCAGATATAAATCTTAAATTTGATCAAAAAGGCAAAGTCAAAGATGATTTTATTATAAAAGGATTTGTAAAAGATGGTGAAGTAAAACCTTTTAAAAAAATAGATTTATCAAAAATAAATTTTATTTTTAATATTCAAAATAACGAATTTAAATTAAAAGATATAAATTTATCATATGATAATAATGAATTGAAGTTTCCAGAATTAATTTTAATTAAACAAAAAAATGAACTTCTAATATCAGGTAAAAACAATAATAAAGATTTAGTTTTAGATGATAAAAAAATTAATCAATTATTAAATAACGACCTTTTTAATGTAAAGTTTGAGTCTGCTCAGTTTGATTTAGAAAATACTTTTTCATTTAAAATAAATGATAAATACAAGATAAATGATTTAAAGATATATTCTTTAATGAATTTAAAAAGTTCTAAAATTACAAGCTCAAAAAATTTAGAAGAGTTTTTTCCAGAATTAAATGAGATAATCGAGTTTTCAGATCACCAAATACAAATTGAATATAAAAAAGATCTACTAAGTATTATTGGCAATGGAAATATTCTTATCCAAAAAGAAAAAGATAATATTAATTATAATTTTTTGAAATCAAAAACAAAACTAAAATTTAACACCTCATTAGAAATCAAAAAAAATCCATTTAATCTTAATTTTTTGAATTATAAAAAAGATCATGATGACAAATTGGAAATTATTATTTTCGGAGTTAAAAATCTTTTATCTAATGAAATCAATTTAAAGGATATCTCAATAAAAGAAAAAAATAATAAATTTGAATTCAAAAATTTATTATTATCAAAAAAATATAAAATTAAATCTATAAGCAAGGTAAATTTGGATTATTTTGATAATGACTTATTAAAAAATGAGTTATCTATTAAAAAAAAAGATAAAGGTTATTTATTAGATTCTAAGAGTTTTAATGCCACTAAAATTATAGATGATTTATTGAAAGGTGATAAAAATTCAGAAAGTGAAAAAATTTTTTCTAAAAATTTTAGACTAAATATTAAGATTAAAGAAGCATTCCTTGATAAAGATCATTTAATAGAAGATTTAAATGGATATCTAACATTTAACAACAATGAAGTAATTGATGCTAATTTACTAGGAGATTTTTCTAATGATAAGAGGGTTAGTTTCACCATTAGATCTACTTCAAATGAAAAAATTACTACTCTTTATTCTGATTTAGCCAAGCCTTTTGTGAATAGATACAAATTTATAAAAGGTTTTGAAGAAGGTAATTTAAATTTTCATTCTATTAAACAAAACAATGTTTCTAACTCAAAATTAATAATAGATAATTTTAAAGTACAAGAGGTACCAGCATTAGCAAAATTATTAACATTAGCATCTCTTCAAGGTATCGCTGACCTATTAACTGGTGAGGGAATAAGATTTTCAGATTTTGAGATGAAATTTTCAAACAAGAATGAGTTGATGAAAATTGAGGAACTATATGCCATCGGCCCTGCTATTTCTTTATTAATGGAAGGGTACATCGAAAGTGGTGATTTAGTTAGTCTTAGAGGTACAATGGTACCGGCAACAACAATTAATAGAACTATATCATCAATTCCTCTTCTCGGAGATATTTTAGTAGGAAAGAAAGTTGGAGAAGGTGTTTTTGGTGTAAGCTTTAAAATTAAAGGTCCACCAAAAAAATTAAAAACAACTGTAAATCCTGTTAAAACACTTACACCGAGATTCATAACAAGAACTCTTGAAAAAATAAAAAAAAATTAGCTTATTTCAACTTTAATATGTCTTTTTTTTCCCAAGGATAGTTTGATTTTGTCATTTTCAAATAATTTTTCACTAATGATTAGTTTTTCATCATTGATAACTTGATTATTGATCTTAACACCACTACCTTTAATTAATCTTCTTATCTCGCTTTTAGATTTTTCTAACTTGGAAAGAATTATTAGATCAACAATACTTAATTTGTCACTTAATTGATTTTTTTTAATTTTAATAGAAGGCAATGCAGAGCCAATTGAATTTTCAGAAAAGGTTTTTTTTGCTGTTTCTTCACTTTTTTTTGACTCTTGTTCACCATGAAGCATAGAAGTGGTTTGATTTGCTAAAATAATTTTTTGCTCATTAATATCTTTTTCTTTAATTTTTTCTACTTCATCAACACTTAAATCTGTGAAAAACTTCATGAATTTTGATACATCTCTATCGTCTATATTTCTCCAAAATTGCCAATAATCATATGGTGACAAAAATCTTTCATCTAACCATATTGCTCCACTTTCTGTTTTTCCCATTTTAGCACCAGTTGCTAATGTGATTAAAGGAGTGGTTAAGCCATAACTTTGCTTATTGGAATGTCTTTTTATTAAATCAACACCATTGACTATGTTACCCCATTGATCAGACCCACCAATTTGCAATGTACAATTTTCTTTTTTATTAAGTTCTAAAAAATCATAAGCTTGTAAAATCATATAATTGAATTCCATGTAGCTTAGAGATTGTTCTCTATCCAATCTTGTTTTCACACTTTCAAATGTTAACATTTTATTTATTGTAAAATGTTTCCCAATATCTCTTAAAAAAGAGATATAATTTAAATCTTTTAACCACTTATAATTATTTACAAATATTGGTTTTATATTTTTATCATTTGTATTTAAAAATTTTTTTAAAATTCTCTCAATATTTTTAGAATTTTTTTCAATTTCATCTTCACTTAAAATCTTTCGTGTTTTATCTTTACCAGATGGGTCCCCAATTCTTGTGGTTCCTCCACCTAATAATACAATTGGTTGGTGCCCATGTTTTTGAAGCATACGTAAACACATAATCTGTAGTAAACTACCAACATGTAAACTTTCAGCTGTACAATCAAAACCAATGTAGGCTTTTATCTTTTTTTTATCCAATAAATCAGATAACTCATTCTCATCGGTGCATTGATAAAAGTAACCTCTGTCTTTAAATTCTTTTAAAAATTTATTCATAAGCGTATAATTCTACAATATACAAATTTTGTTAAAAAAAAATAATAATGAAAAAAAAGATATTTACCTCAATAGGTTTGATGAGTGGTACTTCAATGGATGGAGTGGATTTATCTGTTATAAAATCTGATGGTAATGATCAATTTTCCAGCATTTATAATACTTATAAAGAGTTTGATGATGGACTTTACAAGCAATTAATTAGTTTAAGAGATAAAATCAGCAATTTTAAAGATTTAAAAACTCATTCTAAAGAGATTAATGATGTAGAAAAAAAATTTACATTATTCAATAGTCATTTAATAAACGATGTAATTGGAGATATTAATGAAGATATTGATTTAATAGGTTTCCACGGTCAAACAGTGTTTCATGATCCAAAAAATCAAATTTCAAAGCAATTAGGTGATGGAAGACTTTTATCAAGTTTATTTAAAAAAATTGTTATCAATAATTTTAGACAAAATGACTTGAATCACGGAGGCCAGGGTGCTCCACTTACACCAATATTTCATAGTTTGATTTCAAAAATTATTCAAAAAAATTTTAAACTTAAATTGCCAATTAACATAATTAATATCGGAGGTATTACAAATATCACTCAAATCAAAGAAGATCTCAATAATTCTATAAACTTTTTTGCTTATGATGTAGGACCAGGAAACTGTTTGATAGATGACTGGGTAAGAAATAATAAAGATCAAAAATTTGATAAAGATGGAAATTATGCAAATATTGGAAAAGTTGATGATCTAATTTTAAATCAAGCAATAGATAACTTTGAGTTTAAATCTTACGAAACTTCATTGGATGTAAAAGATTTTGATACATCATTTGTAAAAGGTTTGTCATTTGAGGACGGGTGTGCGACTTTAACAAAATTTACTGCATATTTAATTGCTGATGGTTTGAGAAAAATTAATAAACAAAATAACATTAATCCACATCATTATATAATTTGTGGAGGTGGAAGAAAAAATAAATCTTTGATGCAATCGATTGAAAATTATTTGGTAAACAAGAATATAATTATAAAAGATATAGATGATTATAATTTTGATGGTAATTATATTGAGTCCCAAGCTTTTGCATATCTAGCTATAAGATCATATTTAAAATTACCAATTTCATTTCCAAGCACTACAAGAAGCAAAAAAGCTATTTCAGGTGGTGATATTTTACAAAACTTTTAATAAAGCGCAGTTTCATTTTTAATATACTTATTCAAACATTTATTTAATTGAGCCTCACTTTTTGTAAAAAAATGATTAGCTTCTGATATAGTTTGAAATTCTACTTTAATTCCTTTTTGTGCGCTAAGTTTATTGTCTAAATCTTTAATAAATTCAAAAGGCACTAATTCATCTTTTTTTCCATAAACCATTAAGCCAGATGATGGACAAGGTGACAAAAAAGAAAAATCATAAACATTTGGCTGTGGTGAAATTGCAATAAATCTATTTATCTCAGGTCTCCTCATTAACAACTGCATTGCAATTAAAGAACCAAAAGAAAATCCTGACACCCAACATTGTGAATTATCAAAATTTTCTCTTTCTAACCAATCTAGTGCAGCTGCAGCATCTGCTAATTCTCCTTGTCCGTTATCAAATTCTCCGTCACTTTTACCAACACCTCTAAAGTTTACTCGACATACAGAAAAATCATTCTCCATAAAAGCATGAAAAGTTTCTACAACAACTTTATTATTCATGGTTCCCCCATATTGTGGATGAGGTTGCAACACTAAAGCTATAGGAGAAGTACTCTTTTTACTTTTATAGTATTTTGCCTCTAACCTTCCTGCAGGACCTGGTATGAATATTTCTAAAATTTTATTATCCATTCTTGGTAATGATTATCATTCTCAAAAAAAAAATAGGTTTATCATAAGTGCGTCACAAAATGTTAGTCTTTTTTTATTATAGATACTTGACTATTTTAGTCGGGTTTATATATACCCCTGTAAAATAAAGGTTTTATGAAATTAACATCTAGAGGTAGATATGCGGTAATGGCTTTAGTGGATCTGGCAAGATTTAACAATATTAATCCAGTATCTCTAAGAGACATCTCGCTTAGACAAGGTATTTCGCTTGATTATTTAGAGCAAATTTTTTCTAAACTTAGAAAAAAAGAAATTGTTCAAAGTGTTAGAGGAAATCAAGGTGGCTACGTTTTAAATAAAAAAGCTAAAGAGATTAAGCTTACAAATATTTTTGATGCTGTTGATGAAAAAGTTAAAACTGTTCAATGTAAAAAAGAGTCTAAAAAGGGTTGTAACGGTAAATCTACAAAATGTTTAACCCATAATTTATGGGATGAGCTTGAAAATCATATTAATGATTTTTTTGAAAAAAAGAGTTTAGAAGATCTTATTCAAGATAACATCGAGAGAAGAATTTAAAAATGGATACTAGAGAAAAAGATATAGAAAAATTAAAAGATTACAAATACGGTTTTACAACTGATATTGAAAATATTAAAGCTCCAAAAGGTTTAAATGAGAATGTGATCAAGTTTATTTCTAATATTAAAAAAGAACCAAAATGGATGTTAGATTTTAGATTAAAGGCTTATGAGCGGTTAAAACTTTTAAAAGAGCCTAACTGGCAAAAACCAAAATACCCAAAAATTGATTATCAAGATTTATATTACTATTCAGCACCAAAAAGTATGAAGGATAAGCCAAAAAGTTTAGATGAGCTTGATCCTAAACTTTTAGAGACATATAAAAAACTCGGAATTCCATTACAAGAACAAGCAAGACTGAATGGAATTGCTGTAGATGCTGTATTTGACTCTGTATCAGTGGCAACTACTTTTAAAGGTGAATTAACAAAGCACGGAATAATTTTTTGTTCAATGTCAGAGGCAATTCAAAAACATCCTGATCTAGTAAAAAAATATTTAGGTACTGTAATACCAGTTACTGATCATTTCTTTGCCACTCTTAACTCTGCTGTTTTTACGGATGGATCATTTGTTTATATACCTGAAGGTGTTAAATGTCCTATGGAGCTATCAACTTATTTCAGAATTAATGCATCAGAAACAGGACAGTTTGAAAGAACATTAATTATTGCTGATAAAGGAAGCTACGTGAGTTACCTTGAGGGATGCACCGCTCCAATGAGAGATGAGAATCAATTACACGCTGCAAATGTCGAATTGATTGCTTTAGACGATGCAGAAATAAAATATTCAACAGTACAAAATTGGTATCCTGGTGATGAAAATGGTAAAGGAGGAATTTATAACTTTGTAACTAAAAGAGGATTGTGTAAAGGAAATAATTCAAAGATTTCTTGGACTCAAGTTGAAACAGGTTCAGCTATAACTTGGAAATATCCAAGCTGTATTTTAAAAGGTGATAATTCAATCGGTGAATTTTATTCTATAGCAATTACTAACAATCATCAAAAAGCAGACACTGGAACAAAGATGATTCATTTAGGAAAAAATACTAAAAGTAAAATTATTTCAAAAGGCATAAGTGCTGGATATTCCGATATGACTTATAGAGGTTTAGTAGATATTAATTCAAAAGCAAAAAACTCTAGTAACTACACACAATGTGACTCTTTATTAATGGGAAATAAATGTGGTGCACATACAGTCCCGTATATAAAAAATAAAAATTTTGACTCAAATATTGCACATGAAGCTACGACATCAAAAATAAGTGAAGAACAATTACATTATTGTCAACAAAGAGGGCTTAATCCTGAGGAGGCTGTGGGATTAATTGTTAATGGTTTTTGTAAGGAAGTATTACAACAATTACCAATGGAGTTTGCAGTTGAGGCCCAGAAACTTGTAGGTATTAGCTTAGAGGGGAGTGTTGGTTAATGCTTAAAATAAGTAATTTAAATGCAAATGTTGAAAATAAATCAATTTTAAAAGGTTTTTCATTGAATATAAATCCTGGCGAAGTTCATGCAATTATGGGCCCAAATGGATCAGGAAAAAGCACATTATCTAATATTCTGTCAGGAAAAAAAGGGTATGAGGTATCAGGCGAAATCCTATTTGAAAATAAAAATTTATTTGATCTTGAAACCGAAGAAAGAGCGCATAAAGGAATATTTTTGGCTTTCCAATACCCATTAGAAATTCCAGGTGTTAATACAAATATCTTTTTAAAAACATCTTTAAATGCAATTAGAAAAGCAAGAGGCGAAAAAGAATTAGATGCAATTGAATTTTTAAAACTTGTTAAAGAGAAAGCTAAAGAATTAAAATTTGACGAAGAAAAACTAAATAGACAATTAAATGTTGGATTTTCAGGTGGAGAAAAAAAGAAAAATGAAATTCTGCAAATGTCTATGTTAGCCCCAAAATTATCCATTTTAGATGAGACAGATTCAGGATTAGATATAGATGCATTAAAAATAGTAGCAGATGGAGTTAATACTTTAAGAAATAAGGATAATTCTTTTTTAATTATAACCCATTATCAAAGATTATTAGATTACATTAAACCTGATTTTGTTCACGTTTTAATGAATGGAAAGATAATAAGATCTGGTGGTCCAGAATTAGCAATCGAATTAGAAAAAAAAGGATACGAAAATTTTAATTAAATGAACGAGCAATTACAATCAGACTTTGATAAATTTGTAAAAACTTCAAAATTTTCTCGTGAAGAAATTCAGTTTAAAAAAAATTATTTAAATAATTTCATAAAAAAGGGTTTTCCAAATAGAAAGCAAGAAGATTGGAAATTTTTAGATATTAGCCAGATCATTAAAAAGAATATTAGCAATTTAAGTTATTTCAATGATTATTCACAATCTAATAAAATCGATCCATCAATTTTTGTTGATGGTTTGGAGCATAATAAAATTATTTTTATAAATGGAAGGATTGAAAAGATTGATTTTAATTTCGAAGAACAAAATAAAATTGAAATAATTGATGAAACTAAAAAAAATATATCATTTGATTATGAAAATTCATTAATTGATTTGAATAGTGCATTTACTGATAAAGTTTTTAAAATTTTAATTAAAAAAAATTATTCTCTAAAAAAACCTTTAATAATTTATCATTCAACAGATGATAAAATAAAGTCAACTAATATCAATTTGAGATTAGATTTTGAATTAGGTGAAAATAGTTGTTTAAAGATTATTGATTATTTTGCTAATAACACAGCGAAAAACTTTATTAATATTTTTTACAACTTCAATTTAGAAAAAGACTCAATACTTAAAAATTATAAGATTGATAAATTTATTAATAATAATTTAAAATACTCTTTTAACAATATTGAACAGGGCAATAACAGTGTTTCAGAAACATTTATATTATCTGCTGGTTCAGATTATTTTAAAAATGAGATTAATTGCAATTTAAATGGTGAGTATTCATCAGCATTTATTAATGGTATTTTTTCCTTAAAGGAAAATCAACAACACGAAATTAGAACTACAATAAATCATTTAGTGGAAAACACAAAAAGTTATCAACTTATTAAAAGTGTTCTTGGAAAAAATTCAAAATCTGCATATCAAGGAAGAATATTTGTAAATTCAAAAGCTCAAAAAACTGATGGATATCAATTGAGTAAAGCAATACTGCTCGATGAAACATCAGAGTTTAATGCAAAACCAGAATTAGAAATTTATGCTGATGATGTAAAATGTTCTCACGGATCAGCATCTGGTAGCTTAGATGAAAATTCAATTTTTTACTTAATGTCTCGTGGTTTGAATTATCAACAGTCAAAAGAACTTCTGATAAATGGGTTTTTAATGGATGTTGTTGAAAAAATTACAGACGTAGAAATAAAAAACTTAATTACAAATATTATTGGATTAAAACAATGAACATAAATAACATTAGAAAAGAGTTTCCTATTTTTGATGAAAAAATTCAAAATAACGATTTAGTTTACCTAGATAGTGCTAACTCATCTCAAAAACCTAAGATAGTTTTAGATAGAATAAATGATTTTTATTCTAAACAATTTTCAAATGTAGGCAGAAGCATACATTATTTAGCTGTTGCAGCTACTAATTTGTATGAAAATACAAGAACTTCTGTCCAAAAATATATAAATGCGAAAGATAAAAATGAGATCGTATTTACTAAAGGTGCTACAGAAGCTTTAAATTTGGTCGCTAACACTTTAGGTCAAGCGATCTTAGAGCCAAATGACGAAATTTTGATTACAGAGCTAGAACATCACTCAAATTATGTTCCATGGCATTTTTTAAGAAAATCCAAAGGTATAAAAATAAAGTTTGCAGAGATTAATGAAGACGGAGATATTCCGATTGAAAATATAGAAAAAGAAATTACAGAAAAAACTAAAGTAATAGCTATAACTCATTTATCAAATGTTACTGGTGCAGTTTTACCAATCAAAGAGATAACTCAATTAGCACACTCAAAAGGTATCGTCGTTGTAGTAGATGGATGTCAGGGAGGACCACATTTAAAATTAGATATGCAAGACTTAGATTGTGATTTTTATGCAATATCGTGTCATAAAATGTACGGTCCAACAGGTCTTGGAGTTTTGTATGGAAAAAAGAAATGGTTAGAGCAACTTCCACCATATCAAGGAGGTGGAGGAATGATAAATGAAGTTAAAAAAGATAGAATTTCTTATGGTGAACTTCCAAATAAGTATGAAGCTGGAACAATGGCTACAGCTCAAGTCATCGCATTTGATCAATCAATAAAATTTTTAGAAAGTATTGGAATTGAAAATATAATTAAACATGAAAAAGAATTAATAGAATACGGCCAAGAAATTTTAAAAAAGAATAATTCTGTAAAACTAATTGGAAATCCAAAAGAGCGAGGTGGAGTTCTATCTTTTACGGTAGAAGGAGTTCATCCACATGACATTGCAACTATTCTGGATGAAACCGGAGTTGCTATAAGAGCGGGTCATCATTGTTGTCAAATACTTCATGACAAATTAGGTATACCCGCAAGTGCGCGTGCATCATTAGGAGTTTATAACACTAAAGATGATTTAGATAAGTTAAATGAAGGTATTAATAATTGTAAAAAAATTTTCGATTTAAAATGAACTTAAAAGAATTATATCAAGAAATAATTTTAGAGCATGGAAAGAATCCCCGAAATTTGGGTAAAACAGAAAATTTTAATAAGGATGCAAAAGGCAATAATCCTTTATGTGGAGATAATGTACATGTATATCTTAAATTAAATGACCAAAGAAAAGTAGAGGATATTTCTTTTGAAGGAAGTGGATGTGCAATATCAATGGCATCAGCTTCAATAATGACTGATTTGATTAAAGGCAAAAGTGATAATGAAGCTAAAGAAATAATTGAGGATTTTTTAGGAATGATTAAAGAAAATCCTGAACTTAAAAATAATATTTTAAAAGAGGACGATAAAACGAAATTGATGTGTTTATCAGGTGTTAAACAATATCCAATGAGAGTTAAATGTGCTACCTTATCATGGCACACTTTGGTATCTGCAATGGAAAATGATGGGAAAGAAATAACCACAGAAAATTAATTATGGATGTAAAAAACAAAATAATTGAGGAAATAAGAAAAATTTATGATCCTGAATTACCAGTAAACATATATGAACTTGGTTTAATTTATGATATACAGGTAAATGGTCGTAAGGCTGAAATTAAGATGACATTAACTACACCGAATTGTCCTGTTGCAGAAAGTTTACCAAAAGAGGTAAAAGAGGGTGCAATGCAAGTAGAGGGAATAGATGATGTAAATCTTGAATTGGTTTGGGATCCTCCTTGGAATAAAGATATGATGTCAGATGCAGCGAAATTGGAGTTAAACTTATAATGAACCCTATTATTAAATTAAGTGATAATGCAGCTTTAAGAATTAAAGAAATAATGTCTAACGCTGAAAAAAATGCGATAGGTGTAAGAGTTTCTGTAAAATCAGGTGGTTGTGCAGGCATGTCATACGTAATGGAATATTCAAAAGAGGTAAATCCTAATGATGAGTTGATCGAGGATAAAGGAGTAAAAGTTTATATTGATTCGGCGGCAGTTATGTATCTTCTAGGCACTGAGATGGATTATAAAAAGGAGGATTTTTCATCATCATTTGTCTTCAATAATCCCAATGAAACCGAGCGTTGTGGCTGCGGAGAGTCCTTTAAAGTATAATCCCATTTTGAACATACCAGAGTTGCAATAAACGCATAGATTGATAATATCCACCTATGAACGTCTTTGAAATCAGAAATTTGCAAAACAGTGAGGACAGAAAAGAAAAGAGAAAAACTTTTTTAAGATCTCTTATAAAGTCTGTTGATACTGGAGCAAATGGAACACTTGATTACATTGTTAAAAAAGGTTCTGGCAAAAACAAAATTGCTAAAACCAGACAATAAAAATTAACAACTGTAATACATCTCAAACTCTATCGGATGAGGTGTGTGTTCAAAATTATGTATTTCTTCAAACTTCAATGCAATATAAGCATCTATTTGATCATCAGTAAATACATTCCCTTGTTTTAAGAAATCTCTGTCTTTATCAAGACTTTCCATTGCTTCTCTTAAAGATCCACAAACAGTTGGAATTTTCTTAACTTCATCCTCTGATAAAGCATAAAGATCTTTATCAAATGATTTACCTGGATCAATTTTATTTTTAATTCCATCTAAACCAGCCATTAACATTGCAGAGAAAGTTAAATATGGATTACCAGCAGCATCACCAAATCTAATTTCACATCTAGCTGCTTTTTTACTTAAAGTGATTGGAATTCTGCAAGATGCTGATCTGTTTCTAGCTGAATAAGCTAATAGAACTGGAGCTTCAAATCCTGGAATTAGTCTTTTGTAACTATTCGTCGTAGCATTAGAAAAAGCGTTTATTGCTTTAGCATGTTTTAAAATTCCACCTATATAGTGTAACGCTGTATCAGATAAGCCCGCATATTTATCACCAGAAAATAATGCAGTATCACCTTTCCAAATTGATTGGTGAACGTGCATACCTGAACCATTGTCACCTTTAACAGGTTTAGGCATAAATGTAGCTGTTTTACCAAATGAGTTAGAAACCATGTGAACAGCATATTTATATAACTGTAAGTTATCTGCTTGATCTACAAGAGTTCCAAAATACATTCCAAGTTCGTGTTGACTAGGTGCAACTTCATGGTGGTGTTTTTCAACTTTAATCCCCATTTCTTTCATAGCTTTTAGATATTCACTCCTCATATCTTGTTCACTATCAACAGGCGGAACAGGGAAATAACCACCTTTAATTCCAGGTCTGTGACCCATGTTACCATTTTCGTATTCTCTGCCTGAATTGTAAGGACCTTCCTTACTATCTATTTTAAATCCAGTCTCATTCATGTCATTTTTGAATCTTACATCATCAAAAACAAAAAATTCAGCTTCAGGACCAAAAAATGCTTTATCTCCAATTCCTGAACTTTTTAAGTAAGCCTCGGCTTTTTTAGCTGTCCCTCTAGGATCTCTTTCATAAGGATCCTTTTTAATTGCATCTAAAACATCGCAAAAAAGATTAAGTGTATTATGAGATGTGAATGGATCTACGATCGCTCTCGAATTATCTGGCTTAAGGATCATGTCAGACTCATTAATAGCTTTCCAGCCAGCTATAGAAGAACCATCAAAAAAAATTCCTTCGTTCAACATATCTTCATCCACCATTTTTGCATCCATGGTTACATGTTGAAGTTTACCTCTAGGATCGGTAAACCTTAGATCTACGTATTCTATGTCTTTATCTTTAATAGTTTTTAATACATCACTTGAACTCATAATCTCTCCTTTATAATTCTGGTCGTTGTAATAACAAAAAAAGACTGATAGATAATGCTCTTTTAATTTATATCACCTATGCATTTTTTACATAAGTTTAATAGGTAATGTGCAAATTGACTAACAATTAAAAGTTGAATAATGAGTTTATTAGACAAAGAACCAGTTCAAAGAGTTGAAAAAATCCTCAAAGATTTTGATGAGTCTCAAAATATAATTGTTTTAGAAACCTCTGCCAGGACTGCCCTTGAGGCAGCTTCATCTTTAGGTTGTGAGGTAGGAGCAATTGTAAAAAGTTTACTCTTTAAAACTGAGAATAGTTATACTTTATGCTTGGTTGCAGGTGATAAAAGGGCATCATTAAATAGGATTAAGAAGGCACTTAAAATAAAAGATGCATCTATGGCTTCAGCTGAAGATGTAAAAAATATTACAGGTTATACAATTGGAGGAGTTTCACCCCTTGGTCATTTAAAAAAGATTGAAATTTTAATAGATAAATCTTTAAGTAGATTTAACTTACTGTTTGCTGCTGCTGGTCATCCAAACTGTGTATTTAAAATAGATTTTACAAATTTAAAAAAAATTACAAATGGAATTACTGAAGAGATTACCGAATGAGACAAGCTAAAATTATAGATTACCTTTTATTAATTTTGCTTGCATTAATTTGGGCTTCTGCCTTTTTTAATATTAAAATTGCAACATATTCATATGGTCCAGTTACCATCGCATTTTTAAGAGTTTTTTTTGGAGCTATTCCAGTTTTATTACTTTGTTATTATAAAAATATAAAAATAGAAGCATTCTCAAAAGATTGGCATTGGTTTGCTATGATTGGATTTATAAACTTAGTAGCACCATTTTATTTGATAGCTTATGGAGTACAATCAGTTCAAAGTAATTTAGCAGCAATTTTAATGTCAACAACACCTTTAAGCTCAACTGTTCTAGGTCATTTTTATACAACAAACGAAAAGTTTAATTTTATTAAAACATTTGGAATTTTGATAGGGTTTTCAGGAATACTTTATTTATTTTCAGATAACCTTTTAATTGATGAGAATAATTTTTTATCTGCTTTATTAATTCTTGTAGGCTCAACTTGTTATGTTATTGGTGGTGTATTAACTTTAAAAATTAGTAAGAAAAAAAATGAAAATGTAACCGGATCAATATTAATTTGGGCTACAATTATTTTGATACCACTCGTCAGTTTTATAGAACAACCTTGGAATTTAACACCAAGATTAGACTCAACTATTTCTGTTATTTATTTAGGTCTTGTTTCAACAGGTATCGCTTGGTTATTACGATTTAGAATTTTAGTTAATAATGGTTTAATTTTCCAATCACAAGTATCATACTTAATTCCAATTTTTGGAACAATTTTAAGTTATATATTCTTAAAAGAATTAATTACCACAAAGGTATTAATTTCTTTAATCGCTGTTTCAGTTGGAATTTATTTTGTAAGAAAAGCTGATTACAAAAAAACTACTTAAGCTTAGAAAAAGCTTTAATATGTAATGGTGTAGTTTCACAGCAACCACCAATAATTGTAGCTCCAGCATCTTTAAATTTTTTTGCAAATTTTAACATTTTTTCTGGAGTTAAATCTTTTCTTACCCCAAGAAATTCATTTGGATTTCCTGTTTTGCTTTTATTGTATGTTCCAGTATAATTTGGTTTTGGATTAGTTTTCACAAAACCATTTAGTTTGAAACCAAATGGAATATTTAAGCTTTTTATTTCTTTAAGATTTAAATCATAATTTTCTGGGGAAATACATGATAAAATTATTCCTAGTAATTTTTCATGATTAATTTTGTTAATAATTTCAGAAATTTTTTCACCACTAGGTAAATTTGTACCCTCTGATATATGAGCTCCAATTAAATATGGTTTATTAAATTCTTTTATACTTTCTATAGCAATTTTAAATTCTCTTACACTGCTTAAAACATCAAAATAGAAAAAATCAATATATGGGTTTAATAGCTTTGCTTGACTATAAAAATTATCCTCTATTTCTTTATCTGATCTTGTATCAGCCTCGTAAGTTAAATATTGAGGTGGCAATCCACCAGCAACAAGAGTTTTAGGATATTGTTTTTTTGCTTTTTGAGCTATTTCACCTGCTTTAATATTCAAATACTCGTATTTATCTTCAACATTATTATCTTTTAATCTTATCTTTCTAGTTGTGAATGTAGTCGTTACAATTACCTCAGCACCAGACTTGATAAAGTCTAAATGTGTATCCAATAATAACTGATGATATTTTTCATGAAGTAACGCATTCGCACTCCACAAAGTTCCATTAGGCTCCATACCTCTTGCAAGCAATTCCTGGCCCATACCACCATCTAAAATTCTTGTTTGGTTGAAAAAATTTAAATCCATAAAATCCTCACTTTTTTAGTACTTTAGCTTTATGCAAGGCGCACAATATAGTTCAAATGCCTACAGATTGATTATTATGGGATTTCCGTTTTAGCAGTTAAAGCCCGCAATAGGATCAAATCGGCAAAACCTTTATACTCAATTTTAATTAAAAATCTTTATTAATTATATCTACAAATATTAATTAATTTTCTATAGATACAACATATAGTATTTTGTTCAATTATAAGTAGTAAATAAAATTTTATAAAAATAGACACTACCCTCATTTACGAGTTTAATTGGCTATGGCTACTAAAAGAAAGAAAAAAGCTAAGCCAAAAACCAATAAAAAAAAAACTAAATTGGTTAAATCTTCTAGAAAAAAAATAAGAACGAAAAAAAAAGTTAGGACAAAAAAGTCTGCGACTAAGAAGCGTTCTAAAATATCTAGAAAAAATAATAAGCTTAAATCAATAAAAAAAACAAGAGGAGTAAAAAAAATGAGTGCAGAAGCTATGAAAGTGTCATCTGTATTAGATACTTCTCATTTGAAAGTAAAATTCCCGTTCAAAGCAAAATACGGGAACTACATTAACGGTAAGTTTGTAGAGCCAAAATCTGGAAAGTATTTTGATAATACATCTCCGATTTCAAATGAAGTAATCTGTTCAGTTGCGCGATCAAATGAAAAAGACGTAGATGCAGCATTAGATGCAGCTCACGCGGCTTTCCCAACTTGGGGTAAAACTTCAATTACGGAAAGATCAAACATTCTTCTTAAAATTGCAGATGTCATTGAGAAAAATCTTAATGTATTAGCAACAGCTGAATGTTTAGATAATGGTAAGCCAATTAGAGAATGTATGGCTGCTGATTTACCACTAGTAATAGATCATTGGAGATATTTTGCTGGAGTAATCAGAGCAGAGGAAGGTTCAGTTGCTGAAATTAGTAACAGTGAATATTCTTACCACATTCCAGAACCACTAGGTGTAGTTGGACAAATTATACCATGGAACTTTCCATTACTAATGGCAACTTGGAAACTTGCTCCAGCTTTAGCAGCAGGAAACTGTGTAGTGCTAAAACCAGCTGAGCAAACACCAGCATCAATCATGTTACTTATGGAACTAATTGGAGATTTATTACCTCCAGGAGTAGTTAACGTAGTAAGTGGCTTTGGTTTAGAAGCTGGAAAACCACTAGCATCATCAAAAAGAATCAAAAAGATTGCTTTCACTGGTGAAACAACAACTGGTAGATTGATTATGCAATATGCATCTCAAAACTTAATACCAATTACGTTAGAGCTGGGTGGAAAATCTCCTAATATTTTCTTTGAAGACGTCATGGCAAAAGATGATGACTTCTTAGATAAATGCTTAGAAGGTTTTGCAATGTTCACATTAAACCAAGGTGAAGTTTGTACTTGCCCAAGCAGAGTGCTAGTTCAAGAGTCTATCTATGATAAGTTCATGGAGAAAGCTATTGCTAGAACAAAAGCTGTTAAGCAAGACAATCCTTTAAAAATGGAAACAATGATTGGAGCACAAGCTTCATTAGAACAAATGGAAAAAATCAAATCTTATCTAGATTTAGGTAAGAAAGAAGGTGCCAAAGTTCTATGTGGTGGAAATGTTGCAAAAATCAATAGTGGTTTAGAAAAAGGAAACTACATTGAACCAACTATTTTTGAGGGTAATAACTCAATGCGTATCTTCCAAGAAGAAATTTTTGGACCAGTTGTATCAGTAACTAAGTTTAAAGATGAGGCAGAAGCATTACAAATTGCTAATGACACTCTTTATGGTTTAGGAGCTGGTGTTTGGACTAGAAATGGAAATATCGCTTACAGAATGGGTAGAGAAATACAAGCTGGTAGAGTATGGACTAACTGTTACCACGCTTATCCTGCACATGCTGCATTCGGTGGATACAAACAATCTGGTATCGGAAGAGAAACACATAAAATGATGCTTAACCACTACAGACAAGTGAAGAATCTTCACGTGTCTTACAGTGAAAAGAAATTAGGCTTCTTTTAAAAACAATCTAATATATAATGGCCCGTGAGGAATCACGGGCCATATTTTTTATGAAAGTAAAAGCAACAGACTCAGCACTAAAATTAATTGAAGAGCTCAAAGCTCAACATGGTGAGGAGCTATTATTTCACCAATCTGGTGGATGTTGTGATGGAAGTGCACCAATGTGCTATCCAAGAAATGAATATATGGTTGGTTCAAGTGATGTAAAATTAGGTGAAATTGGTGGACTGCCTTTTTACATGAATGATGACCAATATGAAAAATGGAAACATACTGATTTAACTATAGATGCAGTTAAGGGTATAGGTGGAATGTTTTCTTTAGATAATGGAACTGGAAAAAGATTTTTGACAAAATCTGAGATTTGTTTAGTCGTAGATAACGATAACAAAAAGAATTAATCATTTAAAATATCAGATGTCTGTTTATCTTAGCTCTCAAAAAGTAATTAAAGATTGGATTGATTATAACGATCATATGAATGTTGCATATTATCTATTGATGTTTGATAAATATGGTGCTGATACATTAAATAATATTTTTAAGATGGGAGAAGAGTCAGCAAAAACAACCAAGAAAAGCACAATGATCGTAGAATCTCACATCACTTATAATCAGGAACTTCAACTAAATGATGAAGTAGATATTAATTGCGTTTATTTTGATCATGATAAAAAACGACTGCAATATAAAATGGAAATGATTCACAAAGAAAAAAAATTTCTGGCTTCAACAATTGAAATTCTGGCTTTATATGTAGATCTTAATGAAAGAAAGGTTGCTGAATTTGAAGAAGAAAAAATAAAAATAATGGATGATTTTATTAATAAGAACAATTCTAAATTTAATAGTGAGAGTCTAAAATTTTCATCTAAACTTAAAAAGTGAAAAAAATATTTCTAATTTTAACTTTAAGTTTATTAGCCTCAAGCAATCTATTTGCTGAGAATTTAAATTGGTTTTTTAATAAGTGGCTTTCTGAAAACGGACATCATCAATATTTAAATGAGCAAGGATCTAATAATCTAAATATCAAAATAAAAAATAAAGCATTATCAGCTACTAATATTGCTTATCATTCAAACCCAAACAGAGATACGCTGATTTATTATTTATGGAAATATTCATATAGAGATAGAAGTCAACATTTAAAAGAGTTTAAACCGACAAATAGTTCCTACGATTTTAAATTCAACTTAATTGAAGATAAATATTTAAAAAAACAAATGAAAACTAAAGGTATTCTTAGTTATTTATATTACCAAGATGGTCAAGTATTGATTGATGAATTTTCTCCTAAGGAACAATTAGGAGAGTTTTTAAATAATGAAACAAAATTTTATTCAATGTCAATGGGCAAGTCAGTAACTTCTTATTTAGTAGGTCACGCAATATGTGAGGGTTATATATATGGAGTTGATGCTAGAGTAAATGACTGGCCCATAATAAAAGATTCTCTTTATCATGATCAAAAATTAATTAATTTTTTAAATATGAATACTGGTGATCAAAAATATATCGACGAATTTAAAGATGGTACAAGTAAATTAGGCCCATATGAAGACGAAGATATAGCAACAACTATGCGCTTTCACTTTAACAACCAAAATACAAAAAAATCTAAGGAAATTTATAATTACAATGGATTTGTCACTCAGTTAATTTTAAACTATATGAAATTTAAAATTGGTAAAGATTATGACAAATTTTATAGTAAAGTTTTCAACGATAAAATAAAGATCAAAAATAGCATTCGTTATGGCTATACAAGTTTTAATGAACATTTTGGAAATGGACATCCCAACATAATGGCAACAAGATTTGATTATCTTAGAATAGCCAAGGCTATGATGGATGATTATCAAAATAATACATGTGTGGGTAAGTATTTAAAAGAAATTCACAAAAGAAGAATTCCTAAAAAATATAACGATAATAAGAACGAGCCAGAATATAATAGAACAAAATCATATGGGGGGCAATTCCATATGGATTATCCAGGATTAAAAGATAAAGTTATATTTGGCATGGGCGGTTATGGTGGTAATGCAATTTTAATTGATATGGAAAATTCTAGAATTTTAGTTGTTAATTCGCTTCATTACAATAATGGTAAATATAAATATAATGTCAAAAAACTTTTAATAGACCCAATTAAAAAAGGTAAGTGAGAATTAATATAACTTCCAGTCCGCAGCCGGAAGTTATACCAAAAGATTATTGACCCGGGGCTTTGTAACCAATTTTACTAGCTTTTGTTGTAGCTTTTGTAAAATCAATTGCCTCAAGCATTGTCAAGTTTTTTACAGCTCCTGATGCTTCAACAACCAATTTAATTGCTGCAAAATCATCAAAACTTGGAACGTCAGTAACAACTACAAAATCATAAGAACCTCTAACAATATCCATGCTATGCATTGTTCCGCCCATAGCTTTTGTTAATTGTTCTACAACAGCTTTTCTATCACTTGTTGGATCTTTTAAAAAACCCTGAAAAGCTTTTTCAGTGTAATTACCCATTATATATGCTTTCATCTTGAACTCCTTTTTTTTTAAAAGATTATCATCTAATCAAAGATAATTAATGTGTAAAAATTACATAGTAGACACAACCTATAGTAATGCTAAATTGAATTTATGTACGAAAAATTTGGTCAATTCATTGATGGTAAATGGTGCCAATCCTCTGATAAATCTACTTATGAAGTAATTAATCCTGCAAATGAAGAAATTATTGGGCATGCATCTAAAGCAACCCCAGAAGATGTTGATAGAGCACTAAAGTCTGCTAAAAAAGGTTTGGAAGTTTGGAAAAAAACTGCTCCTTGGCAAAGATCTTACATCATTAGAAGAATTGCAGATAAAATGAGAGAAAAGCAAGATGTGCTTGCTAAATGGATGGCATTAGAAGTTGGAAAACCTTTCGCAGAAGCCAAAGGTGAAGTAGGAGGTGCTGCAGATATTTTTGAATGGAATGCTGAAGAAACAAAAAGAATTTACGGACAAACTGTTGAAAGTAGATTTGAGGATACAAGAGTACATGTTTACTATCAACCAGTTGGTGTTGTTGCAGCATTAACACCTTGGAATTTTCCTGCGGTATTATCTGCTAGAAAAATTTCAACTGCATTAGCGGCTGGCTGTTCTGTGATAGTTAAACCCGATGTGATAACTCCAGGAATTGTAATGGAGATGGTTGATATATGTAGAGAATGTGGCGTACCACCAGGTGTAGTAAATCTTTTATCAGGTGATCCACCAAGTATCGCTCAACAATTGATAGCTTCAGATATAGTTAAAAAAATTTCTATAACTGGGTCATCGAGAGTTGGAAAGTTAATATTGAAACAAGCTGCAGATAAAGTTCAAAGAGTAACAATGGAGTTGTCAGGTCATTCACCTTTTATTGTATTTGATGATGCTGATATTAAAAAAGCAGCTGATATGGCAATTGCTGCTAAATTTAGAAACAATGGTCAAGTTTGTATATCGCCAAATAGATTTTATATTCACGAGAGAAAAAAGGACGAATTTGTAAATTTATTTATTGAGAAAACAAAAAAATTAAAAATAGGTGACGGTATGGATCCTTCAACTCAATTAGGTCCATTAACTACAAAAAAGAGGCTAAACGAAATTGAGGAGTTAGTTGAAAAAACTAAACAAGAGGGTGCAAAAGTCTTACTGGGTGGAAAGAGACCATCAGGATTTAACAAAGGTTTTTATTATGAACCCACGGTATTTGATGATGTAAAAGATGATTTTACAATAATGAAACAAGAACCTTTTGGACCATTAGTTCCAATGTTATCATTTAAATCTTTCGATGATGTAATTGAAAGAGCTAACAATCATGAACTTGGTTTGTGTAGTTATGTATGTACCAACTCAATGGAGACAGCACATCTTGCGTCAGAACAATTAGAAACAGGTTCAGTCGCTGTTAACACACCTATGGTAGCTATTGCCGAAGCACCTTTTGGGGGAATTAAACAAAGTGGTTATGGACGTGAAGGTGGATCAATGGCAATAAAAGATTATCTAAACATTAAATATACTCATCTTGGTATTAAAGGTTAGTTGATGAAACTTTTAAGGGTTGGTGAGCATGGTAAGGAAATACCTGCAATTATTGACAACCAAAATAATTTTCGAAATTTATCAAATATTTTAAAAGATTTTACACCAGAAAATTTGAATTTTGAAAATTTAGATAAAATAAAAAAGCTAGATTTAAATTCTCTTCCATTGATTGAAAGCACCAAAAGAATTGGACCATGTGTAATAAAACCAGCAAATTTTATCGCAATAGGTTTAAATTATAAGGCTCATGCTGAGGAAACAAATTCTGATGCTCCAAAAGAGCCAATTGTTTTTAATAAATCTCCAAATTGTATTGTCGGACCAAATGATAATATTGTAATACCAAAAAATTCAGAGTCTTTAGATCACGAAGTAGAAATAGCAATGGTTATTGGAAGTAAAGCTAAATATGTTAAAGAGGATGAAGCTCAGAAACATGTATTAGGTTATTGTATTTGTAATGACATTAGTGAGAGAGAATGGCAAAAAGATAGAGGTGGTCAATGGGTAAAAGGTAAATCTGGAGACACTTTTGGTCCATTGGGTCCGTATTTGGTAACAAAGGATGAAATTGATAATCTATTTAATTTAAATTTATCTTTAGATCTTAATGGAAAAAGAAGACAAACAGGAAATACCAGTTTAATGATATTTAATTTTAATTTTTTAATTTCACATATCAGTCAATTTATAACATTAATGCCAGGTGATATTATCACAACAGGCACACCAGCAGGAGTGGGGATGGGAATGAATCCACCAGATTATTTAAAAGATGGTGATGAAATGATTTTAAAAGTAGACAATCTTGGGGAACAAAAATTGAAAGTTGTTAAAGAAAAGTAATGATTGAATTAATTATTGCATTTGGAGCTGGATTGATAAGTTTTTTATCACCATGCGTTTTACCACTCATACCTGGTTATATTTCTTATATTTCCGGAAGTTCTATAGATGAACTTGTTGATAAAAAGAACATCAATTTATTTCCAATTATTCTATTTACAGTTGGCTTTTCTTTAGTCTTTATTACTTTTGGAGCAGCTTCAACTTTTCTTGGACAAATTTTTCTGAAGAATTCTTATGAATTAAGAATAACCGCAGGACTAGTTATAATAATCTTATCGCTTCATATAATTGGAATAATAAATTTAAAATTTTTAAATTATGAAAAGAGAATTCAAACAAATATTAACAAAAGTGTATTTAGCCCAATATTAATAGGAATGGCATTTGCATTTGGTTGGACACCATGTATTGGACCTATTTTAGGTTCTATTTTAGTTTTAGCTGCAACTGAGGAAAGTTTAAGCCAAGGAATATTATTGTTATCTTTTTATTCTATTGGATTAGCTATTCCGTTTATTTTATCAGGTTATTTAATACAAAGGTTCCTGATCTTTTCAAAAAATTTTAGAAAGAATATTAATTTAGTATCAAAAATAGGTGGAATAATTCTACTAATTACTGGTATTTTGATATTAACTAACCAATTGCAAGCCTTGGGATATTATTTATTAAATATTTTTCCATTCTTACAAAATTTTGGGTAAATTAAATTATGAAAATTTATCAAATAGACTCTAGTGCTAGAAAAGATGGTTCAACTTCAAGAGCTTTAGCAAAAAAACTTTTGGATAAAATCAAAAAACCTGAGGATGAAGTTATTTACAGAGATCTAAATGACGAAATGGTTTTTGTGTCTAATTTAACAGAGTCAGGAATGAAAATAGATCCAAAAGATCAAACAGAGACCCATAAAAAAATGTTCAAACTTTCAGATACACTTGTAAAAGAATTAAAAGAGAGTGATATTATAATCATTTCTGCTCCAATTTATAATTATGGACCTCCAGCAACTTTAAAAGCCTGGTCGGATCTTGCAGCAAGAGTAGGAGAAACTTTTAGATTTAAACCCAATGGAAGAAGGGAAGGGTTATTAAAAAATAAGAAAGCTTATTTAGTAATTACTTCGGGTGGGACAAAGCTAAATAGCAATGAGGATTTTCTAACTCCTTGGTTGAAGTTTATTTTAAATTTTTTTGGCATAGAAAGGGTAGAAGTAGTAAGTGCTGATCAAATGTCCCTAGATTATGAAAAATCAATAAAAGAGGCTGAGAAACAGATAGAAAATTTATCCTAATAATTAAATTTTCTTTTTAAATGTTTAAGCCTTCCCTCAGTACTATCATAATCAATATAACATCCCTGAAGAAAACGATTTCCCTCATTAGCATCATAAGTAGTTCTGCCATGTAACAATCTATAGTTATCCATCATTAACAGATCACCTGGAAGAAGCTTAAATTCTATTCTATAATTTTTTGAATTATAAAGTTCAGATATTTTTTTTCTTGCAGAATAAAATAATTCTAGTTTTTCTTTATCAATTAATGGGACAAAATCTAATCTTGGACTAAAACGTACTTGTTTGAAATTGCTGTTTTCATCTAACTGAATCATTTCAGCCCAATCCTCTAAAATCACACTTTCATCAATAAATTGAAAACGTATTTTTACCTCAGTTAAAATTTTATAATATTCTGGAAAATCTTTTTTAAGTTTTTCAGAAACAGTATATCCATCAACTAGAGTTGATAAACCTCCAGTAACTTCATTTTCAATACAATGAAGCATTTGAATACATGGCACAGGATTTCTATATGGATTATCAGTATGAGGAGCCAAAGGCAAAGAGGTGTAAGCTAAGTCATTTGGATTTGGTTTTGATTTTACATTAAAGAATTCACCAAAGTTTGTACGTCTCACACTTCCTATAGAATTTGCAAAGTTTATAATAAAATTATTTTTTGTTGGAACATTTTTAAAAATTACAAAGCCATATTGATAAAAATTAATCAAGGCTTTGTACATTTCATCAGTTTCAAATAAATTTTCTTTGAATTTGAAAGTATTTTGATCTTTAAATGAGGAGTCCCATTTTATTTTTTCAATTTGTTTAACATCATTAATATTTGAAAATTCTTTAAAAATATCAACTATAGCAATTTTTGTTGAAGCCCCGTCATTGAATTTAATTTCTAAAGAATTACTATTTAAGCTTAAATCTTTGATTTGAATGTTTTCTGGTAATTTAGTTGGGTCAAATAATCTTTGTTGAGTAGACTTATCAACAAAGTTTTCTCCGTTAACTCTTTCTCTAAGCCAAAATGGGTGGATCTCTTTTTTATGACCCTTATTTTCAAAAAATACTTTGTTATCTTTTAACTCTAATTTCATGTATTTTTAAATCATTATTTAAAATTTTGCTTTAATCAATAGTAATAAAATAGTATTAGAGCGTTGTGCAAATTTTAAAATCATCAGATTATAAACTTTATTCTAAGTTCATTGAAAGTTTAGCTAAGAAATTAACTAGGTTTTATTACTCTAAATTAAATAAACCCTTTAAAGTATCGAATAAACTTAGAAGCGGTTATGACCCTGTAACAACTGCTGATAAGGCTTTTGAACGATTCATTAGAAATGAGATTAAAAAAAGGTTTCCAAATCACCAAATTATAGGTGAAGAATTTGGATATAAAAAAACTAAAAGTGATTATTCATGGGTTATAGATCCCATAGATGGAACTCGATCATTTGTGATAGGAAATCCAACTTGGAGTAATTTGATATCTTTAAATTATAAAGGTAACCCAGTCGTAGGTCTTGCTAATTTTCCAATTCTTAAAAAGTTTTATTTTAATACCTCATTTAATTCTGCGTATGTTTCAGAAAATGGAAAGAAAAAGAAAATACTTGTTAACCAAAAAGCAACTTATTCTAAAATGAAATTGTCTGCAGCTTTTCATGGTAGCCTGTCATTAAATAAACAAAAAAAAATTCCTCAAATTTTAAAAAGAATGCAATTTCCCTGCTCGGATGCTTTAAGTTATTCACATTTTGCCGAGGGTAAACTTGATGTTGTTATTCAATGTGGAAATAAAATTTGGGATATTCATGCTTTAATACCAATTATTGAGGCTGCAAAAGGAATTGTCTCGACTTGGAAAAATGATGATGCCAAGAAAGCTGGAAATATTATTTGTTCAGCTAATAATAATTTACATAAAAAAATGCTTAAAATTTTAAAACCAGTTTCTAGCTAGTTTTACCCAAAGTATTTAAAAGAATTACACCAATAATTATTAAACTTATTCCAATAATCCCATAAAGGTTTGGAATTTGCTGATATTTAAAAACACCAAACAGTGTTACTGCAGTAATCGTTAAACCTCCATATGTTGCGTATGTAAAACCAACTGGAATAATATTCATTGCTTTAGATAAACAAAAAATACAAGCAACTATAGATATGATACAAAAAATAGTTGGCCCAATTATTGTAAATCCATTAGTTGATTTTAAAAAACCATTTGAAGTTATTCCAAGAAGGATCGCTAAAGCTAAAAAGATATAACCAGATAAATTTGCCATAAATTATCCTGTTTTACCCAGCAGATTAACAATTAAGACTCCTGATATAATTAATATCAAACCAATGATTGTGAATAGATCAGGTACTTGATTGAATTTATATATTCCAACAATCGAAGTTGCTACTATGCATAAACCAGCAAAAGATGCGTAAGTAATACCAACAGGTATTGTTTTCATCACTATTGAAAGAGTAAACATGCAACCAATTATTGTGATTGCAGTAATTAGACTAGGAACTAACAATGTGAAACCATTTGCACTTTTTGCAAAACTATTTGCTGCAGTTCCTAATATGACAGCAAGTATAAGAATTAGAAAAGCTATAACGTTACTCACAAATAAAAGATATTCTTATTTGGTAATTTTATCTACAAATTTTTTAATCGGGGGACCTACAAGAAGGGCAGTAATTATTGCAATTGGAAGACTTACTGACCATGCTTTAAAAAAACGGTCGACATACTCATTATCCATTCCAGTATTTATATAAGTAATTATTAATGTCATTAAAAGACTCATGCCAAATCCCATAACTAATATAAATAAAAGGTTAGAATATTTTTTTGGAAACATTTTTAAATACTTTGTTTCTGCAATTCAATTTGAAGCTTTTCCATCATAATCATAGGAGACTTCATAAACGGATGAACTTTATGAGCTTCAATGTAACTATCAATAGCTTTTTGGTAGTTTTTTAAAGCTGTTTGAACTAAACCTTGGCCTGTTAGTGCACCGAAATGTCTTTTTTCTATCTTAAGTACCTCGTCAATATCAGCTTGTGATAGCTCGTATTTACCCATTAAATATAATACTGTTGCTCTTTTATTCCAAGCCTCTGCCCAATTAGGATCAAGCTCAATTACTTCAGTAAATTTATCATATGCAGTATCAAGTTTATTATCCATCATAGCAGATGACCCATCAGCTAATAACTTTGTTAAATTATTTTTAGTTGGGTGAGTAGTCCAAAGATCCCAAATTTTATCCTCTATTTTTTTTGAATTTTCAAAATTTAAAGCACTTTTTAATTGAACAAATAATTTATCAATTTCTTTTTTATTATCATCAGCCAATAAAGACGATGAAAATAAGAAAAAAATAAAAATGAATGAAATTTTTTTCACTTACTTAGACATTGGAGTAGCGCCAGTTTCTAAACTAACAATTTTTCCATCTTTATATCTATAAACCGCCATTACAGCCTCAACATTTCCGTCATTAAATGTAACAAAAGAATGATGTACCCCAACTTCATCATTTTCATATACAACCCTTGTTCTATCTTGATTTATATCTCCACTCATTGCCCATTTTATAACATCAGCTTTTCCTAAAGAATTTCCAGATTTATGCATTGTGAATTTAAAATCATCATGCAAAAGTTCATTCATAGTTGCCTCATCTTTTTTATCTATTGCATCAGTATATCTTTTTAATATCGACATTTTATACTCCTTTAATTATTATTCCGTTACCAATTGAGTTTTCTAAACGGATTTGTTTAATTGGTTTGTATTCATCAGAGTTATACCACTCTAAAGCTTTTTCATAACTTGGGAATTTAATAACAACTGTTCTAGGATATGCCCAGGTTCCTTCTAATACTTTTGTTTCACCACCTCTAACAATATATTCTCCACCAAATTTTTCAGCAATCGGTCTCACTTTTTCTACGTACTCTTTATATTCCTCAGGTTTTTTTACTTCTATGTTGAATATTGCAAACCCAGACATTAAGTGTAAATTTTATCAGCTAAACCGTAGCATAAAATTGCACTCATAATCGTAAATACAAACGGTGCAATAACACCCTCGTTTGTAGTTTTTTCATTCACACCTGTTTTATTTATTTTAATAGAATAAAAATTACATAAAAAAATACATAGATTATTTATAAAAACTAAATTTAAGAATCCCCATGTATTTTCCAAACCACCAGGTCTTATGAAACCTACATAGATTGACATTAAAAATACAGCAAGCATAAATGCTCCTGCCATTCTAATCATTATTGCTCCACTTGGATCTATACCAAATCTTTCCATGAAGCTTTTAGTGCCAAAAATAGTTTGAAATGCGTAAACACCAACTCCAATAAAATGAACTAAATAAATTATTAAATAAAATATCCCATTAAATTTTTCTATCATTTTGTCTCCTAATCGTTAAAAACCATTCTCATTTCATCCTGAATTGTACCTTCTTTAAAAACACCATTCATTTTTTTCTGAAGTTCAATGAATTCAGGATCAGCTGACATATTCTGATCATTTTCAAACGCTTTATCAGTAAACTGTTCGCCCACAAGTGTTTCTCTTACCGTCCTTGGGTTTCCACCAATTTGAAATGAAAAGTAAACTTCATGATCTGGATAATGTTTTTTTCTAACTTTTGCTAAGCCTTTAGAGATTTCCATAGCCTCACCAAGTTTATCATCATAAACTCCAATAGTTCTTGTGTAGATTGCTTTCATAAATCTTCCTCTTAAGCGTTATAGTCCATCACTTGATCAGTACACTCAGTAAATTTATGAGGCTCAAAGAAATCATTCATTTGACCTAATTGATTATTGATATCCGCTTCACTGTTAGCTTTCCACCAGCAAAACATTTGCATTGTATCACCTGGAGTGTTCCAAGTCATTTGACATGCTGCTTTATCACTTGTCATTGATTTAACAATATCCTCCATTTTCATTGAAGCTACTGTTTCACTAAATTTTGCTTTCATCTCTTTCGATTTGAAAGTGTGAGTTACCATATAGTTTTTCATTTTCTCTCCTTAATATAAAGTTTGGACTACTTTTTTTACTCTTTCAGCTCCATTAGGAACTAAAGCTTCAACAAACGTATGACATTTGTCAGTTTTAGCTTTGTCGTATTTGGAACCGTAATGTTTATCAACTGCTTTGTTTACTCCAGCATCCCAATCTTTTTCTGGAATACCTATTTCAAGAGCGTAGGTTTTTAAAACTTTCACAGTTGAAATTGATTTTTCTTTCATTCCGTACTCAAATTTTTCACCTGATGGAAGAAAGTAGTTAGCCATATAAATACCAACGCAATCCCATGCTTTTGATTTATCTTTGTCACTCATTCCTGCATTTGCAGATGTAAAAATGAAAAAAGATAGAATTATAATTATTTTTTTCATGATCCCTCGAGGTTAAATAATATTAATATAAAAATGTAACTGTTTTGTTACATGCCTGGTATGCGTTATTATAACCAGCTAGGAATGGGGAGGTTTTTTTCCTTTAAAAAAGATTTATTAAACATCTTTGAGTTGTATTTATCTGATCTATCACAGAGAATAGTTACAATTGTTTTTCCTGGACCCAGCTCTTTTCCTAATCTAATTGCACCTGCAATATTTACTCCACAACTAGTTCCTAAACTTAATCCCTCATTTTGTATTAAATCATAAAGTACAGGTAAAGATTCTTGATCACTGATTGAAAAAGCACCATCAATTTTAGCTTCAGCAAAGTTTTTAGTTATTCTGCTTGAACCAATACCTTCAGTTATTGATCCCCCCTCAGCTTTAAGTTCACCATTCATAATGTGATTATAAAGTGCGGAGCCTGTTGGATCTGATAAATAAATTTTTATATCTTTATTTTTTTCTTTGAGAAATTTACTTACACCACCGATGGTGCCTCCAGTTCCTGATGCACAGACAAAGCCATCTACTTTACCATCAGTTTGTTCCCAAATTTCTGGCCCAGTCGTTTCGTAATGACCTTTTGCGTTAGCAGTGTTATCAAATTGGTTTGCCCAAACTACACCATTGTTATTTGTACTTTTTAATTCTTCAGCAAGACGACCCGCAACTTTTACATAGTTACCATCATCTTTATATGGCTTGGGTGGCACCAGTCTAAGATCTGCACCAATATTTTTTAATGTATCTTTTTTTTCTTGGGTTTGGTTATCGTTCATTACAATAATTGTTTTATAGCCTAAAGAATTTCCTAAAAGACATAAACCAATCCCAGTATTACCCGCGGTGCCTTCAACAACAATTCCACCTTCTGAAATTAGCTTCTTTTCTTGTGCATCTTTTATTAGTGCTAGAGCAGCTCTATCTTTAACGGATCCACCTGGATTTAGGTACTCCGCTTTTCCATAAATATTACATCCAGTGATCTCTGAAGCTGCTTTTAATTTTATTAAAGGTGTATTGCCAACCGACTCAATAAAGTTATTTTTTATTTGTGACATTAATCTTTATCTTTATCAGTAACAGCATAAGGTTGAAATCCTTTTGTAGCATCACCAACTCTTGTAGCTGGAATTCCTACCATTATTGATTTCTCTGGAACATTTTTAGTAACTACTGCATTTGCACCGATTAAGGAATTTTTACCAACTGTTATTGGTCCTAAAATTTGAGCACCAGATCCGACAACAACATTATCTTCTAAAGTTGGGTGTCTTTTAGTATTTCTTTGATCATTAGTATTTATACTTGGAGCAATTCCGCCTAATGTAACATTATGATAAATAGTAACATTGTTTCCAATCTCAGACGTCTCGCCGATAACAACTCCCATACCGTGATCAATAAATAAATTTTTTCCAATCTTTGCCTTTGGATGAATTTCTATTCCTGTTAAAAATCTTGAAAATTGAGAAATGATTCTTGCAACTAAATCAAATTTTGCAATCGCAAAAAAATTTGCAATTTTATGAAAAAAAATAGCCTTAACCCCTGGGTAAGTTAAGATAAGACTTAACTTAGATTTTGCCGCAGGATCTCTGTCTATTATAGATTGTAAAAAATCATTCATATAATTTTGTCAGCTTGATAAAAATAATTAATGTCTATATAGTGGTTCTAAACAGTATTTAAAGGAGAAATAATGTACAAAAATACTAATTGTTTTCATCTAGCAATCCCATGCGGAGATCTAGAAACAGCAAAAAAGTTTTATAGTGAAACTTTGGGGTGCAGACTTGATAATTCAGCACAAGAGTGGGCCGATGTTGACTTTTGGGGAAATGAATTAACTCTCCATGCAAGTGAGCATAAACTAGATAACGAGAGACACGATGTAGATATGGGTAACGTTTCTGTTCCACACTTTGGAGTTCATTTATCAAGAAAAGATTTTGATACTTTAAAAAATAGATTGAAAGAAAAAGGTGCAAAGTACTACGATGAGCCTTATCTTAGATTTAAAGGAACAAAGTACGAGCAAGAAACATTTTTTGTAAAAGACCCTAACGAAAATATTCTGGAAATTAAAACTTTAACAGCTAATCCAGAATAATTTTAGTTTAGATGGAATACCTGGTACTAGGTTTTATTACCGGGCTTAGTTTAATCCTAGCGATTGGTGCTCAAAATATCTTTGTAATAGAACAAGGGCTAAAAAAACAGTATGTTTTTTTAGTCTGCTTAATTTGCTCATTTTCAGACCTAATTTTGATATTTTCAGGTATTCTTTTATTCCACTTTTTTCATCAATATTTTAATATATTTGTAGAGCTAACTTTAAACATCTGTTTAATAATTTTTTTAATCTATTTCATATATTCAAAAATTAAATCTTTTAGTGTTAGTGCTAATTTCAATATTGAAAAAAAAGAGATTACTAGTGCTAAGATTATATTGAAGACACTTGGTTTCACCTACCTAAATGCACATGTTTACTCTGATACAGTTTTCTTTTTAGGAAATTTTTCAAAAAATTTTTTATTTGATGAAAAAATTTATTTTGGTATTGGAGCTTCTGTAGCATCTTTCATATTTTTCTTTTTACTTGGTTATTCATCAGTATATTTTTCAAGATATGCTCAAAGTGATAAAACGTGGAAATATATTAATGGATTCATTATTAGCTTCATGTCTTTGCTGACAATTTATATAATTAAAGAAACTGCATATTTTCTGTAATTAAAAGCATTTTGAGTGACAACTATAGCACATGTTAAAATCTCAATTTCAAACTAATCTTATCTAATATGCTTTTAAGAAGAAAAATTTTAAAATTATTTGGACTCTCTATACTTTTTGTATCATTGCCTTATCAATTCTTAAAATCAGCTACAAAAAAAATTATTAATCCTGATCTGACTAAAACCCAAAAAGATATAATGTTTAATGAGGGCACTGAGAGACCATTTACCAGTGAATTACTAAAAGAAAAAAGAGATGGATTTTATCATTGTGCAAATTGTGGAGCAAAATTATTTTCATCAAAAGCAAAATTCGATAGTGGAACGGGCTGGCCTTCTTTTTCTGAAGCTTTGCCAGGAGCTTTTAAAACTAAGATTGATTATTCTTTTGGCATGAAAAGAATTGAATATCATTGTGCAAACTGTGGCGCACATCATGGTCACGTTTTTTTAGACGGACCTACTGCTACTGGAAAAAGATTTTGTAATAATGGATTGTGTTTAATTTTTGTACCAGAGAATTAATTAGAAAAACCATATTTTCTAAGTCTTACATCTCCTGTTCTTGCATGAGCTTCCATTCCCTCATATCTAGAAATTCTAGCTGCAGCAGCACCAACTAATTTAGTAGATTCTTTTGTCATTCTTTGAAAGCTTAAAGTTTTAATAAATTTTCCAACAAATAATCCGCCCGTGTATCTTCCAGCACCTTTAGTTGGTAAAATATGATTTGTACCAGAACATTTGTCGCCGTATGCAACAGTTGTTTCTTCACCCACAAACAATGAACCATAATTTGTTAATCTTTCATGAAACCATTCTAAGTTTTCGGTCTGTACTTCTAAATGTTCAGGTGCATATTCGTCACTAATTTTCACTATTTCTTCATCGGTGTCACAAAGAATTACTTCACCATAATCTCTCCACGCTGCTTCAGCACTTGTTCTTGGAACTTCTGGAAGTTCTGCAATTAATTCTGGAACTCTTTTCATTACTTTTTCGGCTAATTCTTTACTAGTTGTATAAAGCCAACATGGTGAGTTATATCCATGCTCAGCTTGTCCTACTAAATCTACCGCAACAATTTCTGGATCAGCTTTAGCATCAGCTATAATTCCAATTTCAGTTGGTCCTGCAAACAAATCAATACCAACTTTTCCATATAAAATTCTTTTAGCCTCAGCTACAAATTGATTTCCTGGTCCTACAATTATATCTGCTGGAGGATTTTTGAATAATCCATTGGTCATTGCTGCAATTGCAGGAACTCCTCCTAAATTTAAAATTACATCTGCACCGCAAAGATCAGCTGTGTATACAATAGTAGGGTGGGCACCAACATCTTCTTTAGGAGGACTACATGCAATAATATTTTTTACTCCAGCAACTTTTGCTGTAGTTACACTCATTACAGCAGATGCAATGTGAGCATATCTTCCACCTGGGATGTAGCAACCTGCTGTATTAACAGGCACTAATTTTTGACCTGCATACAAACCATCAGAAAGTTCTACCTCAAAATCTTGACCATAATTTTTAAGTTGTGCCTCAGCAAATTTTCTAACCCTATCAAATGAAAATTGAATATCATCTTTGGTTTTTTGATCTAACGTTTTTTTAATTTCTTCAATTTTATCTTTTGATACTATGATTTCCCCATCATACTTATCGAATTTTTTAGTTAAATCGATACAGCCTTGTTCTTTTGTTGTTTCGATATCTTT
>CACHMJ010000001.1 GCA_902580895.1 uncultured Pelagibacteraceae bacterium | reverse complement strand
AATTTATATTTCAAATATCAAATAAAGAAAGAATTGTCTTAACTAAAAATTTAGAGAGCCAAGTTTTTGATCAAAAGGTTATTCTTACCAAACTAAAGAAAAAAATTAACTATAAAGAGAACATTATATTACAAAGCTTATACAAATCGGCAACAGAAAAAAAAATTCCACCTAATATTATTATTGAATTTGCAAGAGTTTATGGTTTTCAAGTAGATTTCCAGAGGGACATTAGAAAGAGGGATAAGTTCCAAATAATGTATGAGGTTTTTATTGATGAAAAGAAGAAAGTAATTGAAACTGGGAATATTTTATTTGCAAATTTGATATTAAGTGGTGAAGATAATTCTCTTTATTATTTCGATAAACAAGGAAGTATCGGTCATTATGATAAAAATGGTAAAAGTATTCAAAAAGCTCTTATGAAGACTCCAATTAATGGTGCAAGACTTTCGTCACCATTTGGTATGAGAAAACATCCAATAGATGGATTTAATAAAATGCATAAAGGAACTGACTTTGCTGCTCCTATGGGAACACCAATAATGGCTTCTGGATCAGGAACGATTAAAAAAGCTGGGTGGTGCGGTGGAGGTGGGAATTGTGTAGTCATAAAACATAATTCTACTTATCAAACCATATATGCGCATATGTCAAAGTTTGCAAATGGTATAAGAAGTGGAGTTAGAGTCAAGCAAGGACAAACTATCGGTTATGTTGGTTCTACTGGAAAATCTACTGGTCCCCACTTACATTATGAAGTATTAATAAATGGTAAAAGAGTAAACTCTCAAACTTTAAAACTTCCTTCAGGTAAAATTTTAAAAGGTAATGAAAGAAAAATTTTTGAAACAAAAAAAATTAAATTAAATGTGCTTAAATCTGAAAAAATTATTGGATTAAATTAATTTTTTAAAGAAACATCTTAGACAATATCTTGAATCTTATTCTTCATGAAGATTATTTTTCTCTTCATTAACATCAACTGGATCTTTGAAAGTTTTTTTTAGGTTATTATTTGATAAACTATTCTTTTTTAGAATATCTTGTTCATTTGATATTCTTGTAAAATGATCAGCGTGCTGGAAATAATTTTCAGATAATATTTTGTCTCCGTTTGATAAAGCTTCCCTTGCCAAATTATTATATTTCTCTATCAATTTTGGTGCATTATGATTGTTTCTTCCAGGTAATTTTCTTTGAAAATTTTCGTTTTTAGAAAAATTATTTACAAATTTAGATCTTTCACCATTCGATTTAAAATTTCTATCATTTCTTCTGAAATTATTTCTTCTAGCGTTATTGTTTCTAAATGTTACCATTACATTAATTTACTTTTGAGCTAATTATACAACGATCATTTCTACCTAAATCTTTAACAACTTTATCAATTAGGAAGCCGTGATTTCTTAAGATGTTCTCGACCATTTTTTTTTGATCATGTGCTATTTCTATTATTAATTTTCCATTTAGTTTTATCAATTCAGAAGATTTTTCTATTATTTTTCTGATTTTTGACAATCCATCTATTCCACCATCTAGAGCTATCTTGGGCTCATAATTATAAACATCCTTATCTAGTTTTTTAAAGTCTTGTTTTTTTACATAAGGAGGATTAGATATAATTAAATCATATTTGCCAAAGCGAAAATTGTCAATATCTGATTTAAATAATTTAAGTCTATCTTGAACCTTTAGCTTAATTGCATTTTTTTTGCATATTTTAATACAATCTTTACTTAAATCTATACCCTTAGCTACAAATGACTTTTTCTCTTTAAGAATTGATAAAATTATACATCCTGAACCCACTCCAACCTCTAAAAAATTAATGTTAGTTTTATTTTTATAAATGTTTAAGACTTGGTCGATTATTACCTCTGTATCAGGTCGAGGTATCAAAACTTTATCATTTAATTCAAATTCATACTTCCAAAAAGACTTCTTACCAGTTAAATAAGCAATTGGTTTATTTAGTAATCTATTTGAGATAAGTTCTCTAAAATATGTGTAGTCTTGTTTACTTAATAGTCTTTCTGAGTTCAAGAGAACTTCACTCCTTTTCTCATTTAAAACTTTTGACATTAAAATCTCACTATCAAGTAACGCGGTTTTAATATTATTGTGTTTTAAATCTAAAAATGCTTCCTTAATTGCGGTATCTATCTTCATTTAGCTTAAAGATTTTAAACTCTCCTCTTGAAACTTCAAAATTAAAGCCTCGATCATTTCATCAAAAATTTCACCCTCAAGGAATTCATCTAATTTATGCAATGTCAAATTAATCCGATGATCTGTAACTCTTCCTTGTGGATAGTTATATGTTCTGATTCTTTCTGATCTATCTCCGGTTCCAATCTTACTTTTTCTATCTTGTGATCTCTCTTTCTCAATTCTTGATCTTTCTAATTCATAAAGCCTTGCTCTTAAAATTTTCATTCCTTTACTTTTATTCTTATGTTGAGATTTTTCATCTTGTTGAGAAACAGATATCCCAGTTGGTATATGAGTTATCCTTACTGCACTATCGGTAGTATTTACAGATTGTCCTCCGGGTCCTCCAGCTCTAAACACATCAATTCTTAAATCAGATTCATTTATTTTTAAATCAACTTCTTCCGCCTCTGGTAAAACTGCAACGGTTGCGGCTGAAGTATGTACTCGACCCTGAGTTTCAGTATCTGGTACTCTTTGAACTCTATGAACACCACTCTCATATTTTAATGTAGAATAGATATTACTTCCTTTAATAGATGCTATTACTTCCTTTAAGCCTCCTGCCTCACTTTTTGAAATCGATATTAGCTCTACAGACCAATTTTTTTTGTGACTTATTTTTTCATACATCTTAAAAAGATCAGATGCAAATAAGCTTGCCTCTAAACCACCAGTGCCAGCTCTAATTTCGATAATTGCATTTTTTTTATCTGCTTCATCTTTGGGTAATAAAAACAATTTTAATTTTTTCTCATTATTTTCATTTTCGATTTTTAAATCATTTAACTCTTTTTCTGCCATTTTGATTAATTCTTTATCTGAGCTTTTATCATTTATAATCTTCTGTAATTCTGATGTTTCTTTTTCAAAGGAAATATATTTTTTAGCATCTAAAATGATTTCATTAAGGTCTGAGTATTCTTTAGATTTCTCCGCAAATAGTTTTTTATCTATATTTTCCAATGATAAATCTTTCTCTAACATCGAGTGTTTTTTTATCAACTCCTCAATAGTCTTCAGTGGTATCATCTTAATTATTTTCTAATTCAAAAGCTTTTTTTTCAACTTCGGTGACTATTTTTTCAATGATATCACCGGTTAAAACTTTCTCGGACTGCAATCCTGATAAGTAAAGCATATTATTTCCATTTTTTCCCCCTGTTATTCCTACATCGGTCATCGATGCTTCTCCTGGTCCATTAACCACACAGCCTATTACTGAAACAGTAATTGGTGTTTTAATATGTGATAGCTTTTTTTCCAATAATCTTACCGTTTCTATAACTTGAAAACCCTGTCTTGCACACGAGGGACAAGAAATAATCTTTACACCCCTTTCTCTCAAATTGAGAGATTTTAATATTTCATTCCCAATCTTAACTTCTTCAACTGGGTTATCCGACAAGGAAATTCTAATTGTATCGCCTATGCCATCTAATAATAATGTGCCTAGACCTATTGAAGATTTGATACTTCCAGGAATGAATCCCCCCGCTTCAGTAATTCCTAAATGCAAAGGATAATCAGTAACTTTTGATAACTGACGATAAGCTGCTATTGATAAAAAAACATCTGAAGATTTAACACTAATCTTTAAATTATTAAAATTCTCATCTTCTAGAATTTTGATATTTCTTAAAGCACTTTCTACTAAAGCCTCTGGACAAGGTTCCTTATACTTTTCTAAAATATCTTTTTCTAAAGAACCAGCGTTAACCCCAACTCTTATAGAACAATCATTATCACGAGCGGCTTTGACAACCTCTTTTATTCTTTTAACATTTCCAATATTACCCGGGTTTATTCTTAGACAGCTAGCTCCACACTCAGCAGCTTCTATTGCTCTTTTATAATGAAAATGAATATCAGCTACTATTGGCACATCAACATTTTTGGTAATTTCCTTTAATGCTTTAGATGACGCCTCATCAGGACAAGAGACCCTTACTATATCTGCTCCCTCGCTGTGAATTTCATTTATTTGTTTAATTGTAGCTTTGACATCTGTGGTCAAAGTATTTGTCATTGATTGCACTGATATAGGATTTTTTCCACCAACTTTTACCTTACCTACTTTGATTACTTTAGTTTTTCTTCTTATAATATCTCTAAATGGTCTAATGCTCATTTTTTATTATCTAATTTGAATTCTTTATGTAAGGCAATTAATGCTTTTTTAGTATTTTTTTTATCTATCAAAACTGAAATTTTTATTTCTGAAGTTGAAATTACTTTTATATTAATATTTTTTTTTGCAAGTGCTTGGAACATTCTAAAAGTAACACCAGGTGTAGTTATCATCCCAACACCAATTATTGAAATTTTAGAAACACCTTTTTCAAAAATTAACTTTTTATACTTTATGATTTTATTTTTTTGGAAAATTTTTTGAGTTTTATTTAAATCCTCTGTCTTAATTGTAAAAGTCAGATCTGTATCTTTTCCATTCGCAGAAATATTTTGAACGACCATATCTACATTAATTGAATTTTTAGATAATGGTTTAAAAATTGCTGCTGCCACACCGGGTTTATCTTTTACCCCAATAAGTGAAACCTTAGAGTCATTTTGAGTAGATGAAATTCCCGTAACTATCTTATTATTAACAATATTAGATCTTTGAGTAATCAATGTTCCAGACTTTTTTACAAAAGAGGATTTTACTTCAATGTCAATTCTATTTAGTCTTGCGTCTTGTATAGAAACAGGTTGCATAACTTTAGCACCAAGTGAAGCCATCTCTAACATTTCCTCATAAGAAATTACTTTTATCTTTTTTGCGCTTTTTAATTTATTTGGATCAGTTGTGTATACTCCTTCAACATCTGTATAGATTATACATTTTTCCGCTTTAAAAAATTTAGCAAACATAATTGCACTTGCATCAGATCCCCCTCTTCCAATAGTTGTAATTCTATTTTCATTATTTATCCCCTGAAAACCTGTAATAATTGGTATACCTCCGTCTTTTAAATACTTTAAAATCTTATTTTTATTGATCAGATTGATTCTTGAATTCATATATGATCCAACAGTTACAATTGGAACTTGCCAAGATAACCATGATCTTGCTTTAAAGCCGTTATGAATCAATCTTCCAGCTATTAAAGAACAAGCTATTTGCTCTCCTGAGGACACCAAAACATCATGTTCAGAATTGGAAAAATTATTACTAATCTCAATAGATTTTTTTATTAACTCATTTGTCACACCACTCATTGCAGATGAAATAACAATCACTTTATATTTTTTTTTTTTATAATTACTAATTATTTGAGCAACTTTTTTAATTTTTTCAATCGTACCAACTGAAGTGCCACCAAATTTTAATACTACAATTTTCATGATAAGTTATTATTTTAATTTAATAAATATTGAATAAATACATGCTGAATATAAAGTCAACTTAAATGAAAAATAACACAATTAACAAAAAAGAAATAGAAAAATTTTCTAAAATAGCTGAAGAATGGTGGAATCCTGAAGGAAAATTTAAACCATTACATAAATTTAACCCTATAAGAATTTCATATATAAAAGAAAATATTATAGAAACATTTAAACTAGTTAACAAAGAAACACCACTTAAAAATATAAAAATACTTGATGTTGGATGTGGTGGAGGTTTGCTGTCAGAACCAATGTGCAGATTGGGCGCTACGGTAACCGGAATAGATGCATCTGACAAAAATATAAAAATTGCAAAACTTCATTCAAAAAAAAATAATCTAAAGATAAATTATTATTGCTCATCACCAGAAAAATTTAAAGTAAAAGATAAGTTTGATGTGATTTTAAATATGGAAATTGTCGAACATGTTGAGGATGTAAATTTTTTTTTAAAATCATGCGCTAATCTCTTAAAAAAAAATGGAATAATGTTTGTTGCGACCTTAAACAAAACTTTAAAATCCTATGTTTTTGCAATTATAGGAGCTGAATACATTATGCGCTGGCTGCCAATTGGCACTCATGAATGGGATAAATTTGTAAAACCTGATGAATTAATTTCTATATTAGAGAAGAATAATTTTAAATTAGATAAAATTAACGGTATGAACTTTAATGTATTTAAGAACGACTGGAATGTTGGCAGAGATAAATCTGTAAACTATATTGCTAAATTTATAAAGAATTAATGATTTTCATTATCGACCCATGGTATCATTTGAGTATCAATGCCTTCTTCCTTAAGCTCTTTTAAATCTTTTTTTGATGCTTTTCCATATATTCCTTTATTTCTTTTTTTATCGTTATAATGGATAGATCTTGCCTCATAAGCAAAATTCTCACCAACATAATCAAAATTACTTTTAATAAATTTTTGATATTCATTAATTGTTTTCTTTATCTTTTGAGAATTAAGAATATTTTTTTCATTTTTTTCTTTTGGAGTTTTATTTATTAATTTAGGTGCCATTAAATTTTTTCCCACATTTAACGATCCACAATTATGACAATTAATTAATTTTTTCTTTTTAAGTTTGTCATATTCTTTAGATGATGCAAACCAACTATCAAAGTTTAAATCACATTTTTTGCAACATAAATTATATTTTATCATGGTACTAATTTAATTATTAATAATCAAATTTCAATCCAGTTAACTTCTGTAATCAGAATTAATTTTTATATATTCTTTAGTCAAATCCATAGTGTAAACAGTAAAATCTTTTTTGCCACAACCAATATCCACACTTATATTGATATCAGAATTTTTCATGTAATTTGCAGCTTCATTTTCATTATACTGATTATAAATCTTTCCTTTATTAAAAATTGTAATTTCACCAAATTTTAAAGATAGTTTGTTAAGATTTATTTCTATTCCAGATTTGCCAACTGCCATTATTACTCTTCCCCAGTTTGGATCTTCTCCAGCAATAGCTGTTTTTACCAATGAAGAATTTGCGATTGAAAAACCAATTTTTTTAGCATCCTGTTCAGTTCTGGAGTTTAAAACATTAATTGTTATAAATTTTGTAGCTCCCTCTCCATCTGCAACTACTCTTTTAGCTAGATTTAATAAAACATTATTTAAAGATTCATCAAAAGCCTTTATTTTTTTATCGTTGATTGTTTTAATTAAGGAATTTTTTGCTTTTCCCGTTGAAAAGATTGAAATCATGTCATTTGTACTGGTATCACCATCACATGAAATAGCGTTAAAAGTGTTTTCGACGTTTTTCTTAAGTAACTTTTTTAATACCTCGTTAGAAATATCCGCATCTGTAAAAATATAACTTAATGTTGTTGCCATATTTGGTTGAATCATTCCAGAACCCTTCGCAATGCCATAAATTTTTACTTGTGTATTTCCAATCTTACATTCCTCCATTGCTATTTTCGGCTGAGTATCAGTCGTCATTATCGCTAAGGCTGCTTTCATCCAAATATATTTATTTTGAGTATATTTAATACTTTTAATGAGATCAGGTATCTTTAGTTTGATTTTTTCTTCTGGGAACTTCTCACCTATTGTTCCTGTGCATCCGAAAATGATATTTTTGGGTTTTATTATTTTTGGATTATCCTCATCCTCTTTTTGTTTTTCTGTAAGTTGTTTAGATATTATTTCTGCAATATGCTGCATACTTTTGAATCCTGGTTCGCCAGTTAAACAATTGGCGTTTCTAGTATTTACAATAAGAGAGAAAATTTTTTGTGTTTTTTGACTTAAGTTCCATTTTATATTTTCAGATAAGATTTTAGATTGGGTATATACTGATGCGAAATTTGCTCCATCTCTAAAATAGAACATTGCTAGATCGTCTCTTTTAGAGTTGTATAAATCAGCACTGATTGAAGAAACTGATAGTCCGTTAAGGTGATCAAGATCCTGAAATTGCCCCATTTTTCGATTATTAGATTTTGAAGCTAAAAAATTTGTTAAATTAATTCCCATGATATTTAAAATTTACATTAAATGACTATATTAAAAATTGTAATTAAAATGTATATCAAAAATAGATGTTAAATCCTTTAAACTTTATTTCTAAATTTATAAAATCTGGCAATCAAAAAGAGCTCGATAGAATTAGCAAAATAGTAAGGCAGGTCAATCTTTTTGAGAAAAGTGTCAAAAAACTTAAGAATGAGGAATTTCCAGTCAAAACGATTGAGTTAAAGGAAAAAATTCAGAGGGGTCGATCTCTTGATGAAATTTTGCCTGAAGCATTTGCTCTAGTGAGAGAAGCTTCTGCAAGAACAAGGAATGAGAGACATTATGATGTTCAAATTATAGGTGGTGTAGTTTTACATGAGAATAAAATTACTGAAATGAGAACAGGTGAAGGTAAAACACTTACGATTGCTTTAGCTGCATACCTTAATGCTCTAAAGGAAGAAGGTGTTCACATTGTTACAGTAAATGATTATCTAGCTAAAAGAGATTCAATTGAAATGGGGAAAATCTATGGTTTCTTGGGTTTAACTTCAGGTTACATAAGTAATGATCAAAACGATATTGAGAGAAAAAAAAATTATGATTGTGATATTACTTACGCTACTAATAGTGAGCTAGGTTTTGATTATCTTAGAGATAATATGAAATACTCTAAAGATGAAATGGTTCAAAGGGAGCACAGTTATGCAATCGTAGATGAAATAGACTCGTGTTTGATTGATGAGGCTAGAACTCCTCTAATCATTTCTGGAGCTGCAGAGGATAAAACCGATAAGTATCTTGCTATAGATAGAATTATTAAATTACTAAATGAAAAAGACTATGAAATTGATGAAAAAGACAAAAATATTCTTTTAACAAACGAAGGTGTTAATCATATTGAAAGTCTATTTAACAATGCGGGAATATTAAAAAATAATAATTTTTATGACCCTGAAAACTTAGACTTGGTACATTTTGTAAATCAAGCTTTGAGAGCAAATCATCTATTCAAAAAAGATAAAGATTATTTAATTAAAGATAACAGTATAAAAATTATTGATGAACTTACGGGTAGAATCTTAGAGGGAAGAAGATATGGTGACGGTCTGCATCAAGCAATAGAGGCTAAAGAAAAAATCGAAATTCAAGCAGAAAATCAAACTTTAGCATCTATAACTTATCAAAATTATTTCAAACTTTATAAAAAACTATCTGGATGTACTGGAACAGCTGCTACAGAAGCAGAGGAATTTTTTGAAATTTACAACTTAAAAGTAGTAGTGGTTCCTACAAATAAGAATATGATACGTGAAGATTTTAATGATCAAATTTTTCGAACTGAGGATGAAAAAAATTCTGCTATAATAAAAAAAATAAAAGAATGTCATGAAAAAGAGCAGCCTCTCCTTGTTTTCACATCTAGCGTAAGTAAATCTGAAGTATACTCTAAATTACTTGATAGAGAAAAAATCAAGCATATTGTTTTGAATGCTAAAAACCACGAAAATGAAGCTGAAATAATTGCTAATGCAGGAAAAGCTAAATCTGTAATAATCACTACAAGTATTTCTGGAAGAGGTGTTGATATCCAATTGGGTGGCAAAAAAGGATCAGAAGATGATGATCTTCTTAAAAAAAATAAACAATATATTAAATCTTTAGGTGGTCTTTTTGTTGTAGGCACTGAAAGAATGGAGTCTAGAAGAGTTGATAATCAGGCTAGAGGAAGGTCTGGTAGACAAGGAGATGAGGGTAGTTCAATTTTTTATGTAAGTTTAGAGGATGACCTAATGAGAATATTTGGATCAGAATCCATGAATAATATTCTTCAAAAGCTTGGTCTTAAAGATGGTGAAAGCATTGACCATCCTTGGATTAATAAAGCCCTTGAAAGAGCACAGCAAAAAGTTGAGGCAAGAAATTTTGATATCAGAAAAACACTTATCAAATTCGATAATGTTTTAAATGATCAAAGACAAGTAATATTTTCTCAAAGAAAAAATGCAATGGATAGCGATAGTATTTTTGATTACTCTAACCAGTTCTTAAATGAAATAATAGAGGATTTAACAAATCTTAAAACTAAGAAATTATCAAATCCTAAAAATAATGAGTTTAATAATAAACTTAAGACTATTTTTGGAAAAAGTTTAGATAATAACGAATATGAGGGAATCATTTCCCTACAGGGTAACAAATTTAAAGAAAAAATTTTTGAAAAATTCAATGAGGCTCGCGATCAAAGATCGCAATCACTTTCAATAAATCAATCAAAAGAAATAGAAAAAAGGATACTTTTACAATCTATCGATTTTAATTGGAAATCTCACATTCAATACTTGGAACAATTGAGACAAGTTATAGGTTTAAGATCCTATGGGCATAGAGATCCTCTAATTGAGTATAAAAAAGAAGCTTTCAATTTATTTTCAAATTTACTAGAAAAATTAAAGTTAGATCATGTTAAGATATTAATGAATTTAAGAGTTTTTAGCGAACCAACAGAAAAAATAAATAAAAGTCTGTCTAAGGAAAAACTTAAATCAATCGGAAAAAAAATGAGCAGAAATGAGCCCTGTCATTGTGGTTCAGGTAAAAAATTTAAAAAATGCTGTGGCGCGCTATGATATTGAAATAAAGAGTAAAGATATTGCTATTATCGAAATAGCTAAAATTAAAATATTTTTTTTTGATTTAAATATTTGTTGAAGTTTTGTAACTGGTAACTGTGTAGCACTTAAGCTCTCAGGATTATTTACAAAACCTTTGCTTCTTCCAATTTTAAGAAATTTATTTTTTCTATGATTTATAATTTCCTCGCCAGTCATTTCTTTAAAAAAATTCAAATTTTTAGAAATAGCAATTTTTATATTTCTTAAAATAATTTCTTTATCTCTATGGGCCCCACCTAACGGTTCTGAAATTATTTCATCAATAATATTTAATTCTAACAAGTCTTTCGCAGAAAGCTTCATTGCTTTAGCGGCATCAAGCATTTTTTTTGGATCCCTCCATAAAATTGTTGCACACCCTTCAGGGGAAATTACAGAATAGATAGCATTTTCAAGCATTAACACTTTGTTAGATGAGGCTAAGGCAATGGCTCCTCCAGATCCACCCTCGCCAATTATTATGGCTATACTTGGAACCTTGAGTTGCATACAACATTCAATTGACTTAGCAATTGCCTCGGCTTGTCCTCTCTCTTCAGCTCCTACACCAGGATAAGCACCTGGCGTATCTACAAAAGATATTATAGGGATATTAAATTTGTCGGCTAATTTCATAAGTCTAATAGTTTTTCTATATCCTTCAGGTCTCATCATGCCAAAATTTCTTTCAATTCTCGTTTCTAAGTTTTCGCCTTTTTCTTGACCAATAACTAAAACTGAGTGTCCACTGAATTTTGCAAAGCCAGTAATAACAGATTTATCTTCACCATAATATCTGTCTCCTTCAAGCAAAATAAAATCATCAAATAAATTATCTATAAAAAATTTAGACTTAGGTCTATCTTCGTGTCTAGCAACTAAAGTAATTTGCCAAGGATCTAAGTTAGAGTAAATATTTTGAAGTTTTTCATCTAATTCCTCCTGAGTTTTAGCAATCTTTTTAGTATCAACCTCGGAAAGACCTTCTTGATTAAAAGGATCTTTCAATTTTTCTAATTCATTTTCAAGATTTTTAATATCTGTTTCAAAATTTAAATAATTTTTCATCTTTTTATGATTATACTTATATATGAAAAATGACAATAAAATGTCTATGATACTATTATGTATTTGACTTAAATAAGTTAGAGTTTAAATAGTTTCTCATGGGATCAAAATATCATTCTGTTAATAATCTTAAAGTATCAGATGAATTATTACTTTTTGTTAATAATGAGTTGTTTAACGGAACTGATATCTCCCCTGAAAAATTCTGGAAAGATTTTGACAAAGCAGTTCACGAATTAGCTACAAAAAATAAAGAGCTAATTGATTTTAGAGAAAAACTACAAAAAAAAATTGATAAGTGGCATATTGATAATAAAGGAAAAGATATTAAAATCAATGATTACAAAAAATTTTTGAAAGAAATCGGTTATTTAAAAGACGAAGGTCCAGATTTTAAAATTGAAACAAATAATATTGACGAAGAGATAGCTTCAATAGCCGGCCCCCAATTAGTTGTTCCAATTATGAATGCTCGTTACACCTTAAACGCCGCTAATGCCAGATGGATGAGTTTATATGATAGCTTATATGGAACTGATGTAATTGAAGAGTCTGAAGACAGCACTTCAGAAAGATATGATCCAGAGCGAGGAGAACAAGTAATAAAGTATGGTAGAGAATTTTTAGATAAATTTTTTACTTTAGAAGATTTTAGTTGGAAAAAAATAACTGGATTTGCAGTTCAAAATAAAGAATTTAAAATCTTAAAAGGTGTTGAAGTGACAACCCTAAAAGATAAAGATAAATTTATAGGTCATAGAGGCGAGTCAGATAATCCATCAGCAATTATTTTGAAAAATAATAATTTACACATTGAAATATTAAAAAATCCCAGAGCTTTTAGCTCTCAACAAGATCATGCGGGCATAAGTGATATTATATTAGAGTCTGCAGTATCAACAATTTGTGATAATGAGGATAGTGTTGCAGCAGTAGACTCTCAAGATAAAGTTATTTGTTATAGAAATTGGCTTGGGTTAATGAGAGGAGACTTGGTAACACGATTTGAAAAAGAAGGAAAAACATTAGAGAGAAAACTTAATCCAAATAGAAGTTATATTTCGAAAGATGGAAAAGGGTTAAAATTACATGGTAGAAGTCTCTTATTAATAAGGAATGTTGGTCATTTAATGACTAATTCTTCAATTATACTAAAAGATGGGAGTGAAATTCCCGAGGGTTTGTTGGATGCTTTTATAACGACTGCAGCAGCTCTTCACGATATTAAAAAAAAAGGAAATTCAAGAACGGGTTCTATATATATTGTTAAACCAAAAATGCATGGTCCAGATGAAACTGATTTTACTAATGAAATTTTTAATAAAGTTGAAGAAGTATTAAAATTAAAGAGATATACTTGCAAAATCGGAATTATGGACGAAGAGAGGAGAACCTCGGCAAATCTTAAAGAATGTATTAGAACATTAAAACATAGGGTTTTTTTCATAAATACTGGTTTCCTCGACCGAACCGGTGACGAAATGCATACATCAATGGAAGCTGGACCCATGATTAAAAAGGGTGATATGAAATCATCAAAATGGATTCAAGCCTATGAAAATAACAATGTTGATATAGGTTTGGCCTGTGGATTTTCAGGTAAAGCTCAAATCGGTAAGGGAATGTGGGCTATGCCTGATAAAATGAAAGACATGCTAGATCAAAAAACTGGTCATCTTAAAGCTGGAGCGAATTGTGCATGGGTTCCATCTCCAACCGCAGCAGCTCTTCATGCTTTACATTATCACGATATAAATATTTTCGATGTTCAAAAAAAGTTGTCAAAAAGAGACAAGGCTAAGATCGATGATTTACTCACTATCCCTATTGCAGATAGACCAAATTGGTCAGTTGATGAAATCAATAAAGAAATCTCAAACTCTGCCCAGACGTTACTTGGTTATGTTGTAAGATGGATTGATCAAGGTGTAGGTTGCTCCAAAGTGCCAGACATAAACAATGTTGGCTTAATGGAAGATAGAGCAACTTTAAGAATTTCTTCTCAACATATTGCAAACTGGATACATCACGGCGTTACAACAAAAATGCAAGTTATGGAAATAATGAAAGAAATGGCAAAAATTGTAGATAAACAAAATGAGAATGATCAAAATTATATTAAAATGAGCTCTGATTATGATAGGTCCATAGCATTTCAAACTGCATGTGAACTTATTTTTAAGGGGAAAGATCAGCCTTCGGGGTATACAGAACCATTATTACATTTAAATCGATTAAAAAAAAAATCAGCTTGAATTAGAATTTAGTTTAGATCTATTTTTAAAAGCAGAAAGAAGTGTGCCATCATCAAGATTTTCAATTTCTCCACCAACAGGTAGCCCTTGAGCTAATTTTGTGATCTTAACATCTATATTTGATAAACTGTCCTGAATATAAAAAGCTGTCGTTTGGCCTTCAACTGTTGCACTAGTTGCTAAAATAACTTCCTCAATTTTCTCTTTCTTTACTCTTTCAATCAAAGAATTGATTAGTAAATCCTCTTTTTTATTACCAGCAGATGAAATCGTTCCACCTAAAATATGAAAATACCCTTGAAAAATATTTGAATTTTCAATCGACCACTGATCAGCAATATCTTCAACTACACAAATTTTTTTAAATTTATTTTTTGTACTTCCACAATTTGAACATCCAGCTAAATTAGACTTTAAGGTGCCACATAAATTACATCTCACAACGTTTTTATAAACTTGAGCCAACGTATTCGCCAATGGCTTTACAAGTTCATTTCTGTTATTTACTAATTTTAAAACAATTCTTTTTGCTGATTTAGGTCCTAGTCCTGGTAATTTTGATATCAACTTAATAAGTTCTTCTATCTCTGAGATATTTTGCATTTACTATAGTGGCCACTTAAATCCAGGTATCCCAAGTCCACCTGTCGCTTTTGAAATTTCTTCAGCTGTTTTTGTTTTGAGTTGTGACTTAGCACTGTTATGTGCTGCAACTATTAAATCTTCTATTATAGTTTTTTCTTCTTTCATAATTTCCTCTGATAATTTGATTGATTGCATCTCTCCTTCGCCGTCCAGAATTACTTTTACTGAGTTTGAACCTGAAACTCCCTCAACTCTTATTTCCTTAATTTTTTTTTGACTTTCTTTCATTTTAGACTCAAGTTCTTTTGCTTTATCTAAAATTTTTGTAAAATCAGTCATCAGCATCATCCTCTTTTTTGTTTAAATTAACATCGATTAATTCTGCATCAGGAAAATTTTTTATTACATCTTTGTAAATTTTTAAATTTTTTGCGTCTTCCATTAAAGATTTCTTTATTTTCTGTTCTTTTTCCTTCATTGAAATGTCACCTTTTAATTTACTAAATGAAATAATCCATCTTTCACCTGTCCAATCAAAAAGTTTTGAGGAGATGTCTTTAACAAAATTTTTATCTAAATTTTCATTAAAAGATATCTCAATTATATTTTTTTCAAATTTTACAAGATTGATATTTTTTTCCAGTTCATACTTTAGTTTAATTTCTTTTTTATCAACACAGGTCTGTATTAATTTCTCAAAACTATTAATAAATATTTTTTTTTCAGATTTAATTTCTTTGTGAATTTCTGGTTTACTTTTTTCTTCTTGATAAATATTTTTAATTTGATTTATTGGTTTTGATTGATCATTAGTTTTTTTATCTATAACCAAATTTTCACTTACAGAATTTTTATCAGTATTTTTTTCTAATTTTATCGAACTTAAATGCATTAACCTTAACAAAAACATTTCCATTGATAAATGTTGATTAGAAACTATGGCAAGTTCATCAAGAGTTGAAATTGTAAATTGCCAGAATAAAATCAATACACTTGAATTTAGATTTTTATTTAAATCTTTGATCTTTTGAAATTCTTGGTCATTTAATGAAAAATTTGTGCTTTCTAAAGTTAGCGACTCTATATTTTTAAAGTAATAAAGTAATTCTAAAAAATCATTAATGAAGATCTTTGGCTCAACACCTTGATCATAAATTTTTCTATAAATCTCTATAACTTTAGTCTCGTCTCCTTTAAGAATAAATTCAAATAAATCGATTAACTGTGATTTATCAAAAAAACCAAAAATTTTTTGAGCTGATTTTAAATCTAGTTGAGTTTTTGAGTCTAAAGTCAACAATGCTCTATCTAATAAGGATAGTGCATCTCTTACTGAACCTTCAGAAATTTTTACTATTAATTTTAATGCATCATCAGTGATTTTTCCTCCCTCTTTATCTTTAATATTTTTGATGTAACTGAATAATTCAGAGGATTTAATTCTTGATAAATCAAATCTTTGACATCTAGATATAACTGTGACTGGGATTTTTTTAATTTCAGTTGTAGCAAAAATAAACTTTAAATATTCTGGAGGTTCTTCTAAAGTTTTCAACAAAGCATTAAATGCTTGTTTACTCAACATATGAACCTCGTCAATTATAAAAATTTTATACTTTGATGAAGTTGGTCCATATCTTGAAAATTCTATTAATTCTCTTACATCGTCAACACCAGTTCTGCTCGCAGCATCCATTTCTAAAACATCAATATGACTAGAATTAGTTATCCCCTGACAGTTATCACATTTATTTTGGCAATTTTTTTGAATTCCATTTTTACAATTAAGTGCCTTCGCAACTATTCTTGCTATAGTAGTTTTCCCTACTCCTCTTATTCCAGTGAATAAATATGCATTAGGAACTTTATTAGCCACTATTGAATTTGTTATAGTTTCTGCAACCACATCTTGACCAATAAGATCATCAAAATTTTGTGGTCTATATTTAAGTGCTAATACTTTTGAATCATTGCTCATATTTACGAGGAGACTAGAACCTGAAAAACTGTCTTTACGACTGCTTCCGTTAAGATCTGGTCGGGTTCAAGCAGCATCCACCTCTAGCCTCCAAAACTATTATAACAGTAATAATTTCTTATCTACAAGAAAAGTTATTTATTTATTTCTCGTTGTTTGTCGGCTTCAAAAACACCTAGGACGTGAAAATCTTGACAATGTAATCCTAAATCCTCAAGTGATTTTTGTACTCTTGGTTCTTCAATATGACCGTCTAAATCACATAAAAAGAAAAAAGAGTCGAAAGAATTTTTTTCAGGATAACTTTGTAACTTTGTTAGATTTACTCCATTGATAGCAAACCCTCCTAAAGATTGATATAAAGCTGCAGGTTTGCTTTTTAATTTAAATAAAAAAGAAGTAATATATTTTTTTCCGCTAAACTCTGGTTGTGATATATTTTTACCCATAACAAGAAATCTTGTTAAGTTTCCTTTTTCATTTTCTATATTATTTTTTATAATTTCTAAATTATATGTTTTAGCACTTAATGATGATGCTATTGCAGCTTTGGTTTTATCTTTACTTTTTGAAACCATCTCTGCAGATCCAGCTGTGTCAGCTCTTACATGTTCAATAAGTTTATTTGATTTTATAAATTTTGAACATTGTGATAGTGCTTGGGCATGAGAGTAAACATCCTTAATTTCTGAAACTTTTGTTCCAGGTAAACCCAATAGATTATGTTCTATTTTTTGAAAATACTCAGCATAAATATTTAACCTATATTCAAAAATTAAATATTCAATTCCTATGTTACCAGTAATTCTATTAGACTCTGGAATGATAATTTTTGAATTTGTATCTTTTGATGCTTGAACAAAACAATCATCAAAAGTTTTACAGGGCACTACTTCAGCATTAGAGTCTATAGATAAAGCAGCTAAGTGAGAATATGCCCCAAAAGTTCCTTGAAAATAAATTTTATTCATTATGACTTATATTCCATTATTTTTTTTATAGCCATAAAATCTTCCTTGGTATCTACTCCAATCGGTGATGATTTAGCAAGAGCTACATTTACATTAATGTTATTATCTAATGCTCTTAACTGTTCCAATCTATTTTCAATTTCATTTTGAGACTGTTTTAAAGAAATAAATCTTTTTAATATTTCTACATTATAACAATAAATTCCTAAATGATGATAAGTCTGATTATTTTCTTTATCTAATTTTCTCATAAAATTTATTGCTCGAGGAAATTTTGTGTAATCTAAACTTTCTTCTGTAATTACCTTGACTATATCATGATTTTCAAAAACCTTTTTATTACCAATTTTTGCTGCTAAAGTTCCTAAATCACGCTTAGTCCGGATCATATGCTTATTTAAGTTTTGAATATCCTCAATATTCATTAGTGGTTCATCTCCTTGTAGATTCATGATTAAATCTATATCCGTTCTACCTAGCTTTACAAAAGCTTCGTAAATTCTATCTGTTCCAGTTTTGTGATTATTGTTTGTCAAAATTGCTTCTCCACCATTTTTTTCCACATCTTCAATAATTTCTGGATCTTCTGCAGCAACAAATACCTCTCCAATATTTGCTTCTTGAGCTTTTTTATAAACATGAGAAATGATGGATAATCCATTAATTTTCAGTAAGGGTTTGCCTGGTAGTCTTGATGCTGATAATCTGGAGGGTATTATAACTAATGTCTTCATTTTTCTTTTAATTTTTCATTACAATATAAATAGAGGCAAAAATGTACATTAAAAATATAAGCAATTTTATAGTTATAGTGCTATATGTTCAAAATAATTTAAAGAAATGGATTCTTTCGAGCTAAATAAAATAATAGCTGCAGTATTAATGGTAGCACTTTTAGTAATAGGTATTGGAAAGCTTTCAAATGTAATTTTTCATGTTGAAAAGCCTAAAACACCTGGTTACTCAGTAGAAGTAGAACAGGCTACTATTGTAAGCTCACAAACAAACTCGCAACCAACTGAAGATAAAGTTGATATAGCAGCGTTAATTGCTATGGGTGATATTGCTACAGGGGAAAAAGTTTTTAAAAAATGCGCTGCTTGTCATTCAATTGTAAAAGGTGGAAAAAATAATATTGGTCCAGCATTATATAATGTTGTTGGTAGAGAAGTCGGTGCAGTGGATGATTATAAATATTCTAAAGCTCTTACCGCCTATGGAAAAGCATGGACTTTTGAAGAGCTTAATGGATATCTACTTAAACCAGCTAAATGGATTAAAGGAACAAAGATGGCATTTGCGGGATTGAGAAAAGAAAAAGATAGAGCTTCTGTTATATTGTACTTAAATCAGAATTCAGATAATCCATTGCCATTACCTTAGTTTTCCAAAACAATAAAGTAATATAGATTTTTGTACGTGAACTCTATTTGAAGCCTGTAGCCAAACTTTAGATTGTTTGCTCTTAAAAACATTTTCATCAACTTCACTTCCTCTTGGAAGACAGTGTAAAAATATAGCTCTTGGACATTTTTTCATAAGATTTTTACTAATCTTAAAATTTTTGAAATCTCTTAATTTTCTTTTTTTATTAACTTTATCATTCATTGATATTACTTTGTCTGAAAAAATTACATCAGCTCCTTCAACTGCTTTTTTTGGATCATTATAAATCGTAATTTTATTTTTATTTTTATTTTTTTTAATATAATTCATCATACTTTTATTAGGTTGATATTTTTTTGGACAACCAACTTTTAATTTAAAAGAGAACTTAATTGATGCAGCAATCAAAGAATTTAAAACATTATTTGAGTCTCCAATCCAAGTAATATTTAATTTAGATATTGGTTTTTTTTTAATTTCCTCAACTGTAAATACATCTGACAAGATTTGTGTTGGATGAGAAGACGGGCTTAATCCATTAATAATTGGAATTGTTAAATGCTTTTTAAATTCCTCCAACTTTTCGTCATTATCAGTTCTTAACATAAAAGCATCACCAAAATTTGACAAAATCTTAGCAGTATCTTCAATGCTTTCACCTCCTTTAGATAAATGCAGTTCATCCGGTCTCAATGTCAAAGTTCTTCCTGAGAGTTGAGAGATAGCTAAAAAAAAGGACAAGCGAGTTCTTAAACTCGATTTTTCAAACATTTGTATCAATAATTTTCCTTTTAAAGGTGTTCCTTTGTCGGGATCAAGATTATTAAGCTTCTTTCTTACATTTTTTCTTTTTTTTGCGTCAATTAAAATTCTTCTTAGATCTTTTGCTGGAATATCTTTAAGGTTAATAAAATGTTTCATTTTATTTAAGTTCTACGCAAACTTTGTTGATAATCTTAAGTGCTTGATCTATTTCTTTTTTTTTTACATTGAGTGGAGGTAAAACACGAACAACATGGTCAGCTGCTCTTATAGTTAATAATTTATTATCCATCAATTTTTTGATAAAATTAGATTGATCTTTATAAAGTTGAATTCCGATTAATAATCCTCTTCCTCTTATTTCTTTAATAATTTTGGGGTACTTTTCTTTAAGCTTATTTAAATTGGAGAGAAAATATTTAGAGGATTTTTTTACATTATTTAGAAATTGCTTTGTAGAAATTATATCCATTACAGTGTTTCCAACTGCCATTGCCAAAGGGTTTCCTCCAAAAGTGGAGCCATGCGTGCCTGGTGTCATACCAGCAGCAACTTTTTTATTCATAAGAATTGCTCCAATTGGAAATCCACCACCAATTCCTTTTGCAATTGGGACTATATCAGGTTTTACTTTTGATTGCTCAAAAGCAAAAAAATCACCTGATCGTGAAATTCCACATTGCACTTCATCCAATATAAGTAATATTTTTTTCTTGTTACACAATTTTCTCAACTCTCTTAAGCAAAAGTCAGGAATCACGTTGATCCCACCTTCCCCCATAATTGGTTCAACCATAATTGCTGCTGTATTTTTAGTGATCTTTTTTTTTAAAGATCTATGATCTCCAAATGAAAAATGATCAAACCCAGAAACTTTTGGTCCAAAACCCTCTGTCATTTTTTTAGATCCACTTGCAAAAATTGCTGCAATTGTTCGTCCATGGAATGAATTTTTAACACATAAAATTCTGTTTTTATGTGGTTTACCGATAGAATAAAAATATCTTCTAGCAATCTTAATCGCTGCCTCAGTGGCTTCAGCACCGCTATTTTGAAATATTACACAATCAGCAAATGTTTTTTTACATAATTTTTTGGCTAATTTTTCTCCCTCTGGAATTTGAAAAGCATTCGAAACATGCCAGAGTTTTTTAGATTGATCTTTAATTGCTTTAATTAATCTTGGATTAGAATGACCTAAACAGTTAACCGCAATACCTTGAACAAAATCCAAATATTTTTTACCATTTGCGGTAAAAAGATAAGCTCCCTTACCTCTTTTGAAGGAAATTTTCTTTCTATTATAATTTTTTGCCAAATAACTCATAAATAAATAATTTATATACCTCTATATTTTAAGAGTACATTCATACAAGTTCCGATTGAAAATTTTTAAAAAAATTTCTTGTGCATAAATTGAAATAATAACTTGTTATTCAAGAAAATTTAACACTATATTGTGTAAATTATAAAAATTAATACAATATATAGTTAAAAATGAGCTGGGATGATGAAAAAGTAGCAAAATTGAAAGAACTATGGGGAAAGGGAAATACCGCTAGTCAAATTGCTGAAATAATTGGAGGTATTAGCCGTAACGCTGTGATTGGTAAAGCTCACAGACTTAATCTTTCAGCTAAAATTAAAACTAGAACAACATCAAATAATAACTTTAAACCTATTGGTGATGAATTAAAGATTAGATCTAGAAAAGGTAAAAGAAACAAATTTAAATCTTTAATTATTGAGAAAGATTTTGAACCTGAAAATCCAAAACAACTTGAAGAGCTAGATGATAATTCATGTAAATGGCCAATTGGTCATCCAAATGAAAAGAGTTTTTATTTTTGTGGAAGAACATCATTGAAAGATTTTTCTTACTGCAAACTTCATTTATTATATGCTTATCAGCCTAAAGGTAAAAAAGAAGAGAATAATGATAAAGAGGAGGTTCATAAATATATCAATAAAAAAGTGCAAGCTAGTTAGAAAAAATTATAACTTTATTCTTTTAAATTTTTAAAGATATATTTTTCGGTTGAAAACTCACCTCCATCTCTCCACATAAAAGAATATTTTTTTACTTCATCTTTAAAAAATAATTTACTTGGTATTCCAATCTCTGAATTTGTTTTATACTTTCCAGAGTTGATATTGTCATAATTTAATAACCGTAATTGATCCTCAGTTAATAATGGTTTTGGAAGTAATTGAAAAAATTTTGCAGAAAGCTTTGCTAAGGGTAATGGCATAGGAAGAAGAAGTCTTTTTTTATCTATTAAATCCAAGAGAATTTGAAGGATTTCTTTGAAAGTTAAAATCTCAGGTCCGACACATTCTACAACTTGTGTCTCAATTCTGTTAGACAATATGTGATAAATTATGTTACTTAGATCAGTTGCATGTATCGGCATAAATTTTGTCTTTCCAGAGTAATACAAGGGAAAAAATGGTAGCCGTCTTAATAAAGTCATAAATTGTGTCGTAAAATTATCTGAGTTTGAAAAGACAACAGAGGGCCGTAATATTGTAGTCTTAGAAAAATTACTTAATATGTTATTTTCTCCATCAAGTTTTGAGATTGCATAATTAGAGTCAACTGCATCGTTTATTCCAAGAGCTGAAACATGAACAAAATGTTTTAGATCGTGTTTTTTACAAAGTTTAGCTAAAAGCGTTGGAAAAATTGTGTGAATATTTTTAAACGTATTTCCATTTTTCTTTTCGTACAAAATTCCTATTAAATTTATACAATAGTCAGCTTCACTAAATAGTTTTTCAATTTTTTTTTCTTCAAAAATTTTTACCTCCTCGATATTTATAAAACCTGCGTTGCCTTGAGTTTTGATTTTCAAACCTTTTTGATGAATATTTCTTGTTACAACTGTAACTTTAATGTTATTTTTTGTAAGTTTTCTAATTAAGAAACTTCCTATTTGACCACTTCCGCCAAAAATTAGACAATTTTTTGCTTTCATATATAAATATTTACATAATATTTATGAATATTAAACTTCACAAAAATGACTTACCAGATGATTTAGAATTAGGCAATTTAATAGCGGTAGATGGTGAATTTATGGGTCTTAATATAAGACGTGATCCATTATGTTTGATACAAATTTCTTCTGGAAATTCCGATGCACATATAGTTCAATTAGATAGAAAAAGCTACAATGCTCCAAATTTAGTAAAAATTTTAAAAAATGAAAAAATTGGAAAAATTTTTCATTATGGAAGAGCTGATTTAGCTTACATAAAATATTATCTTAAAACCGAAACAAACAATATCTTAGATACAAAGATTGCATCGAAGTTATCTAGGTCTTATTCAGATAATCACTCCTTAAAAACTTTAATAAAAGAATTTATGAATATTGACGTAAGCAAACAATTTCAAAACTCTGATTTCGGAGGAGAACTAACACCTGCACAATTAAAATATTGTGCTAATGATGTTATATATTTACATAAAATTCATGAAGAATTGAATAAAATTCTTGTAAGAGAAAATCGAATTGAACTATATAAAGAATGTTTAAAATTTTTAAAAACGAGAGTTGAATTAGATCTTGCGCTATTTAAAGATGATATCTGGGCACATTAGTGAAAAAAATTGATTATAAAAACATTGCTAAAGATGTGATTAATCTAGAGATTAAAGCTCTTCAAAAATTAAAAAAATCACTTAATCAAAATTTTAATAAAGCAGTAGATGCAATAGTTAATTGTCAATCAAAAGTTATTTTATGTGGAGTTGGAAAGAGTGGAATAATAGCAAACAAAATATCTGCAACTTTATCTTCGATAGGAACACCCTCTTTTTCGCTATCTGCTAATGACTGTTCACACGGTGACATGGGGAGTATAACCAGAAAAGATGTTTTAATTTTAATTAGTTATTCAGGAAAATCTATTGAACTTAAAAATATTATAAACTACGCTAATAGAAATAAAATCATATTAATTGGGATTACATCAAAGATAAATTCCGAACTTTATAAAAATAGTGACATAAGACTCCTGACACCTGAGGTAAAAGAAGCAGGACTGGACATGATCCCAACATCTAGCACTATTAATCAGCTAAGCATTGGTGATGCTTTGGCAATTTCAACATTAAAAAAAAATAAAATCAATAATTTAGATTTTAAAAAATTTCATCCGTCTGGAAGCTTAGGTGAAAAGTTAAAAACTGTTGAAGATTTAATGTTAACAAAAAATAAAATACCATTCATAAATGAAAATATGCCAATGACTAAGGCATTAAAAATAATGACAGAAAAAAAGTTAGGGACCTTGATAGTTCGTAATAAAAAAAAATTTACAACAGGTATTATAACTGATGGACAAATTAGAAGAATGAATTCTAAAAATATTGTAATGAGTTTATTAAAAGTAAAAGATGTAATGACAAAAAATCCTATTAAAATTGAAAAAAATACATTAGCTACTAAAGCATTATCAATAATGAATGAAAAAAAAATTACAAGTTTGTGTGTGTATAATCAAAACAAAAAATCAACTACAATTGGTATTGTACATGTTCATAATATTTTAAATAAAAAAATTTATTAAATGTTAAAAAAAAGTATTCTACAACTTATTTTGTTAGTTTTACTTCTTGTTTTAAGTGCCTTTTTTTATCAAAAATACATGATTTCAAACAATAATAATGAAAAACTTATAGAAAAAAAAATCGATCCTGCAAAAACTGATGAAAAAATTATTTCAGAGGAAAACAAAGAAGTAAAAAATGTTATTGAAAATTTGAGATATACCTCGAATGATTTATTTGGAAATACATACATTATTAATGCTCAATCTGCTCAAGTTGAGGAAGGCAAAGTTAATCAAGTTCGTCTTTATGACGTAATAGCTAAGATCATTCAGAAGAATGATGACATAATTTATATCAATTCAAATTTTGCTGATTATAATAAGGTAAACAATAATACTATCTTTAAAGAAAATGTTAACGTAAAATATGGTGATCAATCAATCGACGCAGACTTTATTAATCTTAATTTCTCGAAAAATCTTATAAAAATAGAGGAAAATGTTTATTATGAAAATAACAATGCTAAAGTAAATGCAGATAAAATTGAAATAGATATTGAAACTAAAAAATTAAAAATTTCTATGAAGAATTTAGAAGATAAAGTTAAAATTTTTGCTAATTATTAAGTATGTCAGTAATAAAGAAATTTAGAATTAAAAACTTTAAAAAAAAAACTGAACTTTTGAGGCTAGAAAAAATATCTCTACATTTTGGTAAAAGAAAAATTTTAGAAAATTTAACTTTTAATTTAAATCAAGGTGAAATTTTAGGTTTATTGGGGCCTAATGGAGTAGGAAAATCAACAATTTTCAATATCATAATTGGCCTACTTAAGCCAAATTATGGATCTATATTTATTGAGGGCAAAAATGTAATTAATGAAACTATTTTTAATAGAACCAAAAAATATAAAATTGGATATGTGCCACAATATGGGGGTTATTTTCATGACCTTACATTAAGAGAAAATCTTAAAGCAATTAGTGAAATTGTGATTGAGAATAAAAAATTAAGAGATGAAAAAATTAATTTATTAATTTCTAAATTTGAACTGGAGGCTTTACAAAATATTAAAGCTGAATTTTTATCGGGTGGACAAAAAAAACGTTTGGTTATCTCTTTAGCTCTAATGAGTGATCCAAAAATTTTATTATTGGATGAACCTTTCGCTGCTTTAGATATAATGACAATTAAGAACCTTCAGCAAATAATTGTAGACTTACAGATGCACAACAATATTTCAATTATTTTATGTGACCATCAAGCTAGAGACTTATTAACTTGTGTAGATTTAGCAATTGTATTATCAAACGGAAAAGTTTTAGCAAAAGACACTCCTAATAATTTAATAAGAAATATTGATGCTCAAAATGCATATTTTGGAGATTCTTTTAAAATTAATTAAGATATCAAAAATGCATCCCATAAGAATTAGAAATAAAATTCAAAAATTTAATAAAGTTTTATCAATTGAAGGAGATAAAAGCTTATCTATTCGATGGGCACTACTGGCATCACAATCAAAGTTTAAATCTAGATCAACAAATTTATTACTTTCAGATGATGTGATTAACACTTTAAAATGTCTCAGAAAACTTGGAGTGAAAATTAATATATCAAAAAATTTTTGTGAAATAAGTGGTGTGGGCTTAAATGGATTTAAATATAAAAAAAATTTAATTTTAGATGCTGGAAATTCAGGTACTCTTGGCAGGCTCATTCTAGGCCTTCTAACTCATACAGAAAATAAAATAAAATTAAAAGGTGACAGAAGTTTATCTAAAAGAGATTTTATAAGAATTATTAAACCACTAGAAAAATTTGGAGCAAACTTTAAAAGTAATTACGGTAAACTTCCAATTACAATTAAAGGTACTGCTAATGCCAATCCAATATTTTATAATGAGACTAAGGGATCTGCTCAGGTCAAAAGTTCTGTGATGCTAGCTGCATTGAATACAAGCGGAGAAACTATAATTAAAGCAAAAAAATCAAGAAATCATAGTGAGCTCCTTTTTAAATACTTGAAATTACCAATAAAGATACGAAGAAAGAAGGATTATGATCTTATAAAAATTAAAGGTAAAAAGAAAATTCCTGCATTAAATTATAAAATACCGTCTGACATAAGTTCATGTGCTTTTTTCATAGTACTTACAATTTTATCAAAAGATTCTAAATTAAGAATTAAAAATGTTAACATAAATCCCTCAAGAGTCGGAATTTTAAATATTCTTAATATGATGGGAGTTAAAATACAAAAAAAAAATTTAAGAAACTACAAAGGCGAAAAAATAGCAGATCTGATTATAAAAAGTGCAGGAGAGATTAAAGCAATTAATTGTCCTCCAAAACTTAATAGTTCTGCAATCGATGAGTTTTTACTAATATTCCTTGTAGCAGCCAAAGCAAAGGGGGTTTCCTCTTTCAAAAATTTATCCGAATTAAACGAAAAAGAAAGCCCTAGACTTAAATGGGGATCAAAAATACTTACTAAGATAGGAATCAAGAATGTTTTAACAAGTAAAAGTATAAAGATTTATGGGAATCCAAACTTAGAGATCAAAAATAAAATAATTATTAGAAATTTTCTTAAAGATCACAGAGTTTTTATGACGTCTGCTATAGCCGCCTTGATTTTTGGAGGTGACTGGTCTATAGCTAATAAAGATGCTATAAACACATCTTTCCCCTCATTTTTAAAAAAAATTAAGTATTTAGGTGCAAAAATACACTAAATTCCCTGTTGATCTTATGTTTAAATTTATCTAAAAGGTCGAAGTTTTTAAAAGTACAATTAAAATGATTAAAAATTAATGGAAGTATACAAAGATCTATCTAACCCAGCATCAAAAGAGTTTGAAAATTTATTAAATAATCAACTTTCAAAAATAAATATTGAAGAAGGAAAGATTATTGAAGGTAAAGTAAATAAAATTACAGAAAAGTATATTTTTCTTTATATACCAAATTTAAAGTCAGAACCAGTTTTAGACATTAATGAATTAAAAACTATGGGATTAAGTGAAAAAATTAAAATTGGTGAGACGATACCAGTATTGTTAGAAAAGATAGAAGATAAAAATGGTGATGTGGTTGTTTCTGCCAGTAAAGCTCAAAAAATCAGAGGTTGGGATAAATTAGTAGAAGCTTATGAAAAAAAAGAGCCAATCATGGGAAAAATAGTTTCTAAATGTAAAGGTGGTTGTATCGTTGAGCATTTAGAAACAGGTTCATTAATGTTTTTACCTGGATCACAAATAAGTGATAAACCACTCAAAGATATAAGTCATTTAATAAATGAACCTCAGAAATTTGCTTTAATAAAGTTAGATAAGATAAGGGGTAATGCTTGTGTTTCAAGAAAGGAAATAATTTCATCATTTAAAAAAGAAGATAAAGCAAAAATTATTGAAAAGTATAAAATTGGTGATGTTATTAAAAATGCAGAGGTTAAAGGATACAGTTCGTTTGGTTGTTTTTTCAATGTAAACAATGAACTTGATGTCCTAGTACATTTACAAGAAATTTCTTATAGTAGGGTAAACCACCCTGATGAAGTTTTTAATATCGGTGAAAAGCACGATCTTAAAGTTATAAGTATTGATAAAGAAAAATTACAAATTGGATGTTCGATAAAACAATTATCTCCAGATCCATTTGAACATGTGGAAAACTATGAATTAAAAAAAATCTACAAAGCTAAAGTTGTCAAGATTATTGATTTTGGTGCATTTTGTGAGTTAGAGCCTGGTTTAACAACCTTACTTCATTCAAGTGAACTTAGCTGGACAAAAAAAAATGCATCTGCCAAAAAAATGTTTAAAGTTGGAGATGAAATTTCTTGTGTCATAACCGAAATAGACAAAGAAAAAAGAAGAATTGCAATCTCGTATAAACTTACAAAAGAAAATCCTTTTGTAATTTTTGAGAAAAAATATCCTGTTGGAACAGTAATAGATGCGCAAGTGGTAAATAAAAATGAGTATTCCTTGTTTGTAAGTGTAAAAGATTTAGATATAGATGCGTTCTTGCACTGTAATGATCTTACTTATTTAAATAACGGAGAAGAGGAGTTAAAGAAATATAATATTGACGACAAAATTAAGGTAAAAGTTTTAGAGATTAAAACAGATGAACAAAAAATTAGAGTTGGATTAAGACAAACAAAACCAGACCCATTTGACTGGTTCAAGGATAAAAAGATTAATCAAATAATTACAGTTAAAATAATTTCAACAGATAATAAAGGTCTTATTGTTAGACCAGAAGGATGCGAAATGGATTTTAGCATAAAGAAAAACCAGATCGCTATAAGTTCTGCAGATGCTCGTCCCTCAAGATTTACCGGGGGTGAGAGAATAGACTGTGCAATTTCAGAATTAGATTTTGAAAAAAGAAAAGTAAATTTAAGTATAAAGTTGTTAGAGGAAATACAAAAAAAAGAGGCTTTAGACAAATATGGTTCCGAAGGTTCAGGAAAAAATTTACCCTTTTCATCTTTGTCGGACGAATTAGAAAAGAAGAAAAAAGATTAAAAATAGAAATTTAAATTGGCTATTGTAAAATCAAAGCTTTTAAAACAACTCCAGAAAAATTACCCAAACTTTTTAAAAAAAGATCTAGAAAAATTTACCGATATTATATTAAGTGAAATTAAAAAAACTCTCAAAAGAGGTGAGAGAATTGAGCTTAGAGGGTTTGGAGTATTTTCAACAAATATTCAAAAATCTAGAATATCTAGAAATCCAAAAACAGGAGAAAAAGTTAACACACCAGAAAAAAAAACAATTCACTTTAAAATGTCAAAAGATATGTTTAAAGAAATAAATAATGAATAAAAACAAGTATAAGATTTTTGTTGCATGTGACACTGTCAATATTTCGAAAGTAAAAGATATTATTAAAAAAACGAAAAAATCTAAACTAAAAGTAGGTTATAAATTTGGATTAGAATTTTTTAATTCAAAAAATGGAAGAAATTTTTTATCTGGTCTTAAAAATGAAATTATTTTTGCTGATTTAAAACTACATGATATTCCTAATACCTGCGCATCAACTATCAAAGCAATCAAAGATTTAAACGTAAATTATCTTACCATTCATATAAGTTCTGGATTAGATGCGTTAAAAGCTGCTAAAAAAGTTGCAAATGGAATAAAGTTAATAGGTGTTACAATTCTAACTTCTCTTGATGATAAAGCCCTAAAAAAGATAGGCTTTAAGATGAACGTAAAAAAATTGGTATTACATCAAGCAAGATTAGCAGCTAAAGCCAAGCTTGATGCTATAGTTTGTAGTGCTAAAGAAGTGAAAATGGTAAAAAAAGTATTTAAAAGAGAAATTATTACACCAGGTATAAGAATAAGTAAAAAAATTAAAAACGATCAAAAAAGAATTTTAACACCCAAACAAGCCTATGATAATGGTAGTAACTGGCTAGTGATTGGAAGACCTATAACTAAAGGTAATGTCAAAAATAATATTCAAACATTGATTGATCATTTAAATCAATGATCAAGGGTCTCAAAATTTGTGGGGTATCAGATCCCGAAACTTTAGACTTTATACTAAATCATCACCATCCACCAAAATTCATTGGTTTCATTACAAATTTTGTAAAAAGTAAAAGATTTGTTAATTTTGAAAAATTAAAAGAATTAATAAGAGTTGATAAAAAACAAGTAAAATTTGTTTCTGTATTAGTAAATCCAACGAATGAAATTTTGGAAAAAATTAAGAATTTAAACTTTGATTTTTATCAATTATATGATGTCGATCCAAAAAGAACTAAGGAGATAAAAGATAAATATAAGATGAAAATTATATCAGCTCTCACAATTTCTACTAAAAAAGATGTCATCAGATATAAAGATTATCTAAAAATTTCAGATATAATTCTTTTCGATTCAAAAGGTTACCATAAATCGGAAAGTTTTGATCATAGCTTACTAGATGACGTACCTAGTGAGTTAAATAAAATGATTGCAGGAAATATCCAAATAAATGATATACCTAATCTTCAAAATAAAGACTTCATTATTGATCTCAGTGGAGCCTTAGAAGACCAAAATGGAAAAAAAGACATTGATAAAATTGATAATCTATTAAATACAGTGCATAATATAAATTCTTAAGATATGACTAAAAATTCACTTAAATCAGGACCAGATGAGTTAGGATACTATGGTGAGGGAGAAAATGCTATGGGTGGTATGGCGGTGGGAGAAACGTTAATGCCCGCATTGCATGAACTTAACAAAGGCTTTGAGGATGCAATCAAAGATCAAGCTTTTCTCGATGAATACGCTTATTATTGCAAACATTATATTGGAAGACCATCACCACTATATTTTGCCGAAAATCTTACTAAAAATTTAGGAGGTGCAAAAATATTATTCAAGCAAGAACATCTTAATCATACAGGAAGTCATAAGATTAATAATAGTCTCTTCCAAATATTATTAGCAAGAAGAATGGGTAAAAAACATCTCATTTGTGAATCTGGAGCTGGACAACATTATTCTGCAACAGCAGCTGTAGCTGCTAAATTTAATATGCCACTGATTGGAGTGATGGGAGAAATTGATATAAAGAGAGTAAATCAAAATATAATTAAAGCTAAACATTATGGAGCAAAGTTAAAATCAGTACCTGGATCATTAAAGGAAGCAATTACATTTGCAATAAAAACCTGGACCAGTAATCCTGATTATGCATATATCATTGGATCTTGTGTTTCTAGTGCCCCATTTCCTAAAATAGTAACATTTGCACAAAGTATAATCGGTAAAGAAATCAGGGAACAGTCAATGGCTCAAGAGGGAAAAGTTCCAGATATGATAGTTGGGTGTTTAGGTGGCGGATCAAATTTCGCGGGCAGTATTTATGAGTTTTTAGATGAACCAAGTGTAAAAAAAATTGGTGTAGAAGCAGCTGAAACAGCGGCATTGAGTAATGGGACACCAGGGATAATGCAGGGTATGAAAACATATATGTTGCAATCTAATGATGGCTCTAAATCTTTAGGAGGTTCTTCTTTAGGTGCGGGAATACAATATTTCAGTGTAGGACCTATGCATTCATATCTTAAAAATTTGAAAGCTGTTGATTATACTTTTGCAACTGATAAGGAAATTTTAGATGCTTACAAGCTTGTTGCGAAAACTGAGGGCATTTCTGCAGCTTTAGAACCAATGGCTGGAGCTGCTGAGGTCATTAAACAGGCAAAAGATAAATCAAAAGATTACTTAATTTGTTTAAGCCTTTGTGGTCGAGGTGAAAAAGATTTAGATACAATTCAAGAACACATAGGTAAAGATTTTGAGTGAAAGACTAAAAAAGATATTTCGGTCAAATAATCCAAAGACAAAATTGGTGGCTTATTTTGTTGGATGCTATCCAGATTATAAAACAAGCTTGGAATTAATCAAAAAAGCAATAGATAACGGTGTTTCAGTAATTGAATGTGGCTATCCAACTTCTGAAGCTTCTGCAGAGGGACCAGTCATAAAAATAGCCCATGATAAAGTTTTAGAAAACGGAGATACTTTAAAAGATATAATTAAATTAGTTAGCGAAATTAGAAATTATAATCAAGAAGTTGGGATTGTTTTAATGGGTTATATTGCTAATTTATATAAATATCCTATTTCAAAATTTGTTACTGATATAAGTGATGCGGGTGCCGATGCTTGTTTAGTTGTGGATGCACCTCATGAATTAAAGGAGGAAAATATTTTAAGAGAGGAATTAAATAAAAAAAGTTTATCATTAATTAAACTTATAGCCCCAACAACAGACGATAATAGACTTAAAGATATAGTTAGCATATCAAGTGGTTTTTTGTATCAAGTGAATGTTTCGGGTGTGACTGGAGATAAATCTGCTAATGAAATTGATGTATCAAATTTTGTAAAAAGAATCCAAAAATCAACAAAATTACCAATTTGCTCCGGATTTGGAATTAAATCTCCAAAAGATGCTTTAAAAATAGCTAATACTGGGTGTCAAGGAGTTATTGTTGGTAGTGCTTTTGTAAAGTATATTCAGGATAATCTAGAGGACAAAAATTTGCCATCAAATTTAGGCAAGTATATTTCTACTTTTACAAAGGAGCTACAACGAACTGGATAACAAAAATAATCAAAGCTGGTGAGAAAATAAAAACAGCTATCCATAAAAGAGCAACAAAAGAAGAAATCGCAAAAAGTGATTGGACTAGTTGTTGTAAAGGACCAATTTTGAAAAAAGATTTAGAGGAAAATCTCTGGGTGTGCCCTGATTGCAATAAACACCACAGAATTAATCCGAAACAGCGATTTGATATTTTTTTTGGTAAGAATAATTATGAAATTTTTAAAACACCAATTCCAAAAGATGACCCACTAAATTGGACAGACTCTAAATCTTACAAAGATAGATTAAAAAGTGCGAGAAAAAAAACAGGACTGGATTGTGGTATGATGGTTGTTTCTGGTTCAATTAATAATATTAAAATAACTGCAGTTGCATCAGATTTTGAATTTTTAGGTGCCTCAATGGCTGCTGCGGAGGGTGAGGCATTTCTATATGGTATTCAATATGCCATCGAAAACAAAACTCCTTTTATTTGTTTTAGTTCCGGAGGAGGAATGAGAATGATGGAAAGCTTGATTTCATTATCTCAAATGACAAGGACAACGATGGCTATTAACGAATTAAAAAAAAATAATCTTCCTTATCTGGTTTGTTTAACTGATCCGACTGCTGGTGGAATTACAGCCTCTTACGCGATGTTGGGAGACTTACATATAGCAGAATCTGATCATGCCTTAATAGCTTTTGCAGGTCGCTCTGTTATAGAAGGTACAATAAAAGAAAGTTTACCAGAAAATTTTCAAAGAAGCTCTATGGTTCAGAAAACTGGGTTTGTGGACTTAATTCTTGAGAGAAAAGATCTTCAAGAAAAAATTGGTATTTTAATTTCAATTCTATTAAATAAAAAACCTGTTATAACCTCTGAAGAAAATGAAACTTCAGAAGACAATCTATCTTTTACAAAAGCTGCATCCTAAAGAAATAGATTTAAGTTTAGATCGTATAAAAATTCTTTGTGAAAAATTAGGTAATCCTCAAGACAAAATAAAAGCAATTTCGGTCGTAGGAACAAATGGTAAGCAATCTACTATTAATGCAATTTTTTCGATACTCAAAGAAGCAAAAGTAAAATGCAATGTTTATACGAGCCCTCATATTCAAAAAATCAATGAAAGGTTTGTTTTTAATAATAATATGCTTCATGATGACGAATTGATTGATCTTTTTGAAGAAGTTGAAAAAATAAATGATCAAAATCCCTTAACTTTTTTTGAGGCTTTGTCTGCTTGTTATTTCTATAAGGCTACTCAATATCCCGATAATATTAATTTAATAGAGGCAGGCTTGTTTCATAGGTTTGATGCAACTAATATTCTAAAAAATAATTTAGCGAGTATTGTATGCTCTATTAGTAAAGATCATCTTGACTGGTTACCAAAAGATCAACAAACTATTGAAAAAATCGTATTTGAAAAAACATCCTCTCTTTTAAATTCCAATATAATTGTGTCTAAACAAAACTCAGTTAAAACAACTGAATATATCAAAAAATCAATTTCAGAAAACTTATCTAATAAATTGTTCTTTAATGAAGATTATAGTTATTCTAATGGAGAAAATGGTTTTTTTTATTATGAGGATAAATTTGGTGGCTTGAAACTACCCTTGCCAAATATTCTTGGACAGTTCCAGTTAGAAAATATTTCAACTGCAATAGCTACAATAAGACAATTAAATCTTGAAGTTAAAGATGATGATATAAAAAATGCAATTACCAAAATTGAGAGTGTTGGGAGATTACAAGAAATAAAGTCTGGAAAAATTAAAGATCTAATCAAAAATAACAAATTACTGTTAGATGGAAGTCATAATGAAGATGGCGCTAGAGTTTTAAATGAATATCTTCAAACCTTAGACTGTAATAAGCATTTTATTATAGGAATGATGTGTAATAAAAATCATGAAGAATATATTAGCCACTTTAAAGATATATCGTCTCTAACCACTGTTGATATCCCTAATCAACAAAACTCTATAAGTGGTAAAAAATTAAAAGAAAAATTTAGAGATGTTTTAAATGTTAAATATGAAGAAAATATTGAGAAAGCAATTAAATCCTTATCACTTAAAGAAAATGATATGTTAATAATTACAGGATCTTTGTATTTAGCTGGCGAAATATTAAACTTAAATTAGATATTTTTATCTAAAAATTCTTTCATGTTGCTCTCTGGAACTCCACCAACCAGCCTATCAACTTCTACACCCTTTTTAAAAACTATAACGGTTGGCACCGCTCTGCAACCGACTTGCGATCCGAGATTGATTCCATCATTTTCCACGTCAGCATAATAAAAATTTGCTTTCCCCTTATACTCATTTTCTGAAAGCTTATCCATTAATGGCTTTAAAACTTTACAAGGTCCACAATAAGATGCACTTAGCTGTACTACAGAAACATCTTCTTTTCTTATTTTGTTTTCGAAATCTTCATCTTTAAAATTTATGAGCATAAATCCTTTCTATAAACTTATCTCTTAAAGTCAACTACGCAATTTCATATTTCTTTTCAATAGACATAATAAAATCGTTAATTTCATCTAGTTTATTCAATTCAATTTTATCATCTCTTTTATCTGCTTGATCTCTCAAATAGTCGATTTCATTATATGCCATATTTACCGTTTGCCACTTCTCCTTATTCTTACTTAGTATACGTCTAGCAATTTCACTTTTAATATTTTTATATAAATCAGGTGGTAAAATTTGAGGTGCTTCTTGATAAATTATTTTTTGACCAAACCAACTACATCTTTTGTCTTGAAATTTATCTAGTAATTTCAATTTATCTTCCCAAGATGAGCTATGCCAGGTTTTAAAAAGAGCAGTATCTTTATTAGGAATAAATTTTTCATACAAAGTTTCTTCAGGTAACAAATCTTCCTGGGTTTTAGTTTGCTCCTTTTCCTCTGCTGCCTCTCTATTTATAATTTGTATATTTTTACAAAAATTTTCATTATTTCTTACCATTTGTGCTCTTTTTTTTATTGTTTCTAAATCTAGGTCTGAATAGGGTTTTTGTTTTAAGGCAAACTCTTTATCCAAAATTACTGGAGCTTTATTGGTTTTTAAAACTCTTGTAGCCTTAGGACTATATTTTTTTAATATATCTCTTAATTGATTTACTGATAAATTTAATAATGGTTCTGGATCTCTTCTTAAATCCCAAACATATCCCCACGATGCGTAAGATGGATGAAAACAATGATTTGGATGTAGTGTGCTAGTGAGATACATCATATTTCTACCCTTCACATTTTCAAAAATGGAATATATGCCCTCGCTTTTTAAAGATGTTTCTACGCTTGTTTTTGTGGATGTTTTTAAAAAGTTTTCCCAATTGTCTTTATGTTTATTTTTAATTATTCTAAGAATTTTCAGGGTGTTTATTGCATCGGCATAGGCAGTGTGGCTTGCTGAGGTGTCGAAACCTTGCATTCTTGATAAAGATTCTAATGCTAGGCTTGGGTTTCCTGCCTCTGTTAACTCAGTCTTTAAAGTTTCTAAATTAATAGTCTGGGCTGCTCTCGCTATATGTAAACCGTCATGTTGTCTATTGGGTGAAACATGAGTTGTATAAGGGTACCTATTACCCTTGAAAAAATTGAAATTTAGCATCCTTGAATCGAAATTAAGATTAGACCAACCCATAAACATTGCTGGAGCACATTTTATGAAAAAGTTTTCAACAGCACCTAAAAAGTCATAATGTGAATAATTGCCTTTAGTTAATAAATCGATACTAGTTGAATTAACAAGTAAAGCCTTTGCACTTGGCACCTCACCTTCTGGCATTCGCCCTCTTATATTTAATTTTCCAATTTCTCTTAAATTTTTATCAACTACAACAGCTCCAACTTCTATTATAGATCCCCATATTGTTGAGTTTGTTGTCTCTGTATCGTAAATTACAATCTTATCCATTTTTTATTAAACTAAATTATTCATTTCATTAAATTTTTTTAATCTACCTAAAAACAAATTTTGATATGTTATTAGTTCAGGCCCTTGAATCTTAAACTCTTGAAATAAGTTATCCACTGTGCAAACAAGAATAATACAAGATGTAATATTAGAATTATACACAACATTATGTGCTAAAGAATACGCTGCACATTGTAATAGCCAACTATCTATATACTCGAATTTTTTTGGTCTCCGGCTATTTTTGAAATCTATTATGCAAGATTGACCCTCATAAATTCCTACACAGTCAGCAGTACCTGCGTACCTGTCAGGATAATAAAGTGTACATTCAACTCCCCATATTTCCTCAAGTCTATTTTTTAAACCCTTTTCAATAATTTCTTTAGCCATTGTTTTATATTGTTCTTTATCCTCGAAGAAACTCAAGTTTTCTCTTCCTAAAAGAAAAGACTCTAAGTAACTGTGCATTTGAGACCCGCGGGAAGCAGCGTCTTTAACAATCTTATTTGCTACAGCTTCTCCTGTTCGTTCTCGCCAATTGGCTAAAGCAGCCTTATCTTCTTCAGATTTTGTTGCATCTAGAATTGAGGTGACGCTTGGTAATTTTGTTTCACCTAATAAGTATCTTCTTATTCCATCTTCAGTTGCTCTTGATGATGTAGGATAGTTATATTTCTTATTCCATCGCATGTGATTTCTTATAGAGGGTATTTTCTGAAAAAAGAAATTATTTTTTAACTTGTCTATTTCTCTCAACGAAATTCTCAACGTTCTCAGTTAGTACAGCTTTTTCAACTTGCTCGGGATCTTTAATATTTTCCAAAGTTCTAGTAATTGATCTAGCATCCGTTCCAAACTTATCAACAACACTCATCGCTTCATCTAGTTTTTTTCTTAAAACTATTACATTATCAAAATGCTTAGCAAATCTTGTGCTGATTGTTTTTAAATGATTGTAAATTTCGACCGCTCCTTTTTGAACTTTCAATGATTGAAAACCCATGTGTAATGACTGTAAATAAGCTGAAAGAGTATTAGGACCGCAGATGACTATCTTATACTTTCTCATTAGTTCCTGGGTTAGTAGTTCTTTTGAGCTTGGATCTTGATATTCAGTTAATTCTCTATAAAGACTTTCTGAGGCAGCATAAACTATGGCAAAATCAGTTGTTTTTGGTGGCACAATATATTTCTCATTAACGCTTTTTGCTTTCAATTTAAAAGCGCTTGCTAATTTGGCTCTAGAATCAGCAACTGCTTTTTTATCATCTGCCTCATGCGCATCAGTTATTGCTTTGAATTTTTCTACCGGAAAATGAGAGTCCACTGGGACCAAAACATCTCCTTGAAGTTTGATAGCAAATTCCACATTCTCACTAGTATCCTCTTTCATCTTCACATTAGTCATAAATTGGGATGCAGGTAATAAATCCCTCATAAGAGCATCGAGGCTGCTCTCTGCTAAAACACCATATTTCTTAACGCCAGCTAGTATTTTTGTAATACCTTCTTGGCTTTGATTTAATAATTGAACCTGTTGATTGAAATTTCCAACCTTTTCATCAACCTTAGTTAAAGCCTCAGTCATGTCTTTTGTAACACCGGTTGACAGAGCGTTAAAAGATGTGGACATGGAACTTAATGAAGTATTAATTGTTGCATTTAAACTATCTTTTAGTTTTACAATTTCTGCATTCAAATTCGCTATTTCTTCAGCCTCTTTATTTTCATCCTCTTTTTTGGTCTTAGTCTTAATATTCAAATATAGAATTGCTAATGTTGCTATAAGCAATAAACCTAAAATTATTATTAAAATTGTGTCCATGATTCGTATGTTATACCTCCTTGATTATATTTAAAGTTTTTTTCAATTTACTTTTACGATTATGTTATTTTTTATCGTTACTTCTGCAAAAAATTCACGTCCTTTATTCTCAGTTGAATAAGGCCTGTTGCTGCCAACTAACACTCCACTTTCCTTATACTCTGGTCCAAACATACTTGTTTCAGTATAATTAAGTGTTTTTCCTATATTTTCCTTAAGCTCTTTTTTAGATTTGTAATTAAAAATTAGCATCAATTTAATAACCTCTTTGGAACCTTGCCCATCATAATTTCTTTCATATCTTGAAATTCTGAAGCAACATGATTTTGAACTGTTTTTATGAATGACTTGATGGTTTTTTTATTATAGCCCAAATTTTTTAAAATCTTCTCAGCCTCTTTTTCATTTTCAGTAGAAATGTAATGCTCAGCGATAGATAAATATCTAAAGAAAACTTCTTTTTGATTTTCTGATTTTAATTCTGATAGTTTCAGCTCCATTAAGTAACTTTTATCCATAATTTGATATATATCTTTAGGCAATGATTAGACGTTCCAGGGTGTTAAAAGTTTTATCAATATTCTTTCCTTTTAAAGTACACTCCCATACATCAATGACTTTCCAACCTAATTTTTTAAGTTTATCTTTATTAATAAAATCTCTCTTTTTATTAAGCTCTAATCTTTCTATCCAATATTGAGTTTTAGTCTTTGGCACATTACTATGAGCGCAGCCATGATAGTGCCAATAACAACCATGAACATTTAAAATTGTTTTATGTTTATGTAGAACAATATCTGGTTTACCAGGAAGTTTTTTCACATGAATTCTAAATCTATAACCATTTTTATATAATAAAGATCTAATCAATTTTTCTGGCTTAGTATTTTTAGAATAAGACATTAAATAAAAAATTATAATTAAAATTAACTAAATATCTTTCCATCAACCTTGACTTCCTTGCCTATTTTTTTCATATAATTAAAAAATCTCTTTGGAAGTTTTTCTAAGATTTCTTTATTTGACATTTCAAATAAATCATAGATTAAATTTAAGTACTTAACTTCATCACAAAAATCTTGTAACGCTCCAATATTTCCCTTGCTTGTACCGGGTATATCTCTTTTTTCTTCTTCATCATAAAAAAGTATATGACATATATGTGCTATTTTTTTGTAATTTCGTACATGATTTTTTTTCATAAATTGTTCATTCCAATCTCCTGCTGTATCTAAATTTAGTCTTGTTAAAAAAATTCGAGAATCTTCTTTTCCGTAGTGTCTTAATAACCACCATGGGACATACATTAAATTTCTAAATTTTAATTTATGATCATCAATTAGCCTAAATCTCCAATCCGATGCTGTTCCTTTCTCAGTAAAAATTAAATCAAAATACTGTAATGATATCCAATCCCAAAGTTTATAATTATTTACTAATTTGAAAGTGGGTACTTTTTGAAAGACCTCATGCAAATAAATTCCTAGCTCATGTCTATTTTGAAATTGTTTTACATCTAAGGAAATTTGATATTCAAAATTTCTTGTTAAGATTTTATTTTTTTGAAGTTCTTTAACTCTATTTTTTAAGTCTTTATTGTATCCTTTAATTACATCACCATCATTTTTTGCAACCTCATCTTGGATATCAGTTATTAACGATTTGTAAGCTTTATATCCATCATCATTAAACTCACATACTATCATTTTCATTTTCCCCCTCTTCTTGAGATAATGACACTTCATTAATGAATGCATCACTTAATGAATATTGAGTACCTCTAAATTTTCTTTTTCTACCAAACTGAGTTATTACATCTTCGATAATATCTTCTATTTCAGAATTTAAAGTTCCAGATCGATCAAGAGCTTCCTCTCTGGATGGAAATGTAAATTTTTTATCATTTATTAAATCTTTTATTAATATTTCCCACTTTTCCTTAAATAGATCGCCATCACTTTCACGATCTAGAATATAATTTGTGATAATTGTCTTTATTGCACTAGTCGTCACAATGTATTGAGTAATTGCTGAAGATTTTATTTTGTTTTTTAGTCCAGTTCTTACAAATAAAGTGGGTGGTTCTCCTTGAACTGGCTGCATTAAGACTTTGAAAGGAATTGATTGATTTGGATCTTCAACTATTGGCAATATTGATTGTTGATCACCATCTTGATCTTCAACTTCTCCTTCGCCGCTTTCTGGCTTCTTAAATCTAAGTTTATAGGCAAAACCTTCTACATTTGAATTGGCTGTGGAAATTTTGAGATTAAAATACAAATTTTCCATCATTTCGTCAGTAACAAAATATCCTTTTTCATCGATTTCAATCTTACCAACAGTGCCGAGATAAATTGGAAGCAAGACAACCCCTTGTTTTGTCATAGGGTATAAAATAATTTTGCTATCTTTTGATAAATATTTCTCACTATCAACGAGATTAATTTTTACAAAAAATTTTACATTCTCATTTTCTTGAAACCCTTCTAGAATTATTTCTGGAGTTGGAAATGCTGTTGTAATTTTACGTCTTTTTCTTTTTTGAAGAGTTATTTGACCCATTATATTTGTTCCTCTTTGTCTTGAACAGCTACATCATAATTTGAAATTTTTGAAAAACCTGTTAATAAAAATTTAAAATTAGAAGAAGAGGCTGATAAAACAATTACGTTTTCTGAACATTTTTTTAAAGTAACATCGCCTTCAATATTAAAATTAAATTCTTTATTTTTATCTAAATCAAAATGTTTTTTTGGATCATATTTTTTAAATGGATTTCCTAAATTCTCACCTTCAAAAGCCATTTTTAATCGTATGTTGATTGGAAAATTATCACATCCATTTTCAACAAATTGTTCATATTCTTTTATTCTTCTTTTTATTGTTACCAAATAATTAGACAATATTTCCTTTTTGTCTTCATCTTCCTCTTTATTAATGAATTCAATTAAAGTTTCTTGATCCTTTCCCATTTCAGAAATTTTTGAAACAATTTCTTTTTTTTCAAAAGAATTGCCTTTCACATAAAATCCACCATCTTTCTGTTTAGTTTCATCAACTTCATAATTTTTAAGTTTTCCATATATGTTTGGAACAAATGGAGGTGTGATAATTTTTTGCTGCTTCTTTTTCTTTTTTTTCTTTTTTTTGCCCTCATCGCTTAAATCTGGAAATAAATCACTAAAGGTATCATAATCAGGTCTTGTATCTTTTGCTTCAATTAACCTTAAAATTTGCTCTGGTGCTTTTTTTGCAAACCTGACTACATCTCCATAAGTTTCGGTATAGTAATTATCTAATTTCCAAAGAGTTGGGTCCCAAATTGAGTGATTTGCACCTTCTGCACACTTAAAGAAAAGCTTCGCTTCGTCGTCCTGAACGTCTACTAATGCAAAACAATCCAATTTTTTTTTTTCATCGTATATTGATAGACTACCTCTAATAAAATCATTTAACTGATAAGACCTTATTTGGTCCTCAGATTTTTTTAAATATAAGTCAAAGAAAGTATTAATGTTTTTTTCTCTATCTCCAACTCTTCCATCAACTTTTTTGTTAAGATTATAGTTACATCTTAACTTAACTATTTTGCCTGCATTAAAATGTTTTGTAAATTCATGAAATTCTGGAATAATTTTTTCGTCAAAAAAATTTATTCCTTTTGTATAATTTAAGTAAGTTTCGAACTCATAATTTTTATTATCAATTTCTTTTAAAAAACCAAAATACTTAAGTGTATTCTGTAGCTTAATTTCCTCTGAAGTTGAATATTTAGCACAAAGCTTATCTATTGTTGATGAATTAATGATTTCATCATCAATTTCAATAACTAGCTGTCCCCTGAGGATTAAAACTCTATAGACCTCAATTATTTTTGAAATAACTCTATCTTTTTTAAGATATCTTCTGTCATAATAGGGAATTACAATTGAAGTTCCTGTCTCATTATCTCTTTTAATTGGAATTATATTTTTAAAAATTTTGTTACATTCCTCATTTTCTGAGGGAATGGCATAACTTAAATCTGTGGGAATTTTATCATCTCCATCACCCAATTCACCTTTTAAAACTACTTCTTCGCCATATCTTAACACTGGCATCCAACTTTTACCATTTTCATCTTTAGCATTTCCAACAAATGTCATTCCATACAACAAAGGAATTTTATTCTCTCTTATAGTATAATAAAAAAATGTAGAAATTTTTGAAGCATAATAAAAAGTTTGTCGTCCTTCACCTTCACTACCACCTAGGTCAGGATCATCAAGTTTTTGATCATCTCCAACATAAAAATTAAATCTAAAGATAGGATTATCTTTACCATTTTCTAGTGCGCTACTATATTTTCTATGATCCCCTAAAATACCTTGAGTATTGAAATCCTCTAAAATTAATAAATCTGTATGATCTTGGCCCTCAAGTTCTTTTACAGCACCTGGCTTAAGTCTACTCAATCCTAAAACTGATTTAAATTTTTTTGTAATGAAATTTTTAACAAAATCTGAAAATTTTACTTTTGTAAATGAAATTTTAATATGTGCAGGTAAATCTTGATGATTATTATTTTTTTCTCTTAATTCTTTATTAAATTTAATATTTGAATCAATTGTATTTTGAATAAATTCTAGAATCACACTGTACCATTTAAATTTTTCTGTAGATTTTGATACATCATGACCCTCTCCTTTTTGTTTAAGTCTTATTACCCAGTTCAATATTTCAAGCAACTTATTCATAATTTTTTAATTCTTTTTTAATTACTTCAATCTCATTTAAACATTTTTTTAAAATAAACTTACTTTTTGAAACTTTTATAAATTTTAGTGTATTAGTTGGTAAATTAAGAATCTTATTTAGTAAAAATAATATTTTATTATTTTTATAAAATTCCCTCTCAGTTTTTTTGGTAAATTCAACACTTTGTAAATATAGTGTGTAATCCTTTGCAAACTCTTGGGCGTATTGCAATCTATCCTGTAAACAAGAATGAAAATAATTTTTTTTCAATTAAACTCCTTTGTGGTTATTTTTTAACGCGTACAAGCTACATAGAAAGAAAGAAAGGTGTAGCTTTGCACGCATTAAAATTTGCATAGTCAACTTGCTAATTGCAACTATTGAACACAAACAAAGGATAAAACCAGGATGCACTCTGGCGAGAGGTATTGTAAGTGCTCTATCGATGTTGTTGCTCACCGTGTATGATAACCTCTTCTTTTTAACGTGCATCAATTCCATAATTCATTTTTTTTTAAAATATTGGTCGTAAAGACTTTCTGGTTTCTTTAAATTTTCTACTTTTTTTGAACTTTTATTCCATTTATCCAACACATACTCTTTACTCCATTCCTTCATTTTACTTTCTATAATTTTTTTTGCTCCATCGGGAATCTCGTAAACATTTCTGTTAGATAGGTTTCCAACTCCTCTAAGAGCACTTTTAAGTAAACTCATTCTAAGATTAAAATAGTACTCAAATTTTTCAGAGGGATTTAAATGACTAGTTCTTGTTTTTTTAGGTTTTACCATAAATTTACCTTATATAATATCCATTTGACATTCTCACAGAACATATATATATCTTCTGTGGAAATGTCAAGAGAGAATAAGATAAAAATTGCTGAATTATTTTGTGGAGCTGGCGGTTTTGCTGAAGGAGCAAAAAAAGCTGGTTTTGAACATATTTGGGGCATTGATATTGATAAAGACTCCTGTGAAACGTTTAAAAATAATCAAAAATGTGAAACTTTTCATGAAAAAATAGAAAACTTTTCAAAGCCAAAAAGGCTTGAAAAAATAAGGAAAGATTTTGGAAAAATTAATGGTCTTTTATTTGGATTTCCTTGCAATGATTTTAGTCTAGTTGGAAAAAATAAAAAAATGGAGGGTGAATTTGGTGGTTTATATACATATGCATGTGATGTGTTAAATTTTTTTGAACCAGAATTCTTTGTTGCGGAAAACGTTACCTCTCTAGGTAAAAAATTGAAATATAATTCATCAGATCCAGTTGTAATGGAGAAAGAGAAAAAATTTGATAAGGAAAAATTAAAAAATCTAAATTACCAAAATTTTAAAAAAATAATGAGTGATTTAGCTAAATGCTCTAAACATGGATATAGAATTTACGCAGACAATTATAAGTTTGAAGAATATGGAATTCCACAAACTAGGCATAGAATTATACTAGTTGGTTTTAAAGGTGATTTTTTTGAAGAAAATAACATTAACTTTGAAAAGCCAAAAAAAATAGAAGGACCTTACACCACTTGTAAAAAAGCTCTCCAAAAAATACCTAAATGGGCACAACACCAAGAACTAACAAATCATGATGAAAGAGTAATAAGAAGATTGAAAAAGACAGCTGAAGGTAAAAATGTTTGGGATTTAGGTGATGATAAAGATGGTCTCCCTGGAGTTAAAAAAGCAAGAATGAGCCACATCTATAAAAGACTAGATAGTTCAAAACCTGCATATACTGTCACTGGAAGTGGTGGTGGTGGAACACATGTGTATCATTATAAAGAAAATAGAGCTTTAACAAATAGAGAAAGAGCAAGATTACAAACTTTTCCAGACGAATATAATTTTGTTGGTGGAAAAGAGTCTATTAGAAGACAAATCGGAATGGCTGTACCTGTATTGGGAGCAGAAAAAATAATGAAAGCAGTCAAAAAGGCACTTAAAAAAAATAAAAAAAAAATTCCTTTTCATCACGATTGGATGATAAAAGCCAAAGGAAAAGATTTGTACTTTACAGGAAAAGAGAAAATAGGCCACAAATGAGTTCTGATTTTGATAATTCTTGATAGATTAAATAATATGGATTTAATATTTATCTTTAAAATAATTGTAGTAATAGGAATCATAGTTGGACTTTATGCAATTATCAGAAATTTGGATATTATAAAAATTATTCTTATTTACTTTAAAGATAAATTACTTGGTAAGTAATCTTATTAAACTTTTTAACCCCTTTTTCTTCTTACTTTTCTTTGAGCTAAATATACAAGCTTGAGATTTTAATATTTCTCCATCATTTAATATTCTAAGATTGTTTTGTTTAATTGTAGTCCCCGAGCTGCTGATATCACATATAAGCTGCGCAGTATTCATTGCACACATTAATTCTGTACTACCGAGTGACTTAACTATAGTAAAGTTGGTGACACCTCTTGAATAAAGAAATTCTCTTGTAAGATTTGGATACTTTGTTCCAATTTTTAATAAAGATTTATTCTTTTTTTTGTAATCTTCTGCGACCTCATCAAGGTCTAGAGTAGTAAACAAATCAATGAATTCATTCCTACAAGCAAGAACTAGGGTTGCGAAACCAAAATTTAGTTTTTTTTCTAATTTTATATTTTTTTGAATATTTATTTCAGACTCTTTTAAAAGATCTAATCCACTTATTCCAATATCTAAGTTTCCAATAGATAACTGTTCTAAAATTTCTCTTGCGTGCATAAATGATACTGAAATATCATCTCTTCCTCTGACTTTACCGATTAGTTCTCTCTCTCCTCTATCAAAAAAAACTTTAAGTTTCTTTTTTTTTAATATTTGTTCGGATTGAATTTTCAGCCTTCCCTTGGAAACACACCCTATATTAATTATTTCTTTATTCATATACTCCAAGATTAATTGCAGCACCTACAGCAGGAATCCTTTTTAAGCCAAGATTTTTTTGTGCCATATTGTTGTAGCGACCCCCTGCAATATAAGTCTTTGTCTTATTTTTTAATTTTACATCAATTGAAAAATTAAATGAGTCGTAATACTCAACTTCTTTACCGCGACCGTTGCTGGCTGAAAATTCATACTTGAGATTTTTTTGACCAAAATTAGTGATTGGAAAAAAATCTTTACCAACAAATATATTCAAATTATATTTTTTGAAAAATCTATTAAGTTTATCTGGAGCATCTTTTAAAGATGTTTTGATCTTTAGAAATTCTTTAATAACTTTAGCACTATATTTTCCAGTTTTTGTTATTCTTGGATTTTGTAGTTTATTTTCGTACCTTGAAAGTATTTCTTTATACGATCTACCTGCAATCATCTTGTTCGGATTATCTTTTTTCATTTTTAGATAAATTTTATGATCTGCAGAAACTACAAAAGGATCAATATCTAGATTACTTTCTAGTCTTTTTAAGAGTTCTGAAAAATATTTCTCATTCCAATAAAATTTAATTAAACGATTTTGCCATCTAGGTACGACTGGAAGTTTTCTAATTAAAAGTTCGAATAATTTAAAATTACCAATTTTTATTGTTGCTTTTTTAAATCCTGAAGTTTTCAACATTTTTATTGAGGTATCAATTATTTCCTTGTCATCTTTGTTTTCATCTTTAGATGAAAAAATCTCTATTCCTATTTGGTCAATAACTGTCTTTTTATTATTATAAGATTTTCTAAAAGCGTTACCTGAGTAAAAAATTTTTTCTCTTTTGTTGACATCCTTTTTTGCGAAATGCAATATAGCTGAAAGACTTAGATCAGGATTTAAAGCAAATTCTTTACCTTCAGAATTGTTGAAAGAGAACAAATATTTTCTAAAATTTTCGCCTGATCTTTGAAGAATATGGCTAGCCTCTATTACGGGAGGTAATTCAACAAACTTAAATCCTCTAGACTTAATAGTTTTAAGGATTTTATTAGATAATTTTTTTGATTTCATTAGTAAGATTTTTTAATTCTAAAGAAATTTCATCTCCAGACTTCAAGTTTTTTAACGTAATTTTTCCAGATTTAATTTCATTGTCACCACAAAAAATTACAGCTGGAGCATTTCTTTTATCTGCGTATTTCATTTGAGATTTTAGATTTCCGTCTCCAATATAAATTTCAGAATTGATATTTGCTGATCTTAGTGTCTGTAAAATTTCATTGTATTTTGAAAAATACTTTTTGTCGAAAACACAAATTATTATAGGATTTTTTAATGTTTGATCTTTATATTTATCTTTTAAAAGCATTAAAATTCTATCTAGACCAATAGATATTCCCACAGATGGATAGTCATCATTTAAAAACCTTGATACAAGTTTGTCATATCTGCCCCCACCAGAAAGTGAATTCAATTTTATTTTTTTAAATGCATTTGCGTCTCTTGATGATTTCCAAAATGAAGTATCAGTTGTCTCTGCCTCCATTACTGTGCCAGTATAATATTCTAGACCTCTTACAACGGACAGATCCATTTGAAAGTTAATCATATCTTGCTTAAATGATAAATCTGTGCTCATTATATTTACCTCTTTATTTTCACCCATATAATTTAAAATAGTATCAACTTCTTTTAATCCCTCTAAATAAGTATCGTTCTCAATTTTAAATAATGAGTCACCTGCTGATAGTCTACATACGCCAGTTTTTTTATCTCTTATAATTGAGTCAGCAGATAATAATTCAAAAATCTCTTCGGCTATCTCTTTTTTTAAATTTGCCCCTTTAGTGAAATCACCAGATTTATCTAATCTTCCTTTTGTTAAAAGTTCTAATACCCCTTTTTTTCCAACAGTTTGAAATTTATCAATTGATCTAAGTATAGTTAAACTTTGCTTTGGATCTTTTATTTCAAAAAATTCAAGAATTCCTTGAAATATTTTTCTATTATTAATCTTGATTATAAACCTATCTTTTTCTAAACCACATTTAATTAAGGTATCTGCCATCAACATGCATAGCTCAGCATCTGCATAAATATTTTTTGTTCCAACAATATCTGCATCAATTTGTGTAAATTCCCTATATCTTCCAGGGCCTGGTTTTTCATTTCTCCAAACAGTTCCTATTTGGTATCTTTTAAAAGGTCTTGAAAGATCTCTGTAGTTCCTTGATACATAACGTGCAAGCGGGGCTGTTAAATCATATCTTAATGATAACCATTGGCTTTTATCTTTAAAACCAAAAACTCCAGACATTGGTCTATCCTCATCTGGTAAAAATTTACCAATATTCTCTGAAAGCTCAAATCCTGGTGTCTCTAAAGGCTCGAATCCGTAAAGTTGAAAATTTTTTTTGATGATTTCAATTAAACGATCTTTAACTAATAATTCATCACCTTTTCTATCTGTAAATCCTAAAGCAAGCTCTGGATTTAGTTTTTTATCTTTTTTCATTTGTTTGGTACGCCCTAGTAGACTCGAACTACTTTAGCCTGGACCACAACCAGGAACATTACCCATATGCTAAGGGCGCCTATCCTTAATTATATTTATATTATTTTATGTGGATTTAAAATTATAATGTAATGATTAAATGCTAGCTTTAGCCAGCATGGAAATGAGCGTGCACACCTCTATTAGTTCCTCTAAGAACAAGTCTAAGAGTACTTGAGTTTAATTTGTAATAAGTCTCATTTTTATTCATGAACAGCTTTTTAGACAAAAATTGAAATTATTCAACCCTTAAAAGAAACATCTTTTTTCCAACTATGGTTCTTCTTTATTTAGGTCGTGAAATATAACTGGAATCTCGTGTACTTTTGAATTTTTATTAAACCAGTAGGCCATAAATCTTTCTGCTAAAAAACCGTAGGTTCTTGCTTCATATCCTTTTAATTCAAAACCTAGAAAATTTTCACATTTTTCTAACCATGGAAACAAAGTTTCATAGTACCTAATCATTAGTTCTTTAGATTTACATATAAACATATTGCCATAATTGAATGAAATATTTTTTTTTACATAAAGTTTAAAATCCTCTCTATCGCTTTGACCCAATAGCTCTATAGCTTTATCTAAAACGCCATTTCCATGAAACATATCAAATTGAAATCTTATATTTCTGCCTTTATTTAAGATTGCTCCAGGATTTCGCAGAAACGCAAGTTTTCCATATTTAAGTATTTTAATCAAAGGTATTTGATTTAAGTAGATATGTTCACCAAGAATTACATCATACTTATTCCAACTGGAGGGAATTCTTTTTAAAATTTTTTGACTAATATCTAGGGATGTATCAGAGTTATCAAATTCGTTTTTCCAAAATCTTCTATATCCACAAAAACCAATCCACTTGTCCTTTTGAATACTTTTTAGCTTATTTTTCCAAAGCCAATAATGAAATGTTAATTCACCATAAAACTTATTTTTAGAGGTAATATTAATTCCACTATTATCTCTAATCCATTCACTAGAAAAAATATCTGATCCTAGACCTACAGGAGTATAATTTAATTTCTTGATCTTATCTAAAAGTTTATCGTGAATACAAATGCAAAATATTTCTAAGTTATTCACTTCTTTATTTTATCAATTTTTTTTCTTATTCTATACCACATACGAAATCCCCAATTCTTATGATCCTCTGACTTATTTGAAAAGTTATAGAGTTTTTGATTGTGATCAATTCCATTAAGAAACTTTTTATAATTATAAATAATTCTATCATTATAATTATCTAAATATTTTTTATCTTTTAAAGTTACTGAAACATAGTCATTCCAACCACACTCAAGATATTGTTTTGATACATAAGATTCTAATAGAATAGGATTAAAATTATTTTTTTTAGCCCAGTTGATTAAAGCATTTCCACTATCTGGATAAAACCTCCAACAATCTTTTGGCCACCTATGAAAATCACCGTTTGAGGGCACATTAAAATAAAAAATTCCATTAGGTTTTAAAATTCTAAGTATCTCTAAATATGTTAGCCAGAAAAACTCAACATGCTCAAAAACTGATGTACTTATTATTACATCATAAGCTGAGTCCGGAATCTCTTTAAATGAATAAGGATCTCCTAAAACAATATCTACATTATTCCCTTTTTCAATATCCACTCCAGTATACTCATAACTTATATTCATTTTATCTAACAAAACTTTTGATCCAATATGATCTGATAAAGATTGACTGCCAAAATCAAGTATTTTTGGATTATCAAAATTTTTTAAATAAATAGAGAAAAATTTATCTAAATTAAGTAAGGCAGATGAATGCATATAAGTTTTTTAGACATTGTTAAAATTAATTTATGTTAACATCATATGTGCGCAGAAAAAAAATTAATTTTTAACCTTTTTAGGACGTTCTCAGTCTGATGAAAACGCCCTTATTAAATTTTTAAATATCAATCTAATTTTTTTAAATTAACTGCAGAGGGTCCTTTTGGTCCATCCTCTAATGTAAATTCTAGTTTGTCCCCTTCATTAAGAAATCTCATACCTGCAGCTTTTACTGCACTGGCGTGAACAAAGGCATCTTTTTCTTTATCGTCTCTTTCTATGAAACCATAGCCTTTTTTACCATTAAACCATTTTACTTTTCCTTGAATTGTACTCATCTTTTTACTAGTCCTTTTGTTATTTATTTAAGATAGAAGTTAATTTCTTTGTATATTAATTTCAAGTTGTTTTGGTGGTGCCTCGGGAAGGATTCGCACCTCCGACACAAGCCTTTTCAGGGCTCTGCTCTACTCCTGAGCTACCGAGGCAAAAATTAACCTCTAAAGATAATTCTGCCTTTAGTAAGGTCATAAGGTGTCATTTCCACAGTCACATTATCACCTTGTAATACTCGAATTCTATTTTTTCTTAACTTACCTGCAGTATGTGCTGTCACTACATGACCATTTTCCAGTTGAACTCTAAACATAGCATTAGGTAACAAGTCAGTTACTTTACCTTTAAATTCAAGTAAATCTTGTTTTGACAAATTTATTTTCTCCTAATTCGTTTTTTTACAGATTCAGCGTGCCCAGCCAACCCTTCATAGTTTGCAAGAGTTATAACTGATGGTCCAAGCTTTTCAATACCCTTTTTTGATAAGCTTATATATGAAATTCTTTTGCAAAATTCATTAACACTTATACCGCTTGAAAATTTAGCAGAGCCATTAGTTGGTAATATATGGTTTGAACCAGCATTATAATCAGTCATTGCCATCACAGCATATTTTCCTAAACAAATAGAACCAGCATTTTTAATTCTTGAAATAAAAGATTTGTAATTTTTTATATTTAATTCTAAATGCTCTGGAGCAATTTTATTCACAATATCAATTATTTGTTTATCTGAGTTTACTTGAATTAAAATTCCATTATTTGCTAAACTTTTTCTTGCAATAGCTGTTCTTGGAATTTTTTTTAATTGTTTAGAGATTTCGTGTCTAGTTTGAATTATTAAGTCTCTACTTTTAGAAATTAAAATACATTGAGCGAGTTCATCATGTTCTGCTTGACCAATAAGATCGCTTGCTATCCAACATGGATTTGAAAATCTATCACCAACAACGGTTACTTCTGATGGTCCAGCTATCATTCCCTCAACACCAACATCTCCAAAAACTTCTTTTTTGGCAGCTGCTACAAACTTATTACCAGGACCCACAATTTTATTCACTCTAAGAATTTTTTTTGTCCCATAAGCGACTGCTGCAATCGCTGAGGGACCACCAATAGAATATATTTCTTTAATTTTACATTTTTTAGCTGCATACAATACGGCAGCGTTTTGTTTTCCTTTATATCCAGGATTAATCATAATTATTCTTTTTACTCCCGCAACTATCGCAGGGATAGCATTCATTAAAACACTTGAAGGATAAGATGCGGATGATCCAGGCACATAAATTGCAACTGACTCAATTGGTAAATACTTGTATTCAAGTTTATTTTTAAATTTATCTGTGTAAGAAATATTTTTAAATTTTTGCAATGAGTGAAATTTGTAGATTCTTGAATAAGCAAGATCGATAGCTTTTTTTACTTTGGGATCTAAAGACTTAATTGATCGTTTAATTTGACTTAAACTAGGTTTTATTATTTTGTTTTGATTATATTTTTTCTCATACTTTAATAGTGCTCTATCACCATTTTTTTTTACATCATTGATTATTTTTATGATAGGCAAAGAGCTTGTTTGAACTTTGGTTTTCCTTTTTAACAATAAATCATCTAATTTTTTATAGAAGTTTCTTAATTTAATATTTAATATTTTCATATTTATTTAATCTCATTTTGATCTTCTAACCTTACTTCAATTGTTTCTGTAGTCAAAACAATGTGACTATTTTTATCAAAAATTAAATTTATTTCATAATCATCTTTGTTTTTCAAATAATCGATGCCTATTAAATTTAATATTTCCTCTTTATTTGTTTGATCAATGTTTTTAGATTTAACCTTTTCAACAAAATCAAATCTGCAAACACTGTTTATTTTCTTGTTCGTTTGATCAGATTCAATTTTATTTCTCTCTATGGATATTAAAAAAACTTTGCTTGAAGCCAAATATTTAATATTTTCAACGTTTGTTTTTGAGCCTGAAACGCATGCTGAAATCATTTGTAATCCTTCTTGATCATTTGCAATAATTTTAGCTAGATATTTACTCACTGTTTTAATCTTTTTATTTTAACCCCAATTTTTTTTAATTTATGCTCTATATTTTCATATCCTCGGTCTAAATGATAAATCCTGTTAATTATTGATTTACCTTTAGAAACCATTGCTGCCAATACCAATGAAACTGATGCTCTTAAATCACTCGACATTAGTTCAGCGCCTATAAATTTGGTGTTTCCATAAATATAAGCTTTATTATTTTTAACATTTATTTTTGCACCAAGTCTGCGCAATTCTGCTACATGCATAAATCTATTTTCAAATATGTTTTCAGTGATAGAGCTTTTTCCATTTGCTTTACACATCAACACCATAAGTTGAGACTGTAGATCTGTTGCTACCCCTGGATATTCTTTAGTTTTAATATTTTTAATGCACCTAATTTTTTCTGGACCTTTAATAAAGATTTTTTCTTTATGCACTTTTATTTTTGCACCAAATCTTTTTAATAATTCTAACTCGGTTTTAATAATTTTTGCATCAAAATTCAATATCTTCAAGTTTCCTTTTGCCAATGTTGCTGCTACACAAAAAGTACCAGCCTCTATCCTGTCAGCCATGACTGAATACTCTGTTGGATTTAATGTGTTTACTCCAATAATTTTACATGTTCTCCCAATCCAGGAAATCTTTGCTCCTGCTGAATTTAAAAACTTTGTTAAATCTTTTATTTCAGGTTCAATTGCGCAATTTTTCAAAATAGTAGTACCTTTTGCTAAACAAGCAGCAATTATAGAATTTTCTGTAGCTCCCACAGTTAGTCTAGGAAACTTTATAGTTGTTCCTTTTAATTTACCATCGGATTTAGCTAATATATAGCCATCTTTTAAAACATAGCTCATCCCAAGTTTTTTTAGAGAGTCTAAATGATAATTTATTGGTCTTGCTCCAATTAAACATCCACCAGGCAAAGAAATTTTAGATTTATAATATCTAGCAATTAAAGGACCTAATACCAAAATAGAACCTCTCATTGTTTTGACAAGAGAATAACTTGCAAATGTTTTTAAATTATTTTTGTTGTATATTCTGGCGACCCTTCTATCTTTAGATAAAATAATTTTTGAACCTAAAGATTTTAATAAACTTATCATTGTATTGATATCATTTACTTTTGGTAAATTTTTTAACACAACTGGCTTATTGAATAGTAAAGTCGCTGCTAAAATTGGAAGTGAAGAATTTTTGGATCCTGAGACTACAACATTTCCCCTTATCCTACTTGGGCCTTCAATAGAAAACTTATCCATAGATTATTTTTTAATTTTTGCTACCTGAATTGTAGTTTGTCCCTGATATTTGCCATTCTTGGATTTATATGTTGTCTCTGGTTGTATATCTGATTTAAAAAATAAGAATTGAGCTATACCTTCATTAGAATATATTTTAGCTGGATTGGGCGTAGTATTGCTTAGCTCTATAACTATATTTCCCTCAAATTCATTTTCTATTGGTGTCACATTACAAATAATGCCTGTTCGAGCATAAGTGCTTTTTCCAACACAAATACATAAAACATCTTTTGGTATCCTAAAGTACTCAACTGTTTTAGCTAAAACGAACGAATTTGGTGGAATTATACAATGAGGTCCTTTCCTCTCAATAAAATTATCCTCAGAAAAATTTTTAGGGTCTACTAAAGAACTGTTTACGTTAGTAAATATTCTATACTCATCTGATATCCTTACATCATAACCCATACTACTAAGACCGTAAGATATTTTACCCTCAGAAACTTGATGATCTAAAAACGGTTCGATCATATTGTGTTCATTACACATTTTTTTTATCCAAGAGTCAGGCTGGATAGACATTATTTATTTTTTTTCTTATTTTTTTTTTGAAAAAACTTTCTTTTTTTTAAGTTCTTTTTAAGAGCTAAGCTTAATCGCTCATTTTTATCTTTTGTAATCATTCTTTATTCGGATTTGTAAGAAAATCTAGAGTAATAGGTTTAGATGCATCTAAGATTTTTTCTTTATTATCATCTTTTTTTGTACCTTCTTTTGCTAAACGTTTTGCTTTTTTTTCGGCAAGTTTTCTCTCTCTTTTAGCTTGCTTTTCCATAAGTTTAGCACTTTTGGTTGATTTATAATCGTAATGAATGCCCATAAAAATTTCCTTATTAGATATAAATCATATTGGACAAAAAATTAAGGCAATAATTTGAAAAAAATGCTCTATTATTCGTAAAATACAATTAGTGATTAATGCTCCTGTAGTTAAATGGCATAACAAGTCCTTGGTAAGGACTAGTTCCCTGGTCAGTACAGGGTGGGAGCACCACTAATTTTTATAAAATGATTTTTTAAGGAAAATTGAAATCAAAACTAAAAAAATAAATGCAAGAATAGGTATATATATTTCAGAAGAAAATATAATATCACTTAATTTAGGAACGTCAGTATTTTCCTCTATAATTTTTTCTAATCCGCTCCCAATAGAAACAGCTAAAAAAATTTGAGGAATAATCCCTATCAATGTTGCAAAGAAAAAATTATATATTTTCACATTAAAAAGTGTTGGTAAAAGGCAACTCAATTGCCATGGAACACCTCCAATAAATCGGTAGACTAATAGATAAATAAATTCAGAATTTTTGAATTTTATTTCAAGTGTTTTGAATCTGTTTAAAAATTTTTCTCTAACTATATCTTTCAAAAAGTAGTTTCCAAAAATATATAAAAATGTTGCACCAATACTTAGCCCTAAAACTACAATAATAGTTCCAATCCATTTTCCTAAAATAAAACCACCTAATAGCGCAATTGGAGATCCAAATCCTAAAAAAGGAAATACCCATAAAACAGTGAAAAATAAAAAAATCAGTGATATCAAAAATAAATTAGAGCTTTTTAATTCTAGAAAATATAATCTATTATTTTTTATAAAATCATATGAAGTTATTTCTTGGAGACTAAATTTTGAAAAAAACAATAATAAAAACATTGAGACTAAAGCTAGATACGATATCCCAATAATTAATTTAATTTTTTTTGTTTTTTCCATATTAACTATCGTATTTATAAAATCTTATATTTGCTATTTATATATTTAATTACTATAAAGATCGAAAATTTGAATAAATTAAAATCACTTTTATGAAAAGAACGTATCAACCTTCTAAAATTAAAAGAGCAAGAAAACACGGTTTTAGATCAAAAATGAAAACTAAGGGTGGCAAAAAACTTTTAGCTAGACGAAGAGCAAGAGGCAGAAAATCGCTAACTGTGTCTGGTTAATCAATGAAAAGCAAAATTCTTGCTCTTTCAAAAAACGAAGAATTTAAAAAGTTACTTCAAAAAAAAAAGGTGTCAAATAAATATGTCACAATTTATTTTGGCTATCTAAATAATAAAAACAAAAACAAATTTAATATTTCATTTGTGACAAAGAAAAAAATTGGAAATGCCGTAAAGAGAAATAAAATAAAAAGACGACTTAAAAATATAATGAATGATGCATTTAAAAAAATATCGATAAATTTACGTTATTCATATCTTGTTATTGCCAAGCCAACTATGCTAAGTAATGAATTTAAAATAATAAAAGAAACCTTGTTTCAGGAATTTATTAAAATAAACAAATGAATATTTTTACACAGTTATTGATCAAATTCATTCAAACCTACAAATATATAATTAGTCCTTTGATTGGTCCCTCATGCAGATACTTACCAACTTGTTCTGAATATAGTATTGAGGCTCTCAAAACTTACGGTTTTATAAAAGGTCTTTCGCTAAGTTTAAAAAGAATTATGTCATGCCATCCATGGGGAAATAGTGGATTTGATCCAGTTAAAAAAGAGATAAAAGCAAAAAAATAATGGACTCAAAAAATACAATAGCAGCTATAGCATTATCTTCAGCGGTAATAGTTTTATATTCATTATTTTTTGTTCCTGAAAAGTCATCAACAGATCAAAATCTTGTTGAAAAAGAAAAAATTGAAAAAAGCACTGACACACCAAGCTTAGATCAAAAAGAAACTCTTATCGAGATTTCAAGAAAAGATGCTTTAATTGAAAGTGAAAGAGTTGAGTTTGAAAACTCTAATGTGATCGGCACAATCTCTTTGAAAGGCGCAGCAATAGATGATTTAACTTTTAAAAATTATAATGTTGAACTTGAGGGTGATGAAAAAATAATACTGTTAGGGCCTAGAAATATTAAAGAAGGTTATTTAATTGAAAGTGGATTTGTAACTTCTGATAAAAATATAGAAATTCCATCATCAGAAACTATTTGGTCTATAAAAGGAAATAAAAAATTAACTGAAAATTCCCCAATTAAATTATCTTGGACCAATAATCAAGGAATTACCTTTGAAAAAGAAATTTCCCTAGATGATAAATATTTATTTTCAATCAAACAAAGAGTTATCAATAAAACAAATGAAAAATATGATTTTTATTCTTATGGTCAAATCATAAGAAATGAGATTCCAGACATAATAGACTTTTTAATTCTTCATGAGGGTTTAATTGCAACTTTAGATGATGAATTAATTGAGGAAGATTATGACGATATTCAAGAGAAAAAATTTACAAGAACTGCTCAAAAAGGCTGGTTGGGTATAAGTGACAAATACTGGATTACTTCACTAATACCTCCACAAAATAAAGAGTTCAAAACAACATTTGATTATAAAGATAAATTTAGAGCAAATTTTATTGCAACCGAACCGCTTGAATTGGGTCCAAACGGTTCTATAGAGGAAAATTTACAAATAATAGTTGCTGCCAAAAGAGTGGATGTCATTGATGGATATGCAAAAAGTTTAGATATCGATAAATTCGATTTAGTTATTGATTGGGGGTTCTTATATTTCATAACAAAACCCTTGTTTTTTGGTATTGACTATTTTTTCAAACTACTTGGCAACTATGGATTAGCTATCATAGCTATAACAATTTGTATTCGTCTTGTTTTCTTTCCTTTGGCAAATTTTTCTTTTAGAAGCATGGCAAAAATGAAAGCTCTCACTCCAGAAATGGTAAGATTAAAGGAGCTTCATAAAAATGATAAAATGAAATTACAACAAGAAATGATGGCTCTATATAAAAAAGAAAAAGTCAACCCAATGTCTGGTTGTCTTCCAATACTTGTTCAAATTCCTGTTTTTTTTGCTTTGTACAAGGTTTTATTCGTTACAATAGAAATGAGGCATATGCCTTTTTATGGATGGATACAAGATTTGTCTGAAAGAGATCCGACATCAATATTCAATATGTTTGGATTATTACCATATGATGTTCCTTCATTTCTTGTCATTGGAGCGTGGCCCGTAGCAATGGGCCTCAGCATGTTTGTGCAGCAGAAACTTAATCCAGCACCAACTGATCCTATGCAAGCAAAAATATTTATGTTTTTTCCACTTTTTTTGACTGTAATACTAGCACCCTTTCCAAGTGGATTGGTAATTTATTGGACTGTGAATAACATTTTAACTATGGCCCAACAAGTATTCATTATGAAAAGAACAACTGTTAAGACTGTCACTTAAAAATTGATTATCATACGACGATAAATAAATGGATTTAGAAAAAATACTTCCCAAAGATGGGCCACCAATAGATGAGGTTTCTAAATATATAGAAAAATATAAAAATGATTTCATCGTAATAAAATATGGAGGAAATGTTTTTATAGACAGAAAAATCTTTGATAATTTTATAACAGATATAAACATACTAAATAAACTAGGTATTTCTTTTACAGTTGTTCATGGAGGAGGTCCTAGAATAAAAAGAGAACTAGACAAATCAAATATTCAATCAAAATTTATTAGAGGTTTAAGGGTAACTGATGAAAAAATTATAAACATCGTTGAGTCAGTTTTAATTGATTTTAACAATGATATTGTTGACTCTTTGAGAAAATTTGGAACTGATGCTATCTCAATCCATACAAAAAAAAATAATATAATTAAAGTAACTCCAGAGGCTAAAGAGCTTGGTTTTGTGGGGATACCTAATGAAATTGATAACAATTTAATTAAGAAAATTCTTAGTAAAAAACAAGTCCCAATAATTTCACCATTAGGTCTAGGAAATGACGATCATCCATATAATATCAACGGAGATACAGCCGCAGGTGCAATTGCAAAGTCATTAAAATCTAGAAGATTGCTATTAATGACTAATGTTGAAGGAGTTCTAAATAAAGACAAAAAACTAATTGATGAAATCTCTTCATCAGAAATTTTGAAAATGATTGAGGATAATACAATTACTGAAGGTATGATACCTAAAATTAACACTTGTTTGGATGCTGTGAATAATGGAGTAACAGCAGTTGGAATAATTGATGGTAGAAAACAACACTCTATATTATTTGAAATTTTTTCCGACAAGGGCTCTGGAACTTTGATTAGAAAATGAAAAATTTTAAAGAAATGAAATATCTGCTGTTGGATCTTGATGGGGTCTGTTATGGTAAACACAATAACTACTCTTTAGAGAAGGTATTTGGCCAGGTATCGCAAAGAATGACAATGTTCATATCTGAGAGACTAAAAATAGATATGGAAGAAGCAAAAAAATTACAGACTGATTATTTTTACAAATACAATACTAGTTTAAATGGTTTAATGATACATCATGATATACCCCCAGAAGAATTCCTAAAATATGTCCACACAATAGATCTTTCATTTATGAAAGAAGACAAGATTATGAGGAATGAACTTGAAAAATTAGAAATGGAAAAATTTATTTTTACAAATGGGAGCGCGGAACATGCTAAAAATATTTTAACCCATCTAGGAGTATATGATCTCTTTGGAAGGGATAGGGTTTTTGATATTAAAGATGCTGGGTATGTGCCAAAACCTGAGGCTAAAACTTTTGATTTAATGGTTAAAAAATTTGAATTAAATCCAAAAGAAACCATTTATATAGAAGATATCGCAAAAAACCTTAGTATTGGTTATGAAAGAGGATGTGCAACTGTTTGGTTAATTAATGATGAACATTTTGGTAAGATGGATTCTGATAAAGATTATATTTCTCATAAAATTGAAAATCTGTCTTTATTTCTTAAGGAAATAAGGTTATTAAAAAGTCAATAAATTATGTCTATAGAAAAAATTATAAATGATGCTTGGGAAAACAAAGATCAAGTAAATCCAAATTCTGATCAATCTTTAAAGGATGCAATCAATCAAGTAATAAATGACTTGGATAGTGGTAAATCAAGAGTTGCTGAAAAAATAAATGGAGAATGGGTAACTCATCAACACCTAAAAAAAGCGATTATGCTAAGCTTTAGAATTTATCCAATGGAAAACTTAAATGGTCCTTACAGTAGTTGGTACGATAAATCTCACTTGTTAAAAGGTAAAACTGCAGGTTGGTCAAAAGAAGATCATGAAAAAGCTGGCTTTAGAATGGTTCCTAATTCTCCAGTTAGAAAAGGATCATTTGTTGGAAAAAATGCTGTTTTGATGCCATGTTATGTAAATATCGGAGCTTATATCGATGAGGGAACGATGATAGATACATTTGCAAGAGCAGGTAGCTGTTGTCAAATCGGAAGAAATTGTCATATCTCTGCAGGATCAGGAGTTGGTGGAGTTCTAGAACCTGCACAAGCTTTACCTACGATAATCGAAGATAATGTTTTCCTTGGAGCTATGTCAGAAGTTGTTGAGGGGGTGATTGTTGGGGAAGGTTCAGTTTTAAGTATGGGAATGTATATAGGTCAATCAACTAAAATAGTCGATCGAAAAACCGGTAATATCACTTATGGTAAAATTCCACCGTATTCAGTTGTTGTCCCAGGTTCATTGCCAGACAAAAATAATTCGGCTGCACCATCGTTGTACTGTGCAGTAATAATTAAGCAAGTTGATGAAAAAACAAGATCAAAGACTTCTATAAACGACCTTTTAAGAGACTGAAATGAAAACTTTAAATCAGTTACAATTAGCTAAAGAGCTAATTAGATTTCCTTCAGTTACTCCTGTAGATGCAGGTATAATGAAATTTTTAGAAAAAAAATTAAAAGGACTTGGTTTCAAAACAAAAACACTCGAATTTAAAGAAAGGGGCTTTAAGCCTGTCAAAAATTTATATGCAAGATTCGGAAATAAAAGTCCAAACTTCTGTTATGCAGGTCACCTGGATGTTGTGCCTCCAGGAAATATAAAAGATTGGACAACTAATCCATTCAAACCATCTGTTAAAAAGGGTCACTTAATTGGAAGAGGTGCGAATGATATGAAAAGTTCTGTTGCAGCTTTTGTTTCTGCTGTAAGTACGTTTTTGCTGAAAAATAAAAAATTTAATGGATCAATTAGTTTGTTAATAACAGGTGATGAGGAAGGTGATGCAGTTAATGGCACAAAAAAAGTTGTAGAGTTTTTAAGAAAAAAAAGAGAAAAGATTAATTTTTGCTTAGTGGGTGAACCAACTAACCCAAATGTTTTAGGTGAAATGATTAAAATTGGTCGTAGAGGCAGTTTAACTGGTAAATTAATTATATTCGGATTACAGGGTCACGTTGCATATCCCTCTAGAGCAAATAATCCTTCAACAATAATTGTTAATATTTTAAAAGAATTAAAGGAAATTCAGTTTGATAAAGGAACCAGAGATTTTCAACCTACAAACTTGGAGGTTACCAGGATAAATATAAATAATACTGCGGATAATGTTATTCCAGCTACAGCTGAGGCAACTTTCAACATAAGATTTAATAATAAACATTCCTCAAATTCTCTTAAAAAAAAACTTAACAAAATTTTTAGAAAAATAACCAAAAAACATAAATCAAAATTTAAAATTGAGTACAGAGTTTCTGGTGAAGCTTTTTTGACAAAACCTAACAAAACAACGTTTATGATACAAAATATTATTAAAAAGATAACTAAATTAAAACCAAAATTATCTACAACGGGTGGAACTTCAGACTTAAGATTTATAAGAACCATATGTCCTGGTCTTGAATTTGGTTTAGTTGGAAAAACTATGCATAAAGTTGATGAGGCAGTATCTCTAAAAGATCTTAAAAATCTAACAAAAATTTATGAAAATATTTTAAAAAATTATTTTAAATGAATACAGCAATTATAAATTCTGACTCTTATGAAAAACATGACACTGGTGACGGTCATCCTGAACAGCCTAAAAGAGTAATTGCTATAAAAGAAAAATTAAAAAAAAGAAGTGATCTGATTTGGGAAAAACCAGGTAATGTGCCAGAAGATATATTGGCAATGACACATTCAAAAGAATATATTGATAATTTAAATAGTTCATTTCCACAAAAGGGTCTAAAATTTTTAGATGGAGATACTGTAATATCACCAGACAGTAAAAAAGCAGTATTTGATGCAGCTGGCTCAACAATTAGGGCCATCGACGGAATAGAAAATAAAGAATTTAAGAACGCCTTTTGTTTAGCAAGACCTCCTGGACATCATGCGGAAAAGGATAAGGCAATGGGATTTTGTTGTATATCAAACGCTGGGATAGCTACTAATTACTTAATTAAAAATTATAAATATAAGAGGGTTGCATGTGTAGATTTTGATGTGCATTGGGGAAATGGTAATTATGATGTTATGCGTAATAATAAAAATTCATTATATATTTCAACGCACCAATATCCTTTTTATCCTGGAGGAGGTACAGATAAAGATAAGGGTGATTTTAATAACTCTTTAAATATACCTTTACCAGCAGGCACGAACTCGGAGGAATATTTTAACGCATTCAATAGAGTTTTGGATAGGTTAGTTAATTATAAACCTGATTTTCTTATATTCTCGGCGGGTTTCGATGCTCATAAAGATGATCCTTTAGCTCAATTTAAACTTAAATCAAAAGACTTCTACGAAATTACTAAAAGAACTTTAGCTGCTACCAACGAGTTCACTAAAGGGAAAGTTATCTCTATTCTTGAAGGTGGTTATGATTTAAATGCATTATCTGAAAGTGCTAATGAACATGTAAACGCACTTGTAGAATTCAATTAATTTAAATTTAATTAATAATACTTCACTCAAATGAAACTTTATAGAATTAAAAGATCTAAAATTGATAAGAAAGGAAGGGGTCTTTATGCTACACGTGATATTAAAGAAGGCACAAAAATAATTAATTACGTTGGCAAAATTATAACAAATAAAGAGGTGGACGAGTCAATTAAGTTTGATAATAAAAAACCCATATACTTGTTCACATTAAACAAAAGATATACCCTTGATGGAGATTTTTCATGGAATATTGCAGGTCTTGTGAACCATAGTTGCAATAATAACTGCGATTATAACGGTAAAGGTTTAAAAGTTTGGATTACTGCAATTCGTGATATTAAAAAAGGAGAGGAGTTTACGTGTGATTATGGGTTTGGTTATGATGAAGACTATAAACAATTTCCGTGTAAATGTGGTTCAAAAAATTGCTGTGGTTATATTGTTAGAGAAGAGTCGAGATGGAGAATTAATAAAAAGTTTGCAATGAGCAACAAAAAAAAATTAATAAATAACTCTCGCTAAATAAAGTCCCTCAGGTGGTGCTGGCGGTGCACATAAAATCCGTTTTTTAGAGTTCATAATATAATTGAATTTTTTTAAAGACCATTTTTTTTCACCTACATATTTTAAACAACCAACCATTGAACGAACCTGTTGTTGTAGAAAAGATTGAGATTGAAATTCTATTTCTATTTTATTATTCCTAGATTTTATTTTAACAGATCTCATAGTTTTGATCGGACTTTTGGCTCTACAGCTTGAAGCTCTAAAGGTAGAAAAATCTTTAGTACCAACTAATTTTTTTGCAGCTTTTTTCATTACTTTTAAATCAAGATTATTAATAATGTGCCATCCTCTATTTTCATCTATTACCGGTCTACTAGAACGATTAATGATTATATACTTATATATTCTCATTCTTGCAGAAAATCTTGCGTGAAAATCATTGCCCCTTTTCTTAATTTTAATTATTGAAATCATTTCCTTGTTTAAAAAATGATTTAAAGATTTGATGAATTTATTTGATTTTTCAATTTTTTTTTTACACTCAAAATGAGCAGATTGTTCAAGTGCGTGCACTCCTTTGTCTAATCTACCAGCGCCAAACAAAATAATTTTTTCTTTTAATAATTTAGAAATTCTCTCTTGGATAAGACCTTGTATAGTTTTGCCCTTTGTTTGAATTTGCCAACCTCTAAAATTGGTGCCTACATACTCTATCAATATTTGGTATCTAAACATTAGATATAATTGAGCCTTTTCTGATTTGAGATCCAAGCTTAAACTCTCCAATTTTTTGGGCCTTTTTCCCCTCTCTCTGTATTTCAACAACTTTAATAGACTTTTGACCTCCACACGCTATTTCAAGATCGTCCGATATAACCTCACCATTTTTACCAATCCCATTTCCAATTTCTGCTTTTAAAATTTTATACCTTTGTCCGTTAAAATTGAAAAAAGCTCCCGGGGAGGGATACAAGCCATTAATTTTTCCAATTATTTTTAAAGCATCGCTTTTCCAGTCTATTTGCCCTTCATTTTTAGTAATTTTTTTTGCATAGGTGGCTTTAGAATTATCCTGATCAACAAAATTTGATTTACCCTCAAAAATTTCATCTACAACATCTAAAATTTTATCCGCTGCTATTAAGGCGAGTTTTTCTGAGACTTCTTTTGCATTCAGACTTTGATCAAGTTTTATTTTATAAGTATAACTTACAGGTCCGCTATCTAATTCCTCATTGATTTTCATTATACTGATTCCTGTTTCTGCGTCTAAATTCATTATAGCTCTCTGAATAGGTGCGGCACCTCTCCATTTTGGAAGTATAGATGCATGAATATTTATAAAACCTTTTTTTGTTAAATTTAAAAATTCTTTTGGAATTATTTGTCCATAGGCTACAACAATTGCAAGATCAGCTTCCATTTTTTTTAAAAACTCATATTCTTCAGTGTTGTTTTTCAAGTTCTGCGGAGATCTGAATTCTATATTTAAAGTTTCCGATATACCTTGGACTGGTGATTTGTTTATTCTCTGACCTCGGTGAGATTTTTGGGGTGGTTGTGTATAAACCAAATTTATTGGAAAACCATTTTGATAGAGTGATTTCAATATTGGAACTGCAAACATGGGTGTACCCATAAAAATGATTTTTTTAGACATTTCTAAACTAATATTCTGTCAGGATTTTTTTTTGTTTTTGAAATTTTTTTGATTATGATATCTCTTTTTAACTTTGATAAATGGTCAATTATCAATTTACCATCTAAATGATTAATTTCGTGCTGTATACAAGTTGATAAAAGACCATCACACTTTAAGTTTTTTTTTTTTCCATTGATATCAATATATTCCACTTCACAAATTTTTGGCCTTTCAATTTCTATAAATGTATCTGGAATTGATAAACAACCCTCCTCATAAATTGAGGTTTCGTCACTAACATTTTTAATAACAGGATTTATGAAGCTTAAAGGTTCCCTTTTTTCATCTTTAGTAGACACATCAATTACTAAAATTCTTTTCAGGATACCTATTTGTACTGCAGCTAATCCGATGCCTTTCGAAGCGTACATTGTATCAAATAAATCATTAATAAGTTTTTTTTCGTTAGTGCTAACTTTTTCTAATGGTTCAGAGATTTTTTTTAAAGTTTCGTCAGGAACTGTAATTATATCTTTAATGCTCATTAGATAAATAGATAAACTAATTTTTAAACTTTTAAAGGAAGAACTTTTAATAGAATTTTGTTGCGTATAGAGTCTATGTTTAATTGATTAAGTGCACTTATTATAAAAAATAAGGTATCCTCATCTAAGGTACTCAACTCATCTTGGCCAATAACCTCTATAATTCTGAGAATTGTTGAAGCAGACTCATTATTATTTACCATAACTTGAATATCTGTTGGCATTTCAGAGTCTAGAATTTTATATAAATTGTCATATTTCTTATCAATTTTTATGCCATCTGATTTCAATGACTCAATTAAAATAATATCTTTTTTTGAGATAGAATACTTTTTATCCTTTTTTATTTTTTTGAGAAAATTATTGAGATCTTTTTCTATTTTTGTTTGATTGTATTCTCCAATAAAATATTTTATGAGTTTTGATTGATGTAAAAGATCATCATTATACTTTATTTTAGTTTGTTTTTTTTCATCAGAATTAATATTTTCTAAATAAAAACTAGTATGCTTTGAGGAAATTTGATCTAATTCAATATCTTGTAACAGGTCTTTTAATTTCTCCTCAAAAGCATTACCAATTTTATCCTTGATGAATGCTGCTTTAAGAAGTTTCATTAATTCTATTTTTTTGTTTATGTCAGACTCTAACAATACACTTTGATATAAAAGGGCCCTTCTCTCAATATTAGCTAAGGATTTGAATACAGTTTTGACATTCAAAAATTGATCAATCGTAAATTGAAACCTTTTGTAAATTTGAAATAAATCATCTTCAAGATAATTCTTATTATGTGTGGCATATTCAATTAATTCTATTTTTTCTAATTCATCCAAGTTGATTTCATTAGTTTGGTACAATAAATTTGAAGCAGCCAAATATTTCCATATTAATGGATTAGTATTTTCTTTTGGCTCAAAAAAAAATTCCGGGTTTGTTTTATGGGCCAAATGAAACTCTAGGATACTTTTTTCAGATACAGCTTTATCAATTTCATTTGTATATCCAAAAAGATAATTTAGTTTATTTTCAAAATATTGGTCGTTAAAACCTAATTCTTTTTTTAAGTCAAAAATTAATTGTGCTTCATCTTTTTTTCCATTGTTTATCAAACAATAGATATTAAATTTTGACAAATAATTATTTTTTATTGGTTCTGAATTATTTAAAAAAATTTTACAAGCTTGATTAAGTTTAGACTCGGATAAATATTTATCAACTAGATATTTACTTAGTTTAGGGTGTAAATTTAAGATATCATTCTTGATTAAATACTCTTCTATTAGCTCTAAGTTATTATGTTTTATCAACCAATCTGATTTGATTTTTAAAAAATCCTTCTCACTAATATTTTTTGGATAATAAGCATTAGTTAATAAAACAATGTTCATAAGTTCTGAAGCATCGCTTGATAAGTTTATTTTATCTAAGTTAGAAAAAAGATATTTTAATTGATCGCCGTTAGAATTTGACCACATATCAATCTTTAATCCAAAATCCTCAGGGTCGTAAAGACCTATTATTTTAATTTCTTTAGAATTTAAAGTTTCATCAACTTTTATAGGATCTAAGCTATCTTTTGTTTGCATCTTAAAAACGTCTATTTTTTCAGACTTAAGATCACTCTCAGTAATTGTAATTAATTCTTTATTCTCAGAATTTTTTTTTATTTGTTCTTTATCAATATTCCATATATCCACTGGCTCATTTTCTGAAAAAGAATTCACCATTGAAAAGAAAAGAATAACTAGAATTGATAAATAATTTTTATTTAACAATTTTAAAGTTTTCATTAGGGATTATTTTTTCAATCGTTTTTTTTGGTGATGGAAAGTCTAATTTATTTAAAAGAAAAATGATTCCAATAAATACAACTGCGATTAAAATTAACTTTATAAATAATCCAATTATATTTCTGCTATAACTTGTTTTTCTTGTAAATTGCATATAAATTTAATTAATTTCAAATTAAGACATATTTGTGTTTTTTCAATATAGAAACTTATGAAATCTAAGGAAAATTTAGTTTTTATCGGAATGATGGGCTCTGGAAAGAGTTCGATCGGCTCTATAGTATCAAAAAAACTAAATCTCAACTTTTTTGATATTGATCAATTAATTGAAAACGATCAAAAAATGAAAATATCAAAAATTTTTGAAATAAAAGGAGAAAATTTTTTTAGAGATATTGAAAAAAAAATTACTCTTGATATTTTAAAAAATAAGAAGAGTGTAATTGCACTTGGTGGAGGAGCGTTTATCACTCGGGCTATTAAAAATGAAGTTTTAAAAAATCATTTATCATTTTGGTTAAATTGGAATATCGATACATTAGTTGATAGAATAAAAAACAGCAAAAAAAGACCTTTAGCAATAAATTCTAGTAAAAATGAGCTGATAGAAATCATAAAAAAACGTTCAATTATTTACTCTAAAGCACTATATAAAATAGATTGTGAAAATTTTACAAAACAACAAATTTCAAAAAAAATCATAGATATTTATGAAACCAATTAAACTGATAGTTAAAACTCATTCAGAAAAATACCCTATAATAATTGGTAGAAATTTAATTTCTAATCTATCAAAAATATTTAAAAAAAATTCTTTTAACTTTAAAAAATGTTTGTTAGTTTTAGATAAAAATATTCCAAGTAAATACATCAAACAAATTTCAAAATCTCTCTATAGATATGAAGTTTACAAATTTATTTACAATGCCAATGAGAAAAATAAAAACCAAAAAAATGTTAGTAAAATTTTGGATCTTTTGCTTAAAAAGAATTTTTCAAGAGATGATTGTTTAATATCTGTTGGGGGAGGCATTACTGGTGATGTGTCAGGTTTTGCAGCTAGTTTATTCAAAAGAGGTCTAAAGTTTGTAAATATTCCAACAACATTATTATCACAAGTTGACTCATCGGTTGGGGGCAAAACAGGTATTAACACATTTCAAGGCAAGAATTTAATTGGAAGTTTTTATCAACCTAAAATTGTTATTAGTGATGTAGATTTTTTGAAAAGTCTCCCTTTTAGGGAAATAGTTTGTGGTTATGCAGAGATAGTCAAACATGCATTAATAGCAAATAAAAAGTTCTATAATTTTTTGGATAAGAATATTAATAAAATATTAAAATTAAATTCACCAGCTCTTGAAAAATCTATTTATGAAAGCTGTAAAGTCAAAAAATCAATAGTTGAAAAAGATGAAAAAGAAAAAAATTTGAGAAAAATTTTAAATTTTGGTCACACTTTTGCTCATGCATATGAGGCAAGTTTAAATTTTTCAAAAAAATTAAATCATGGAGAAGCTGTGATTTTAGGTATGAAGTCAGCGTTAGAATTTAGTCATAATAAAAAGTTAATTGCATTTAGAGAATTTGACTCTGCATTAAAACATCTTAATAATTCTCACTTTCCAATCTCAATTAAAAATTATTTTTCAATTAGAGAGATTGATCGAGTCGTATCCTTTATGAAGAGGGATAAAAAAAATAATTCTCAAAATATCAAGCTTATGCTGATTAAAAAAATTGGTGGTCCAATAATTGAAAAAGAATTTTCTGACATTACTATAAAACTTTTTTTAAAAAAGAGATTAATTAATTGAAATTTGTAAAGAATGAATGTGATTTTTTAATTCTTCATCTAATACTTTATAAATTTTTTTATTGCTTTCAATCTTATTTAATTTCTTAAGCTCATCTGACTCAATACTTATTTTTAAGTGAAATTTATTACTTTCATGTCCTACATGATTTTTATGTAGAAATGTTTTATCTTCTATTAAAATATTTTCTATATTTATATTTTTTTTTAGTTTTTTTTTTACGTTTGTGATTAATTCATCTATATTCATATGATATAATTATATCATGAAAAATATCTGTGATTGGAATAATTGCAATGAAATTGGTGAATATAAAGCACCGGTTGAAAAAGATAATAGTAAAAAATTTAGATTATTATGTTTAAATCATGTCAAAGAATTCAATAAAAATTGGAATTATTTTTCAGATATGAATGATGATCAAGTAATTAATTTTTTGAAATCAGATATGGTTTGGCATAAGCCCACTCAAAGTTTTAGTTCCTCGGATAATTTTTTTAAAGTCTTATGGAACAATACTTTGAGAGATGAACTAGATAAAGAAAAATTAAAAAGCGATTTTAATCACATGGGACAATTTAGATATAATCACAAAGACATTAAAGCGTTTGAAATATTAGGTATTTCAGTAGGGTCTCAATGGGGAAAAATTTATGATAAATTTAAAATACTTGTTAAAAAATTTCACCCTGATATGAATTCTGGGAATAAAAAATTTGAAGAAAAACTTAAATCGATTACTTTGGCCTATACCCAGTTAAAAAATACTTATAGAGAAAAAAATTGACACCAAATATAGATAACCAACCTGATATAAAATTATCAATTAAACAAACCTTTGGCATAGAATCTAACATGGAGGTTGATGCATTTTCCAAAAAAAGTGAGTATGTGCCAGAAATTGATAAAAACTATAAATTTGATCGCGATACTACTTTGGCAATCATCTCAGGCTTCGCTTTTAATAAAAGAGTTTTGGTTCAAGGTTATCATGGAACAGGTAAATCTACACATATAGAACAAATTGCTGCAAGGTTAAATTGGCCTTGCGTCAGAGTAAATTTAGACAGTCACATAAGTCGTATAGATTTGATAGGAAAAGATGCAATTGTTTTGAAAGATGGTAAGCAAGTCACAAAATTTAATGAAGGTATTTTGCCTTGGTCCATTCAAAACCCTGTTGCTTTAGTATTTGATGAATATGATGCAGGAAGACCAGATGTGATGTTTGTTATCCAGAGAGTGCTTGAGGCAGAAGGTAATTTTACACTTTTAGATAAAAATAAAGTAATTAAACAAAATAAATTTTTTAGATTATTTGCAACCTCTAATACTGTTGGTTTAGGAGATACAACAGGACTTTACCATGGAACTCAACAAATAAATCAAGGACAAATGGATAGATGGAATATTGTTACGACTTTAAACTATCTTAGCCTTGATAAAGAAATGGAGATAATCTTAGCGAAAAATAAAGAGTTAAATAATTCAAAGGGTAAAGAAAAAGTTTCTAATATGATAAAAGTCGCATCATTAACTAGAAAAGGATTTATAGCTGGGGATATATCAACAGTGATGAGTCCACGAACAGTTTTGCATTGGGCTGAAAACGCGGAAATCTTTAAAGATACAGGTTATGCTTTTAGAGTAACGTTTTTAAATAAGTGCGATGAAATCGAGAAAAATATAATTGCAGAATATTACCAAAGATGTTTTGGTGAGGAATTACCAGAGTCCTTATTAAATATTCAAATTTAATGAATAATAAAACTGAGAGTTTTAAAGAAAAGCTTACACAGGCTCTATCATCTACTTTAAGAGTAATCTCAGATGATTTGGGAATCAATCCTAAAAAAAATATTAAAAATTCTGAAAAACGAGACTTAATTGAACTAGAAAATTTAAATTCAAAAAACGATTTTATTAAGGCTAGAGCAGAAACAGACTCGAAAGCTCTTAAAAAGAAATTTTCTGATGAGTTAATATTTAAAAAAAATTTACCTTCCAGCTCGTCTTGTAAATCACTTTATACAATTACTGAAAAAATAAGATACGAAAAATTGGGATCAAAAATGTTGAAAGGAATAGAAAAGAATTTAAGAAATAATTATATTCAAATGATCAACCATAAAAGAAAAGATCAAATTAAATCCAAAGATGATGTGCCTGTAGTTGAGGCTTTTGAATTATATATGCTGAAAAATTTCCACAATATCAAACTTAATTCTTTAACATCAAGAATGTTAAATTTCTGGGAAAAAGATTTTGATAAATCAATTTTTGAACATATAGAATTTTTTAAACAAAATTTAGAGGATCAGAATATTTACAGTTCAAAGTTCTCACAGATACTGCAGGAAATGGACATTTTTCAATCAGAGGAAAATGAGGAAAAAAAGGATGAAAATCCAGAGGATAATAAAGAAAATCAATCAAATGAAAATGATGATAATGAGGATGAAGACAAAAAAGATCCTGATAAGCAAGATGAAACAGAAGCCAGTCTAGACTCAGAATATAATATTGATGAATATAAATTAGATGAACAACTTGTAGATACAGAATCAGATGAACAAAACTCTGAGCAAGTTATCAAAAAGGAAACTTTAAAAAATTTGAATGTAGATTATAAAATTTTTACAACACAGTTTGACGAAATTACGAAAGCTGAAAATCTTGAAAACGCAGATGAGGCAAATAAGCTTCGAAAAACTTTAGATCAACAATTGATTGGTTTCCAAGATGTTATAACTAAACTTGCTAATAAACTTCAAAGACAATTATTGGCAAAACAGAATAGAGCTTGGGAGTTTGATTTAGAGGAAGGATTACTTGATAGCTCTAAGTTACCAAGAATTATAATGGATCCATACAATTCATTATCTTTCAAGAAAGAAAAAGATTTAGACTTTAAGGACACGGTGGTAACACTTCTAATCGATAACTCAGGTTCAATGAGAGGTAGACCAATTACAATTGCAGCTATTTGCGCTGATATTCTATCTAGAACTTTGGAACGTTGCTCAGTGAAAGTGGAGATATTAGGTTTCACAACAAAAAATTGGAAGGGTGGTCAAAGTAGAGATTTATGGAATAAAGATAATAAGCCAAAGACACCTGGAAGATTAAATGATTTAAGACATATTATTTATAAAGGAGCTGATACACATTGGAGGCAGGCAAAAGATAACCTTGGGCTTATGTTAAAAGAAGGTTTATTGAAAGAAAATATAGATGGGGAGGCTATAACATGGGCTTTCAATAGAATTAAAAAAAGAAAAGAGGAACGAAAAATTTTAATGGTGATTTCGGATGGCGCACCAGTTGATGACTCAACTTTATCAGTAAATTCAGGGGATTTTTTAGAGAAACATTTAAAAAAAATGGTTAAGTTTATAGAGGATAAATCTGAAATAGAGATTTTAGCTATTGGAATTGGTCATGATGTATCTAGATATTATAAAAGAGCAATTAAGATCACTGATGTAAATGAACTTGGTGATGTAATGATTTCTCAATTAAGCTCATTATTTGATAAAAAAGCAAAATTACATTAGATTTTTTTTAAATCTTGATTTTTCCATCTTATATTGACTTCCGCTCCAGTTCTTGTTTTAGAATTTTGACAATTTAAAGAAGCAAAATTTTTTTCAAGTAAATTTTTGCCTATAAATATTCCTAGACCTAGACCAGATTGACTCTTGCCTTTATTTTTGAGTGATCTTAGATAAGGTTCACCTATTTTTGATAATATTTCGCCAGGATATCCTTCACCATCATCTTCAATGGAGATTTCAGTGTATTCATTATTACTTCTTAAAGTTATAAATATTTTTTCTTTAGCAAATTTATTTGCATTCCCAATAAAATTTCTTAAACCATATATTATTTCTATCGATTTAGAAATTTTTTTCGGACTTGCATCTTGATCAAAATTTAAAATAAATCTTTTATTACTTGTTTCTTTAAATGAATTAACTATTTGATTTATATATTTTTTAAAATCTAAATCCTCATCTATAAAATCATCTTCTTCAATAGGATTCAAAGATAGTTTTTTTAAAATTTGATTACATCTCTCGACTTGACTTGAAAGTAATTCTATATCTGACTTCAGATCTGGACGATCGTTTAACTGATCTTTTAACTCTTGTGAAATAATTTTAATGGTAGATAAAGGAGTTCCGAGTGAATGTGCTGCTGCTGCTGCTTGACCCCCCAAAGATAACATTTCGTGTTCTTGAGCCATTATTTCCTCCATTTTGCCTAGGGCCTCTTTCCTTTTTCTTGACTCAGTACCAAATACTATCGCAAAATAATTTAAAAAAATTAAAGCAATTATGAAAGCGATTGGAATTGAATAATAATAGTAAGGATCAACATGAAAATGATCATTTAATGGTGCAGGTAAATCCTTTGAGTAAAATGTCAAAAAAATAATCGTTAATATTGTTGTAACAACAAGAAATAAATTAGTTCTGATTCCTAAATTTGATGATGCAAATACACTAGGAATCAATAAAAAAATAACAAAAGGGTTTTTAATTCCTCCTGTGAGATAGATAAGTGAACCTAGTTGAAATATATCAATCATTAAAAAAATTAGTGCAGATCTATCTGAAAGTTGAGTTTTATTGTAAATAAAGATCAAATAGAAATTACTCAAAACTCCTACAAAAATAATTAAATTTGATAAAATAAAATTAAAATTAAAATTAAAGAAAAAATAAACAATATAAACAGAAATCAATTGACCTATAATACCGATCCACCTTAAAGAGATATAGGTAGATTTTTTTAAAGTATGAAATTTTGAAGTTTCAAAAAACTTCATGGTTTAAATATCTAAATTTTGAACATTTATCGCGTTAGAAATAATAAAATCTTTTCTTAATGTTACATCATTACCCATTAAAGTGTGTATCAATTCCTGGTCTTTTTTTGAGTTTTTTGAATATTGAACCTGAAGTAAATTTCTTGTTTCTGGATTCAGAGTTGTGCTCCAAAGCTCTTCTGGATTCATTTCTCCTAAACCCTTAAATCTTTGTATACTCATTTTAGATTTTTCAATTTCTATCAATTTTAAAAACTCTTTAGACCCTCTCTTAAATTTTTTAATTTCCTTATTATTAGTCACCATATAATTTTCTAATTCTTCCTCGTCTTTTATATAAATTCCTTTAGAACCTTTGTTAATTTTAAATAATGGTGGTTGAGCTAGGTAAACATGTCCATGTTCTATCAATTTGTTAAAAGGTTTATTATTAAAGAATGTTAATAATAAAGCCCTAATATGTGATCCATCTACATCAGCATCTGTCATTATAATTATTTTTCCGTACCTTAAATCTTTTAAATCAATTTCATGAGCCTTTGGATCTAATCCAAGTGCATTAATTAAGGTAACTATTTCATTTGAAGATATCATTTTAGATAGTGCTTTTGTTCTTTGATCTGAACCATTTCCATTTCCATTTCCATTTTTTTTAATATTCAAATCTTCAACGTAAGTATTAAGTATTTTTCCTCTTAAAGGTAAGACTGCTTGATTTGATCTGTTCCTACCTTGTTTCGCTGAACCCCCAGCTGAATCTCCCTCAACAATAAATAATTCTGTTCCCTCTTGTTTTCCTATTTGACAGTCTGCTAATTTACCTGGAAGACCACTCAACTCAATGGCGCCTTTCCTTCTTACATTTTCTCTTGCTTTTCTTGCTACATCTCTGGCCATTGCGGCTTGTATTATTTTGGCTAAAACTATCTTAGCTACTGATGGATTTTGATCAAACCATATAGACAATTTTTCATTTACTAATGTTTCGACAATCATTCTTACTTCTGAAGAAACAAGTTTATCTTTTGTCTGAGATGAAAATTTTGGATCAGGAATTTTTGTAGATAAAATACAAGTTAATCCCTCTTTAATGTCATCTCCAGAAATAGCCAATTTGTTTCTTTTTAGTAAGTTATTTTCGTTAGCATACTTATTAATTACTCTGGTTAGCGCGCTTCTAAAACCCAACAAGTGAGTTCCTCCGTCTTTTTGATGTATATTGTTTGTATAAGGAAAAATATCTTCAGAATATCCAGCATTCCATTTTAACGAACACTCCAATTCTACATTATTTTTTTTGCCTTCAATATAAATTGGTTTTCTAAATAGATCATTTCCATTTTTATTAATTAATTTTTCTCTCTTTTCATCTAAAAAGTCGACAAACTCAATTACTCCTCCATCAAACTTAAATTCAGAAATCTTTATTTTTTTTTCTCTAGCATCACTAAAAGTAATTTTTAAGCCTTTGTTTAAAAAAGCTAATTCTCTCATTCTCTTAATAAGTATATTTGAGCTAAATTTAATTGATGAAAAAATTTTTTTTGAGGGAAGAAATGTAATTTGAGTGCCTGTTTGTTTTGATTTTCCAATAACCTTTAATGGTGACTTTGCATTACCATCATTAAATTCAATAAAATATTTTTTATTATCTCTATTAATTTCTAATTTCAATTTTTCAGATAAAGCATTTACAACAGATACACCTACTCCGTGAAGTCCCCCAGAAACTTTATATGAATCGTGATCAAATTTTCCTCCAGCGTGAAGTTGGGTCATAATTACTTCTGCGGCTGATTTTTTTTCTCCTTTATGAATGTCTACTGGAATTCCTCTTCCATCATCACTTACTGTTATTGTCCCATCATTATTAATTTTCACATCAATATTTTTACAGTAGCCTGCTAGTGACTCATCTATAGAGTTGTCGACAACTTCATAAACCATATGATGTAATCCAGTTCCATCATCTGTATCACCGATATACATCCCTGGACGCTTTCTAACAGCCTCGAGACCTTTTAAAACTTTAATGGAATCTGCTTGATATGTATTTTTGTTTGCCATTTTTTAATTTTTGGAAAGTAATATTTATAACATTTTTTAAAAAAAAATGCTGAATTATCTTTTTCAATATCAGTGAAAAAACTTAAATTCCCTTTGAAAAACAAGGATTATTTATGGCGGAGAGAATGGGATTCGAACCCATGATAGAGTTTCCTCTATACACGCTTTCCAAGCGTGCGCCTTCAACCACTCGGCCACCTCTCCTTATAAATTGATTATATACAAGAAAAATTTAATCTGTATTAAAATTATGCTCTTTATGTTACATAATTTTATTTTTAATTTTTATGCATAATAATTTTTACAAAAATGACATCTTTGAAATTATTTCAGGAATCAAAGACTGTAAAAAAAAACTTAGAAATCAAAGAATTTTGCTAGTAGGGGCAAATGGTTTTTTAGGAAAGTACTTTACTGAGGTTTTCAAAGAGCTTATTGATAAGGAAAAAATTAAGTTTAAGCTTGATTGTTATGATAACTTTATATCATCGAAAAATAATCCGGATATTCCGAAAAATCACAAACATATAAAATTTTATAGAAAAGATATTTCAAGAATTGAAATTAAAAAAAAATATGATAAAATTATTTTCTTGGCTGGTATTGCTAGTCCTTTCATTTATAAGAAATATCCTTTAGAAACACTTTCGGTATCTTATAATGGTTTAGAAAAATTACTTAAACACTCCTTAAGATGTAAATCTGAGCTTGTTTTTTTTAGTTCAAGTGAAATTTACGGAAATCCGGATAGAAAAAATATTCCAACTAAAGAAACTTACTATGGAAATGTAAATTCATTTGGACCCAGATCATGTTATGATGAAGGTAAAAGAGTAGGAGAAACTTTATGTTATATCTATAAAAATTATTTTAATTCAAAAATTAAAATAATTAGACCTTTTAATGTTTTCGGACCACTTATGAACAAAAAAGACTATAGAGTTATACCAAATATAATTAATAAAATTAATAATAATCAAAAAATTTTGATCCACGGAAATGGAAGACAAACAAGAACTTTTTGTTATATTACAGATGCTATGATTGGGTTTCTTCGAGTAATTTTATTAGGAAAATTCGGGGAAATTTATAATATTGGAAATCAATTTAATGAAATCAGCATGATCAAACTAGTAAAAATTTTTGATAATCTATTGAAAAAAAAAAATAAATTTAAATTAATCGATTATCCAAAAAATTATCCAGCAGATGAACCTATGAGGAGATGTCCCAATATTAATAAAGCTATACATGATACAAAATATTATCCAAAAGTATCTGTGAAAGAGGGTGTGTATAGAGTTCTCAAATATAATAAATTAAGTGCATAATAATAAAAACTTATCAGTAGTAATTTTTGCATTTGGCTTCATGGGTAAATACTCCTTGGAAGGTTTAAGAAAAAATAAAATTTTAAAAATAAAAGGGATTATCGTACCAAAAACAGATAAATTTTATTATTCCAATATAGATTTAAAGAAAATTGATAATAAAATAAAAATATTAAAATCTGACAAAAAAAACCACGTATTTAATTTCATTAAAAACTTAAAACCTGATGTAGTTTTAATCTCAACATTTAACAAAATTTTTGAAAAAAAAATTTTAAAATTGTCGAATTTCATTAATATTCATCACGGTAGATTGCCAGAACAAAAAGGAAGGGCCTCAATAAATTGGGCCATCTTAATGGGTAGAAATTCAATTTATTTAACTTTTCATCAAGTTGTACCAAAATTGGATTCTGGTAAGATAATTTTACAAAAGAAAATAGACATAAAGAAATATGATAATTATCAGACAATACAAAATAAAATAGGTAGATATATAAAAATAAATATATCAAAAATAATTTTAAAATATTTACAAAATAGGATAAAGCTTAAAAAAAATGACAGTAAAAAAGAAACTTGGAATTGCTCTAGAAATCCTGAGGACGGTTTAATAAATTTTTTTAAGAAGAAAGAGGATGTACATAATTTAATAAGAGCTTGTAAAAGTAAATCCTTTGGAGCATTTTGCTATCTGAGAGAGAAAAAAATTATAATCTTGGAATCGTCAATTAAGAAAAATAGAAAATTCGAAGGGATTATACCTGGGAGAATTACACAAATTTATAAAAATGGTAATATAGATTGTCTTTGTAAAAACGGCCCAATAACTATTAAAAAAATTTTTTACAATGATAAAATTATGAAACCATCTAAGATAATTAAAAGCACAAGAGATACTTTATTGAATGACTAAAAATAAAATTAAATTTGTTGATCTAGGACTGGTTAATAGAAAATATAAAACAAAGTACTTTAATTTGATCAATAAAATTTATGATAATTCTTCATTTATAAAGTCAAATTATAATCACATCCTTGAAAAACAAATTTGTAAGATATTTAAATGCAAATATTCTTTATGCTTAAATTCTGGCACAGATGCATTGATTATTGCTCTAAAATCTTTAGGTCTAAAAAACGGAGATGAAATTTTAACTACTTCAAATACATGGATATCATCCGCTTATGCTATTTCTCTTAATAATTGTAAGCCTGTTTTTGTTGATATTAATGACAAATATCTTCAGATGGATGAAAACTTATTAAAAAAAAAACTCACTAAAAGAACTAAGGCTATAATGGTAACTCACCTCTATGGAAATCCTTCTAAAATGGATTATATCTGCAAATTTGCCAAAAAACATAAACTATTTATTATAGAAGACATAGCACAATCGCAACTAGCTAGATTTAAGAATAAAATTGTAGGAAATTTCGGTGATATTGCTTGTATGAGTTTTTATCCAAGTAAAAATATTGGAGCAGTTGGTGATGGTGGTGCAATAATATGTAACTCCAAAAAATTTTTTCAAAAAGCAACCCTTTTTGCAAATTACGGTAGTGTAAATTTTAAAGATAAAGATCACAAAATTGTTGGATTTAATTCTCGAATGGACGAGCTTCAAGCAGCTTTTCTAAATTTAAAAATCAAAGATTTAAAGAAAAACAATGGTGTAAGAAAAAAACTTGCTAAAATTTATGACAAAAAATGTGACTCTTTAGGTATCAGAAGAATTCATGTTATGCCTCAAGCAGAAAGTGCTTATTATGTATATCCAATTATTGTTAAAAAAAGAGATCTTTTAATGAAAGAGTTAAAAAAGGAAAATATCTATTCTCAAATTCATTATGAAATACCAATACATTTACAAACAGCTTACAAAAAAACTAAAAGGAAAGATCTTAAAATTACAGAAAATATTTCCAAAAATATTTTATCCCTTCCTTTTTATCCAGGGATAAAAAAAAAACAAATCGAGCGTATTTTTGAAGTTATCCAAAAAAACAAATTTTTTATATAGTGTATTTTTTAAGGAAGATATTTAGAAAAATTTACTTTTTTTTTGTAAAAATTTTTTTTGACGTAATCTATGGTCCTATCAAAAAAAAATCTAATGATGGATTTAATTTGATTAAGATAAAATTTTCAAAAAATAGTATAAAAGAATATGAAATTTTTGAGATTGATAATGCAAGAATGTATACCGACTCATCACAAAATGTGGCTATTATTAAAAAAGGTGTAATTTACAAAAAATTGTCAACCCAGCTTATTAATAATCATTTGGTTGATTTAGATAAAAATATAATTATCAAAACTGGAACGAGAAAATTTATTCAAAAAAAAATAAAAGGTAATATTCTTTCTCTTGTTCAGGGTGCATCTGCAATTGGAAATTATGGACACTGGATACTAGATACAATTCCTAAGTTAATAATAACTAAAAAGTTTAAAGATTTGAACAGCTTCGATGCTATTTTAATGCCTAACATAAAAAAAAAATTTCAAACGGATAGTCTTGAATATTTCAATATTTCAAAAAATAAAATCTTAGATGGAAGTGAAATAACACATTTATATGCAGATAAGATTACCATACCAAGTCATCCATACTGGGAACTTAACAAACATCAATTTGAGACAGTAGCTAAAGTTGACCAAGATATTTTAAAATCAATTAGAAAAATATTCTTACAGAATTCTAGTTTAAATAAAAAAAAAAATGAAAATATTTTTATTGATAGATCAGACTCAATTTTTAATCATAATAAACTTGTAAATAATCTGGAAATAATTGACTACTTAAAAAAAAAAGAATTTTTGATAATAAAATTGTCAGAGCTTTCTTTTAATGAACAAATAAAGATATTTAATGAGGCAAAAATTATTATTGGATCTCATGGTGCAGGTTTAACGAATTTAATATTTTGTGAACCATCTACTAAAGTAATAGAAATTGGAAATCCAAATTTTGATTGTGATGTTTTTAGAAATATTTCAAATATTCAAAATCTTAATTACTCATTTATAAAAGCTAAACAAGCTAATTCTAAATTTGGTGATATGAAAATTAATATCGAAGATTTGAAGATTTAATTTTATTTAAAATTTAGAGTATCCATTCAAAATATTTTTCCTGATTTTGTAAAATATACTCTGGAAAAGAATTATCCATTTTTACTTTTTCATATTTATGACCTCTATTGAATAAATCAATCTGCTTATTAATTTTATCTTTTATAATTTCTGGTGCAGAAAAATTATCATTTGTAAACTCTGTATGAGCAAAAGTTTTTAATTTCAGAGAAATTTGCTCATGAGACATCACATTGTTAAAATGCCAACCTGAATTTTCAAATATTTGAATACTTTTTTCTTTATCAAATCTCAAAAAATTATATTTCAAATTTTTTCTTTTTATTTTTTGTCTCATAAAATCTATAGATTTTAAATTTTTTTTTTTTGCAACTCTTGTTCCTTCCCATGGTGACTCATACTTGTTAAATAAATTAAATTTATAATTAAAACACTCCTGTAAAAAGATCCCATATTTTTTTTTTAATTCAAATTTTTTTAAAATTTCCGGTTTAGGAATTTCATCAGGGTCAGAAAAAAAAATATAATCCTCTTTATCAGCAAAATCTGTGCAATCTAACAGAAATTCTCTTTGTATCGCCTGATTTTCCCATGGATTAGTATTTTGAGGAAATGGTGTTTCTAATAAAAAATATTTGATTTTTTCTTTTTTATATTCGTCTCTCCAAATAAAATTTTGTTTTTTAGCATTCCCTTTATGATCAAACAAAGACTCACATACTACAAAATAATCTACATAATTAACTAAAACATTATATCTAATTTGAAACATAAAATTGTTATCAAAGAATGTAATACAATCTAATAATTTATTTTTTTTTAATTCAGCCATTGATCAATTATTTTCATATTAAGAAGCATATTATCTAAATTTTGACCTATATTTTTATTTAGTAAATCGTTTGAAATCACATTTAATTGATCAAAATAGGTATCATCAATTTTATTAAATCTTATTATATTCTTTTTATCCCCTTTTTTAAGAATTATGTTTGATGAACCTGACCATGTATTTAATATTTCTATGCTTCCTCTAGACCCATGAATCTCAGTTGCAGATCCAATATTTTTTTTGAAAGATGATGATAATTTTATAGTGATGCTACCTTTTGCTATCATTTCAATTTTTGAGTCAACATCAACACCTGACTCTCCAATCTCAACTTTTTTATTTAGAACTTTATAATCCTCGAAATTGATAAAATTAAACTTTTCTAACAGCATTGTTGTAAATGATACTGGATAACAGCCAAGGTCCAAAATACTTCCTCCCCCTAATTTTTTGTTAAATAATCTGTTTTCTTTATCTATTTTTCTTTTTTTTTTAAAAAACCAAAAATATTTTTTTGTTAGTAAATTAACTCCAAAACTTGAGACAATTTTTTTTATTTCTCCTATCTCATTATTATTTACTAGATCTAAAACTTTTTTTATTTGAGGGTGATATTTATACATAAACCCTTCATAAATTAAGACATTTGATTTTTTTTGTAATAATCTATTTTTTATTTTTTCAAGTTGAAAAAAATTTTCCGTAATTGGTTTTTCGACAAGTATATGTTTATTATGATCGATACACTTATTGATCCACTCATAATGATATGAATTAGGTAACGCTATATAGATAATATCTATTTCTGAATTCTTTATTAAATCTTCATAATTATCAAAATAAAATTTGTCATCAATTTTAACTTTTTTTTTGAAATTTTTTAAGTTTTCTAGATTTCTACTCGCTACACCTTTTAATTTGCTATTTAATGACTTTTCAAAACTTTTTAAATGACGATTGGCTATATTTCCAAGTCCAATTATTCCCCAATTTATTCTTTTCATTTAATTATTCTTTATTAATTTTTAAAACTCCAATAAAAGCCTCCTGTGGAATTTCAACTCTTCCAAATTGTTTTGATCTCGCTTTTCCTTTTTTTTGTTTTTCTAAAAGTTTTCTCTTTCGATCAGTTGCTCCTCCACCATGAATTTTAGTTAAGACATCTTTTTTAAATCCTTTAATAGTTTCTCTAGCAATTATTTTACCACCTATTGCAGCTTGTACTGGTATCATAAAATTATGTCTTGGAATTAAATCTTTTAATTTTTCACAAACTTCTCTTCCTGTTCTTTGAGCAAAATCTTTATGGATCATCATTGCTAGTGCATCAACTGGTTCAGCATTTACTAAAATTCCCAGTTTTACCAATTCTCCTTCTCGATGTTCGATTATTTCGTAATCAAAACTTGCATACCCACTTGTCATTGATTTTATTCTATCATTAAAGTCAAAAACAACTTCATTTAAAGGTAGCTCATAACTTAAAACTGCTCTATTGCCTGAATAAGTTAAATTGGTTTGAATACCTCTTTTATCCTGGCATAATTTTATTATTGAACCTAAATATTGATCTGGTGTTATAACTGTAGCTTTTATCCAGGGCTCTTCAATAGATTTAATTAATGTAGGATCAGGTAAGCTTGATGGGTTTTGTAAATCAATCGTATTTCCTTTGTTCAAATTTACTTTATAAACAACACCTGGTGTTGTTGTTAGCAAATTAACATCAAATTCTCTCTCTAATCTCTCTGTAATGATTTCAAGATGAAGCAGTCCCAAAAAACCACATCTAAAACCTAAACCTAGAGCAGATGAAGACTCAGCTTCAAATGAAAAACTCGCATCATTTAATTGAAGTTTTGCTAATCCATCTTTTAATTTTTGGTATTCTGAACTGTCGACTGGAAACAACCCACAAAATACAACAGGTTTACTCGGTTTAAAGCCAGGTAATGGATTTACCGATGGCTTAGAAGCGTCGCAGATGGTGTCTCCTACTTTTGTATCAGATAAAACTTTAATTCCTGTTGTAATAAAACCGATCTCACCAGCATTTAACTCGTTAATATCTTTTGGTTTGGGCGTGAATACACCAACTTTTTCAACAACATAATCTTGATTTGTTGAAAGCATCTTAATTTTCATATTTTTAGCAATCTTTCCATTTATAACTCTTACTAATATTACTACTCCAAGGTATGTGTCGTACCAACTATCTACTAGTAAACATTTTAAATCTTGATCTAAATCACCTTTTGGCCCTGGCAATCGATTTATTATTTGTTCTAATATTTCATCGATGCCTTCTCCAGTTTTTCCAGAACATGAAATAGCGTTTTCAGTATCAATACCAATCACGTCCTCAATTTGTTTTCTAGTTCTCTCTAAATCTGATGCTGGTAAATCAATCTTATTTAAGACTGGAATTATTTCATGATTTGTGTCAAGTGCTTGATAAACATTAGCTAATGTTTGCGCTTCAACACCCTGGGTGCTATCAACAATAAGTATTGAACCCTCACATGCATAAAGAGATCTGCTAACTTCATAACTAAAATCAACATGTCCTGGTGTATCTATGATATTCAATATATATTCTTTTCCATCTCTGGCTATATAGTTAAGCTTAACTGTTTGAGCTTTAATTGTGATTCCTCTTTCTCTTTCAATATCCATAGAGTCTAAAACTTGAGCTTTCATTTCCCTTTCTGTCAAACCTCCACATTTATGAATTATTCTATCTGCAATTGTTGATTTTCCATGATCAATATGCGCAATAATTGAAAAATTTCTTATATTGTCGATAGTGTTCATTTAAATATTAAGATCGAATTTTAGCACCAGTTTTATTTTCAACTGTCTGGATTATTAAGTTATTGATTTTTTCTAAATCATCATCATTTAAAGTTCTTTCAGATGATTGTATTGTTACGTTGATTGCTATCGATTTATGACTCTTAGGAATATTTTCACCTTCATAAATATCAAAAACTTTAACATTTTTTACTAAACTTTTATCTACACTTGAAATAGTGTTTATCAAATCTTGGGCTTTCACATCTTTGTTTACGATAAATGCGAAATCTCTCTCAGATTTTTGATAATCTGAAAATGAAAATTTTATTTTAAGATCTTTAAGGGTTTTTTCGGGTAATTTTAAATTTTCCATGAAAATCTCAAAACCAACTAAAGATTCTGTTTTCATATCAATCTGTTTTAGAATATTTGGGTGAATTTCTCCAAAATATGCAGCTATTTGATTTTTTTCATTATTTAAAAATAATCTTCCTGATTTCCCAGGGTGGTAATAATTGGGTGTTTCGTTATCAATAAAAAATTTTTCAGAGTCATACCCAGCCTCAACTAAAGTTTGAACAACATCTCTTTTTACATCAAATACATCTACGTTTCTTTCTTTTTCAATCCAAGACAATCTAGATTTTTTACCCGCTGTTAAACCACATACTACAGTATTTTGTTCACCAGGATCAGAACCATTAAAAATAGGACCTATCTCAAATATTGATAAATCTTTAAAACCTCTATCGAGATTTTTATTAATATGCATTATTAAATTTGAAAAAATTGAATTCCTCAAAACTCCTAATTCTGAACTAATAGGATTGATAATTTTTATCTCTTTTTTTGTATCTCTAAAATAATCATTAAATCGTTTGTCAGTAAACGACCAGGTGATTGCCTCCATATAACCTTTAGAGGCAACTGATCTTTGTAAAAAATGAAATAATTTCTGTAATTTATTTAAAGTGGATTTTTTTCTTTGTTTAGTTGGCTCTATATACTTTATCTTTTCATAACCACTTATTCTTACCAACTCCTCAACGATATCAACTTCCTGTGAAATATCTGGTCTCCAAGAAGGAACAGCTAATTTGAGTCTTTTCTTGTTCTTTTTTACTTCAAAACCAAGATCCTCTAAAATTTTAATAATTTCTTTTAAAGAAATTTTAAAACCAGATATTTTTTCAAAAATATTTGGGTCAAATGTAATTTTTTTTGCTTTGTAAGTTTCTATTTTTTGAATATCAAATTTACTAATTTCACCACCACAAATCTCTTTTATTAATTTTGCCGCTTTATTTAAACCATCTACGATTGATAACGGATCTATACCTCTTTCAAATCTAAACTTTGCATCAGTATCAAGATTCAATTTTTTTGCTGTATTTCTTATTGATCCCGGTTCAAAATAAGCTGACTCAAGTAATACATTTTTTGTGTTAAATTCTGTACCGGATCTTGTACCGCCGATAATTCCCCCAAGTCCCAAAACACCTTTATTATCGGTAATAACACACATGCCATTTTCCAATTTATAATTTTTATTATCAAGTGCTGTAAACTCTTCTCCAGACTTAGAGTTTCGAACAATTATACCTTTTTCAATTTTATCAGCATCGTAAGCATGTAATGGACGATTAATATCGAGCATAACATAGTTTGTAATGTCAACTATTGCTGAGATAGGTTTTTGGCCAATAGAAATTAATTTATCTTTAAGCCATTTAGGGCTTTCTGAATTTTTCACATTTGTTATTAAACAGCTTCCAAACGCAGTACATCCTTGACCTTTTTCCTTATTAATTTTTACTTTTAAGGTATGTTTATTTTTTGAATGAATATTTTTTTCTTCTAAATCTATTAACTTTCCAAAACCTGATGCAGCCAGATCTCTAGCTATTCCCCTAACGCCAAGACAATCTGGTCTATTAGGTGTTATAGATAGATCAATAAGATTTGATTTTGATTTTGAAAAATAACTTTTACCAATATTCTTTCTAAATTCCTTGCTTAATTCAGTAATCCCATCACTCTCATCAGACAAATTTAATTCAGACTCTGAACAAAGCATTCCGTAAGAAGTAACACCCCTTATTTTAGCAACTAATAATTTTGTCTTGGTTTTGGGTATAATCGCACCTGGAGGAGCATATATAGTAAGCAAACCTTTTTTTGCATTTTCTGCACCACATACAACTTTTTTAATTTCATTTTCTCCGATATTTACATCACAAACTTTAAGTCGATCTGCATTTGGATGTTTTTCTGTTCTTATGATTTCGGCTATTTTGAACATCTCATTATCAGCGGAAAGACTCTCTACACTTTCTACCTCCAGACCTATGTTGGTAAGTTGTTCTAAAAGATTTTTTTCTTTAAGGTTTGTCTTCAAGTGATCTTTTAACCAATCAAATGTTATTATCATCGACTAAGGCCTCTATAATTCGTAGGTACATCCAATGGATCAAATCCAAAATGATTTAACCATCTATAATCACAATCAAAAAAAGCTCTCAAATCATTTATTCCATATTTCAGCATAGCAAGTCTATCAATTCCAATACCAAATGCGTATCCCTGAAACTTTGATGGGTCTACTTTAACATTTTTTAAAACATTCGGATGAACCATTCCACACCCTAAAATCTCTAACCATTTATTTCCTTCCCCTATCATAATTTTTCCATCTTTTATCTCGTATCCAATATCAACTTCAGCCGATGGTTCTGTAAAAGGAAAATGGCTAGGTCTAAATCTCATCTTAATTTTATCTACCTCAAAAAACTCTTTGATAAAATAATTCAAACACCCTTTTAGATGACCCATGTTTATACTCTTGTCTATATGAAGTCCTTCAACTTGATGAAACATTGGTGAGTGAGTTTGGTCACTATCTGATCTATAAGTTCTTCCAGGGGCAATAATTTTAAATGGTGGCTTATCTTTCAACATAGTTCTAATTTGCACTGGAGAAGTATGTGTTCGTAATAGTTTCTGCTTTTTTTCATCTAGATAAAAAGTATCATGCATATCTCTAGCTGGATGATTTTCTGGTGTATTTAGTGCTGTAAAATTATTATATTCATTCTCAACATCCGGTCCTTCCTCAATGCTAAAACCTATTTCAGAAAAAATTGATGATATTTCATCGATCGTTTGTGAAACCGGATGAATTTTTCCTTGAACAAATGATCTTTCAGGTAATGTAATGTCAATTTTTTCTTTTTCTAATTTCTTATTAATTTCTGCACTTTCAAGTTCGTTAATTTTTGAACTTATTAAGTCCTGAAGTTCACCTTTTATTATATTTAAGTCTGAAGCAAATTTTTTTCTTTCTGACTCTTCAATTGTTCCAATTTTTTTAAATTGAGTTGAAATCAATCCACTTTTGCCAAATAGATCAGATTTAATTTGATTTATTTCTGCAATATCTAATTTTCCACTAAGTTTTGAGAGAAATTCATCTTTTATTTTTTTAAGATCTGACATTTTCACAGATTATTTCTTCAGATAAATAAAACAATAGCGAAGATTAATTTAAAGCAGATTGAGCTTTTTGAACGATAGTTTTAAAGGCTTCTGGGCTATCATACGCTATCTCAGCTAGAATTTTTCTATCAATTTCTATTCCACATTTATTTAATCCATTGATAAACTTAGAATATGTCAAACCTTCTGCTCTCACCCCAGCGTTTATTCTTTGTATCCACAGCGATTTAAAATCTCTCTTCTTATTTCTACGATCTCTGTATGCATATTGCATAGCTTTTTCCATAGCTTGCTTTGCAACTCTGATAGTATTTTTTCTTCTACCCCATTGGCCTTTAACAGCTTTTAAAACTTTTTTATGTTTTGCTCTACTAGTTACACCTCTTTTGACTCTTGCCATATTAACCTCTTAGACTGTAAGGCATATATGACTTAACAATTTTACCGTCTTGTTTAGACATAGTTGTGGTGCCTCTTAATTTTCTTATTTGAGAATTTGTTCTTTTTATCATGCCATGTCTTTTGCCAGCTTGGGCCATTATTACTTTACCCTTTGCAGATATTTTGAACCTTTTTTTTGCAGAGCTTTTTGTTTTAAGTTTTGGCATAATTTTGCGAGTTTATACAAAGAATGTTATTAATTTACAACTACTATTAAAGCTTATAAAGGCTGAATTACCATTATCATTTGTTTTCCATCAAACTTTGGGTGCAATTCTACCTTGCCAATTTCTTTCATATCCTCTTTAATCTTAGTCATTAACTCATTGCCTAAATGTGAGTGCTGAAGCTCTCTGCCTTTAAATCTTATTGTAAATTTCACCTTATCACCTTTAGCAATAAATTTTTTTGCATTTTTTACCTTAAACTCATAATCATGTGTCTCAGTTACAGGCCTCATTTTAATTTCTTTTAATGCAATTATTTTTTGTTTTTTTTTAGCAAGGTTGGCTTTTTTTTGTGCATCATACTTATATTTTCCAATATCCATTATTTTACAAACTGGTGGCTTTGCGTTAGGAGCTATTTCAATCAAATCCAAGCCATAATTTTTGGCCATTGATATTGCTTCATTTGTATTTAAGACTCCCAAGTTTTCTCCATCATTATTTATTACTTGAACCTCAGGAGATGAAATTCGATTATTTGATCTTGGACCTTGATCTTTAGTTCTTCTTTGGAAATAATTTTGTTTAAAATCTGCCACTTAGTTTGAGGACGCTTTATTTAAAGCAGAAAAAGTTTTTAAAAATTTGTTTAATTCCATATTTTCTTGTTTATTAGAGTCCAACCTTCTAATGGTTACTGAGTTGCTGTCAACTTCTTTTTTACCACAAATTAATAAAATAGGGACTTTTGCAAGTGAATGTTCTCTAATTTTATAATTTAAATTATGATTTTTTAAATCAACTACAGAACTCATGCCTGCCTCTTTTATTTTTTTTGAGACATTGATTGCATAATCTTCAAAATCTTCTGAAATAGGAATTACTACTGTTTGTAAAGGAGATATCCAAAATGGAAATTTTCCTGCATAATTTTCAATAAGAATTCCAATAAATCTTTCTAGTGATCCAAATAATGCCCTATGTAACATTACAGGAACTTTTTTTGTTCCATCTTTATCAACATAAGAAGCATCTAATCTTTCGGGTAAGTTTAGATCAACTTGTACTGTTCCACATTGCCAATCTCTACCAATAGCATCTCTCAAAACAAACTCTATCTTAGGTCCATAAAAGGCTCCTTCCCCTTTATTTATACTGTATTCTAACTTTGTTGCTTTGACTGCCTCTAATAATGAAGCTTCAGCTTTATCCCAGACTTTATCTTCGCCTACTCTCACCTCTGGTCTATCAGCATATTTTAAAACCACTTTTTCAAAACCTAAATCTTTGTAAATATCTAGAATTAAATTAGTTACATTTAAACACTCACTAGTAATTTGATCTTCTGAACAAAAAATATGCGCATCATCCTGTGTAAAAGCCCTTACTCTCAAAAGTCCGTGTAGAGCCCCTGACGGTTCATATCTATGTACTTTACCAAACTCCGTTATTCTTAAAGGTAAATCTCTATAACTTTTTAAACCTTGGTTAAAAACTTGTATATGTCCTGGGCAGTTCATAGGTTTTATTGCAAAAACTTTTTCATCAGGTGTCTCGGAAGTGTACATGTTTTCTCCATATTTTTCCCAATGTCCTGATTTTTCCCATAATAATCTATCTAATACTTCTGGGGTATTTACTTCTTTGTATCCTGCTGCATCTTGGCGAGCCCGCATGTAATTAATCAATTTTTGAAATAATGCCCAACCCTTCTCATGCCAGAAAACAGATCCTGGGCTCTCCTCTCTGAAGTGAAACAAATCCATTTCTTTACCAAGTTTTCTGTGATCTCTTTTCTCTGCCTCCTCAATTCTTTTTAAATAATCATCTAAATCTTTTTGAGAGGCCCATCCAGTTCCGTAAATTCTTTGTAACATTTCATTATTTGAGTCTCCACGCCAATATGCTCCAGCAACTTTTGTAAGCTTAAAAGCCTTACCAATTTTGCCAGATGAAACTAGGTGTGGACCTCTACACAAATCATGCCATGTATCACCATGATGATAAACAGTTAGTTCTTCGCCCTCAGGTATACTCTCTATTATTTCTGCTTTATATTTTTCACCAATTTTTTTGAAATGGTTTATTGCTTTATCTCTTTTCCAAACCTCTCTTCTTGTTTTTACATCTTTGTCAATTATTTCTGACATTTTTTTTTCTATTTTTTCTAAATCATTCTCTGTAAAAGGTTCTTTTCGAGCAAAATCATAGTAAAAACCATTCTCAATTACTGGTCCAATAGTTACCTGTGTGCCAGGGTATAATTCTTGAACAGCCATCGCCATAATGTGAGCGGTGTCATGTCTTATAACTTCAAGACCTTCCGGGTCTTTTGCGGTAAAAATTTTTACTGAACAATCTTTTTTAATTGAAAAATATAGATCTTTTAGTTCACCGTTCACACTCATTATCAATGCTTGTTTTGATAATGACTTACTTATTTTTTGTGCAATATCTAAACCTGTAACTTCTTTTGGAAATTCAATATTTTTTCCGTCTGGTAGTGTAATTATAGGCATTTAGTTTAATAGTCTTTTATACTCTGAATATGTAGAAAAACACATTTTTTCAACATTAAATTTTTTAATTATATTACTTCTTCCTTCTCTGCCCATTAGACTTATAGATGTTTCATCCATTGTTAATCCACGAATTATTTTTTTACTTAAAGACTCTGCGTCTCCTGATTTAAACAAAAAGCCTGTTTTTTCATCATTAATTGTCTCGTTAGATCCTCCAATATTACTAGCTATAATTAATTTTTCCATTGATTGTGCCTCTACTGCTACTCTTCCAAAAGCTTCTGGTTCAATTGAGGCTGATACAATTATATCTGAAACTTTATAGGCTAACGCCATATCCTCACAGTGATCTATGAATTTTATTTGATTTGTTAAACGATATTGCTCTGTAATACGAATTAATTTTTTTTTATATAGATCTCTTCCTTGATCATTTCCAAGTATGACTGCGTGAAAAGCTTCATAACCTAATTCAATTTTCACTAAGTTAATCGCCTCAATAAATAATTCTTGTCCTTTCCATGAAGTAAGCCTACCAGGCATTAAAATTATTTTTTTTTCGTCATTTATATTCCATTTTTGAAGTAAATTTTTTTCATCATTTTCTAATTTTGTAGAAGAGTCAAAATAATCAACATTTATTCCTCTAAAAATAACTAAAAATTTTTTTTGGTTTGTCAAGAATTCAGAGTAGTTTTCTTTAATATGAGAAAATATAAAATTTGATCCCGCAATTATCAAATCAGATCTTACCATAACAGAATTATAAAATTTTTTAAGTTTACCACTAAAATTGTAAGTTCCATGAAATGTAGTTACAAACTTTCTATTTGTTAACTTTGTTGCAAATAAACAAGACCAAGCTGGTGCTCTACTTCTTGCGTGAACGATTGAGATCTTGAAAAATAATATTATCCCAATTAATAAAATTGTATTAATTAAAATTAATAATGGGTTTTTACTATGTACAGGAAGTTTAATTAATTTTACTTTTTTTTTATCAACAAATTTTGTTAATTCCCCTCCACTAGTTACTATAAAAGACTCACACCTCTTTTCTGGTAAATAATGAGCAATATCATAACATCCAGTTTCTGCCCCTCCGTAACCTAGTTTCGGTATTACTTGCAAGACTTTTATATTAGACGACATATATTAAGATTATATAATAATAGAGATAACTAATAAACTTTTATGACTAAATTCAATTACTTAAAAATAAATAATTCTAAAAAAATTAGATATTTAAAAAATTACCAAAAAAACACAACTTACGTTGTTTTTTTACACGGGTTTATGTCTGATTTAGAGGGAAAAAAACCTAAAACATTTTTAAATTTTGCAAAAAAAAATAAACTTGGTTTTCTTGCTCTAGAATATTCTGGTCACGGTAAATCATCTGGTAAATTTACCACTGGAAATATCTCAAAATGGACTAAAGAAACAACTATACTAATAAAAAAAGTTGTCAAAAAAAATAAAATCATATTAGTTGGTTCAAGTATGGGTGCTTGGATCTCTTTAAATCAGTTTAAATTTTTTAAAAAACAAATTGTAGGTTTTTTAGGAATTGGTTCTGCACCTCAATTTTTAGAAGGTTTAATGTGGAATAAATTCTCAAAAAAAATGAAAGAAGAAATAACAAAAAATGGAATTATTAATTTAAAGCATGGAAATTATGAATATCCAATTACTTTACAATTAATTAAAGATGGAAGAAAAAATAAAGTATTTCATAAAAAAATTTATGATAAGTTAAAAGTTACTATGGTTCATGGACAAAAAGATGAATCTGTCCCTGTCAGTTACTCAAAAAAGGTTTTAAAAATTTTCTTAAATTCTAAAAAAAAATTAGTTATAATTAAAAAAGGTGATCACAGTCTATCTTCACCTAAATGGCTTAACATATTATTAAAAGAGTTGAAAATTATGATTAACTGACTTCTTTTATCTTAGACTTAAATGTAATTGGATTTTTGAGTTTATTAATCATCTCTTTTGGACAAACCTGAACAAAATTTTTAATTTCGACCTCAAAGTTTTCAAAAATATCTTTTGATAACAAAGAGCCTGTTTCTTTTGAATGTTCTAAAATTAATTCTTTTAAATAACTTGTCCAATAATCTGTTTCAACATTTTGCCAAACAACTGAGTCTGGATTAACTTTTTTTTCAAACTCATTCGATTTATCATAGATAAATGCCATACCTCCAGTCATGCCAGCTGCGAAATTATCTCCAACATTTCCCAAAATAACCACTGTTCCTCCAGTCATATACTCACAACCGTTTGAGTCACATCCCTCTATAACTGTAGTTGCACCAGAATTTCTTACAGCAAATCTATCTCCTGCTTGACCTGCAGCAAAAAGTTTACCTGAAGTAGCTCCATACAGAACTGTATTTCCAATGATTGTATTTTCATTAGAAACTAAATTACTTTCATCCGAAAGTTTTATCGAGATTGTTGCACCTGACAATCCTTTACCGACATAGTCGTTTGCATCACCTTTAAGATTTAATTTTAATCCTTTTGATGAAAAAGCACCAAATGACTGACCCGCAGAACCTTTGAAATTTAATGTAAGAAAATTTTCATCAAGTTTTTCGTAACCATACTTTTTGAAAAGATGATGTGAAATTCTTGTGCCAACTGCCCTGTTTGTATTTTTGATGACAAATTCTTTCTCAACTCTTTCTGAATTATCTAAACATTTTTCTATTTCTGGCCAAATTTTCTGGTCTAATGTTTCGGGTACTTTGTTGATCTCCAATGACTCGCAATATCTTTTATTGGTTCCTGGGTCTGCCTGAACAAACAATGGATTTAAATCCAAATCATCTAAATTTGGTGACGCTTTATTAACTTGCATTAATAAATCAGTTCTTCCAATTATATCATTTAATGATTTAAAACCTAATTCAGCTAAAATTTCTCTTACTTCAGATGCAATAAAAGTGAATAAATTTACAATCTTGTCTGGAGTACCAGTAAATTTTTCTCTTAATTTTTCATCTTGTGTACAAACACCTACAGGACAAGTATTTGAGTGACACTGTCTTACCATTATACATCCCATTGCCACTAGAGCTGTTGTTGCAACCCCATACTCCTCTGCTCCCATCATTGCAGCAATTACAACATCTCTTCCAGTTTTAATACCGCCATCGGTTCTTAATGTAACTTTGTGTCTTAAATTGTTTAATGTTAAAACCTGATTTGCCTCAGTGAGACCCATCTCCCAAGGTATTCCAACATATTTGACACTTGTTTGAGGAGTTGCGCCTGTTCCGCCATTATGACCCGAAATTAAAATAATATCTGCTTTTGCTTTAGCTACACCTGCAGCAATAGTTCCGATTCCAGATGATGCAACTAACTTAACACCAACTCGTGCTTTTGGATTTGTTTGTTTCAAATCATAAATCAGCTGTGCCAAATCCTCTATCGAATAAATATCGTGATGTGGAGGTGGAGAAATTAATGTTACACCTGGTGTGGAATGACGTAGTCTTGCAATTTCCTTTGTTACTTTAAAGCCAGGTAACTGACCGCCTTCACCTGGTTTAGCGCCTTGAGCCATTTTAATTTCTATTTCATTACAATTATTTAAGTAATTTACAGTCACACCAAATCTAGCAGATGCAATTTGTTTAACTCTAGAATTTGCGCTATCACCACTATCCATAACCTTAAATCTTTCTGCGTCTTCTCCGCCCTCACCACTACAGGAGGCTCCTTTAATTCTATTCATTCCAATAGCAAGTGTTTCATGCGCTTCTTTAGACAAAGCACCGTGGGACATGCTTCCACTACCAAATCTTTTTAATATTTTTTCTACTGGTTCAACTTCAGATAAATTAATTGATGGACCCAATTTTTTTTTTCTAAAATCAACTAGATCCCTCAAATTTATTGGTGGTAAATTATATATACCATCAGCATATTTCTTGTATGCCTCATATGAATTTGAGCCTACAGCGCTTTGCAATAAATGAATTAACTTTCCTTGATATTGATGTGTTTCTCCATTTTTCCTATATCTATAAATTCCTCCAATTGGCAATATAGTTTCTGTACTTTCAAATGCTTCTTTGTGAATTTCTCTTATTTTTTTTTCAATTCCAACTAAACCAATGCCTGAAATTTTCGAGGTAACTCCAGGGAAGTATTCATTTACGATTGTTCTGCTTAATCCTACTGTTTCAAAATTACATCCACCTCTGTAAGAACTTAAAACCGAAATCCCCATTTTAGACATTATCTTCAATAAACCTGCATTAACTGAATTAATGTAGCGTTGTACACACTCATCAAAACTAAATTGGCCAAAAAGTTTTTTTTCATATCTCTGATATAAACTATCGAAAGCCAGATATGGATTTACTGTAGTTGCTCCAACTCCAATTAATGTTGCGAACGAATGTGTATCTATAGCCTCTCCAGACTGAACATTAATAGAAACATAACCTCTTAATTTTTTTTGTATTAAAAATGTGTTTATTGCTCCAACACATAATAACATTGGCATTGGCAATCTCTCAGATGAGAGATTTTTGTCACTTAAAATCAATTGGGTAATACCTTGTCTTACTGCAATCTCAGAATCTTTTTGGATCCTGTTAATAGAGTTTTCTAAATTATCATGTTGTGAAAATGAACAATCAATAGTCACTGAACTTTTACCAAAAAAATTAGTGAACTTGTTAAATTGTGAATTCGATAGGATAGGACTATTTAAAACATAAATATTCTCTTTAGTTAAAGTATCAAAATCAAGAATATTTCCTAAATTTCCAAATCTAGTTTTTAAACTCATCACTTTATTTTCTCGTAAAGAGTCAATTGGTGGATTAGTTACTTGGCTAAAATTTTGTCTAAAAAAATGGTAAAGCGGTCTATACTTATCAGATAGTACTGCTAAAGGGGTATCGTCACCCATTGAACCTGTTGCCTCTTTTGCATCTTCTGCCATCGGATGTAAGATAAGTTCTAGATCCTCTAAACTTATTCCGAAAGTATATTGTCTTCTCCTTAGACTTTCGCCATCAAAATTATGTTTTTCATTGGAGATTGGTAATTTTTCATCTAGATCAATTATTTGAGAATTAAAATGTTTAAATTCTTTAGCCAAATAATCTTTTATTTGACTATTAGAAAAAACTTTACCTTTTTCAATTCTGACCCCAATAATTTCACCTGGACCAAGTCTTCCTTTGGTTAAAATTTTTTTTTCATTTAAATCAATCATTCCTGTTTCAGAACCTGCAAAGATCATTTTGTCTTTTGTAATTGCATATCTCAGAGGCCTAAGACCATTTCTATCATTTGCAGCTATAACCCATTCATTGTCTGTAGCTGCAATAGCAGCAGGTCCATCCCATGGTTCCATTGTGCTATTTAAAAAATTGAATAATTGCTGATGACTTTTTGATAATGTCTTATTTTTTTTCGACCATGCATCCGGTACTAGCATTAATTTAGCTAATGGCGCAGATTGGCCTGATTTATTTAATAACTCAAATACATTATCTAAAGCTGCAGAGTCAGAGATGCCCTTTTGAATTACTGGTTTTAAATTTTCTATATCTTCGAAAAGTGGGCTGCTCATTTCTTGTTCGTGAACTTTCATCCAATTTTTATTTCCTTTATAAGTGTTTATTTCACCATTGTGCGCTATGGCCCTAAATGGTTGAGCTAAGCTCCAGCTGGGTGCAGTGTTTGTTGAAAATCTTTGGTGAAAAATTGCATATCTTGAAATAAATCTTGAGTCTCTAAGATCCAAATAAAAGTCAGATAATGCCTCTGCTAAATATAGCCCTTTATAAATTATAGATTTTGAACTAATTGAACAAATATAAAAATTATTCAATGAGGCATCAAAAGCTTTATTTTCAATTCTCTTTCTTGTTTCATAAATTTTTCTCTCTAAGTTTTTATCTAATAAATTTGGATCATTAGATTTAAAAAGAACTTGTATGATTTCTGGCATAGTTTGAAAGGCTTTTTCTCCTAAAACTTTTGAATTAACTGGTACTTGTCGCCAGCCATATATACTAAAATTATTCTTGGTTAGTTCACTCTCAACTATTGTTTTGCAGCTCTCTTGTGCTGAATAGTCATTTCTGGGTAAAAAGATCATTCCTACACAGATTTCAGAATTATCATAATCGTGTCCAGTAACTTGTATTTTTTCTATAAAAAAATCTTTCGGAATTTCAACATGTATTCCTGCTCCATCACCCGTTTTGCCATCTGCATCAACAGCGCCCCTGTGCCAAACTGCTTTTAAGGCTTCAATTCCATACTCAACTATAGCTCTAGATTTTTTTCCCTCTGTAGATGCGATTAAGCCAACTCCACAAGCATCGTGTTCCATCTCTTTTGAATAAACATGATTTTTTGTAAGTAACTCTAAATTTTTTTTATAATTTTGCATTACGCTACTTTTGTTTTATTAAGCTGCATATTTTCTAGATATGTTTTCATAGAAGAAGCTGCATCTCTCCCATCTTTAATTGCCCATACTACTAACGAAGCTCCTCTTACAATATCTCCTGCGGCAAAAACACCTTTTAGATTAGTTTCCATTGAATTAAAGTCAGTTTTAATTGTTCCCCATCTTGTTACTTGTAACTCTGGTGAGTCAAATAATAATGGTAAATTTTCTGGATCAAATCCAAGAGCTTTAATTACCATGTCAGCTTTTACTGTAAATTCTGAACCTTCTTTAATTTCTGGTTTTCGTCTTCCTGACTCATCCGGTTCACCTAATTCAATTTGATTCACAACTAAATTTTCAATTTTATTTTTTCCTTTAAATTCTTTTGGACTAGAAAGCCAAACAAATTCTACACCTTCCTCTTCAGCATTTGCAACTTCTCTAGCAGATCCAGGCATATTTTCTTTATCTCTTCTATATAAACACTTTACCGACTTTGCCTTTTGTCTTACCGAAGTTCTTACACAATCCATTGCTGTGTCACCGCCACCTATTACAACAACATCTTTTCCTTCAGCGTTTAAAGTTCCTTTATCAAATAACTCTACTTTATCACCTAAGCCTTTTTTATTTGATGCTGTCAAAAATTCCATTGCAGGAAAAATATTACCTAAATCATTGCCAGGTAATTCAACTTCTCTTGGTTTGTACACACCAGTTGCAATTAAAATCGCATCATGTTTTTTTCGTAATTGTTCTAGGGTTGCATCTTTACCAACTTCAAAATTTTGAATAAATTTTATCCCACCATCTTTTAACAACTTTGTTCTTCTCTCAACTACATGTTTTTCAAGTTTGAAATTTGGAATACCATAAATTAATAATCCACCTGCACGATCATATCGATCATAAACAGTGATTTTATATCCATTTTTTCTTAGCTGTTCAGCAGCTGCTAAACCAGCGGGACCAGCGCCAATTATTCCAACACTTTGATCTTTTTCATTTTTTAAAGAAATTGGTTTTACCCAACCCTGTTCCCAAGCTGTATCATTAATATATTTCTCAACTGAACCAATAGTTACTGTTCCATGTCCTGATTGCTCAATAACACAGTTACCCTCACACAATCTATCCTGAGGACAAATCCTTCCACATACCTCTGGCATATTGTTGGTGCTTTGAGATAATTCGTAGGCCTCTTTTAGTCTTCCTTCAGCTGTTAGTTTTAACCAATCTGGAATATTGTTGCTTAAAGGGCAGTGTACTTGACAAAATGGAACTCCACATTGAGAACATCTGCTTGACTGTTCTTCAGCTTTTTTGGTAACAAACTCATCATAGATCTCATTAAAATCCCCTTTTCTTGTGCCAATCTTTCTTTTAGGTGGGGTTTGTTGACCTATTTTTACAAATTTTAACATTTTATCAGTCATAAAATTTTTTAATTTTTGGCAAATTATACATTGTTTTTTCTATTAAAAGTATTATTTAGGTCAATAATTATGACCTATAATTGCCTTTATTTAGCATAAATTATAAGAAATTTATTTTTTGCATACCTATTATGATTAAATCGAATTGTTTAAAATGAATATTTTTTAAGTTACGACATCTTAATGCTTCAAGATTTTATAGAAATCCTAATTCTTTCTGCGGTCCAGGGAATTTCTGAATTTTTACCTATTAGCTCTTCAGCCCATCTAATTCTAATATCTAATTTTTATAATTTTAGCTCAAGCTCTTTATTCATTGATATAGGTCTGCATTTAGGTTCTTTGTTTGCAATAATCTATTACTTTAAAGAAGATTTACTAAATATGAGAAACAATCAAAAATTATTGGTTCTGATTTTAGTTGGCTCAATACCTCTTACAATTTTTGGGTATATAATATATTCTACTGAAATAATTAATCTTTTAAGAAATATAGAAATTATTGCATGGACAACTCTATTTTTTGGTTTAGTCCTTTTTTTATCAGATAAAAGAGATACTGATCAAAATATATCAACCAACTTAAATACGAAAACAATATTATTCATAGGTCTATTTCAAATTTTAGCACTTGTACCTGGTGTGAGTAGAGCGGGAATAACTTTAACAGCAGCTCGCTTTCTAAAATTTAATAGAGTTGATTCAAGTAAAATCGCCTTTTTGCTATCTGTGCCTGCATTAGCTGGTGCAAGTTTTTTAGGACTCAAAGATGCTGTACAACAATCTATTGAATTCAATTACTTATTATTAATTGCGATTAGTCTTTCTTTTATCTTCTCATTTATCACAGTTAAATATTTTATAAGATTCGTTAGGAATTTTTCTCTTACCGTATTTGTAATTTATAGAATTATTATTGCTTTAATTTTATTATTGATAATTTATTTTCCTCATTAGGGGTAATAATTGAGAAATTAAAACACCACATAATATAAATAAACACCCTAATATATTATTAAAATCTAAAATTTGACTTAATAAAAACCATGCTGCAATAGTTGCAAATACACCTTCTAAAGAAAAAATTATGGCTGCTGGTGCAGGTGTTATATTCTTTTGAGCATAAATTTGTAAAACAAATGCAAAACCTCCTGATAAAATTCCAGCATAAAGGATGGAGTCTATCTCATTGAGAATATTTTCAATTACAAATTCTTCATAAATCAAAGCAATGATAAAAGAAAATAAAGCTACTAATAAAGTTTGGATTGCACCTAATGTTAAGGGTAAGTCATATGATTTAACAATCATTCCAGTAAATATGATGTGAGTACTCCAGAATAACGCTCCGAGAATAACCAATGTGTCTCCAAGTCTAACTGTAGCATCATAAAAATTAGTTAAAAGATAACCGCCAATTAAACACAAAATAACTGAAGGCCATACACTCCAATGCAATGAGTCTCTCTTAAATATAAAAATAATAATTGGTACCATCGGAACATAAAAAATTGTAAAGAAAGCAGCATTAGCTACATCTGTGTAAAGTAAAGCTACTTGCTGCAATGCCGATCCTAAAAATAATGATAATCCTATTAAAAAAGATAGAATAGCAAAATATCTAAAACCAGTTTTAAATTCTAATTGAAATTTTTTAGTCTCAAATAACAATGCTAAAGGAAGAATTGCCAAAAAACCCACAAAAAATCTTACTGCATTAAATGTAAACGGACCAATATCATCCATGCCAGTGTCTTGAGCAATAAATGTAGTTCCCCAAATAAATGTACACAGTAAAGCACTTAACAATGAAACGCTTTTAGACATAATTTTTATCAAACGGCTAACTTATAAGCAAAATTTTTACCAAGATTTTCTTTTAAATCATTATTAAATCGAGCTGCCTCCGCACCATCAATAATTCTATGATCATAAGATAGTGAAAGTGGCAACATTGTACGCGTTACAAATTTTCCATCCATGAATACTTGTTTTTTTTCTGCTCTTCCTACTCCTAAAATAGCAACTTCAGGATAATTTATAATTGGGGTAAAAAAAGATCCACCAATTCCTCCTAGGCTAGTTATCGTCATAGAACCTCCGAACAACTCTTTTTTATCAATTTTAAGATCTCTACATTGCTGACTGATTTTTTTTAATTCTGTACTTATTAAAGAAATATTTTTATTATCTGCATTTCTTAATTTAGGAACCATCAAACCATGTGGTGTATCCACTGCTATGCCAACATGATAATACTTTTTAACAGTCATTTTACCATTTTCAATTTGATCAATTGAGGTATTAAAATTTGGAAATTTTTTTAATGATGTTGTTAATGCTTTTACGATGAAAGCTAATGGTGTAATTTTTTTTTTTTCACCAGTATATACGTCCGTAAGAGAAGTTCTAAATTCCTCTAATTCAGTTATATCAGCTTCATCATGATTGGTTACATGAGGAATTTTTGTCCAAGAGTTCATTAGATATTTAGACGACAATTTTTTCACTCTGGGAATGTCTTTAATATCTACTTCTCCAAAATCTGAATGAGAATACTCTAGTTCAATTTTTTGTTCAGTTGTATTTTGATCTTTGAAACTTTTATCAGATTTAGTTGCAACAAATAACTTTACATCACTCTCGGTAACCCTACCTTGTCTTTCACTACCCGGGACTTTGTTGATATTAACTCCGAGTTCTCTCGCAAATTTTCTAACTTTTGGTGAGGCAGAAGCTTTTGTAGAAAAATCTTTAACTATTATATTTTCAGACTCATTGGTTTTTTTTACATCATTTTTTTTTATTTCTTTTGGTAATTGACTTTTCGGTAATTCTTGAGCACTTGTTTCTTTTATTTCTTTCTCACTTTCAATTTCAATAATTTTATCACCTTCCGATACCTTGTCTCCAATTTTAACATTCAAAGAAATTATGGTTCCATCATCAGAAGATGGTATTTCAACACTTGATTTATCACTTTCTATAGTTATCAGTGGATCATTCTTTTTTATTTTTTGACCTTTTTTAATTAAAACTTCGATGACTTCCACATCTTTGAATTCACCAATATTTGGAACTTTTATATCTTTCTTTGACATTATAATTTTGTTGGCATTGGTTTATCTTTATCAATTTGATACTTCTTTATTGCCTCTTGAGCATATTTAGATGCAATTAATTGCTCTTTAGCTAAAACACTTAGTCCATATGCAACGACATGTTCTTTATCAACCTCAAAGAACTTCCTCAAATTTTTTCTGGTATCACTTCGACCAAATCCATCTGTTCCTAACGAGTAAAAGCTCTTGTTAATATAAGGTCTAATTTGGTCTGAATTCATCCTCATATAATCTGATGCAGCCAAAATTGGACCTTCAGTTTTGCCTAAACAGCTTTCAACATATGTTTTTTTCGGTTCTTTTTCAGGATTTAATAAATTATATCTTTCCACCTCTAAGCCATCTCTTCTTAATTCATTGAAACTAGTTACGCTCCAAACTTCACTATCAATTTGATATTCCTTTTGTAGAATCTCCGCACCAGCTATCATTTCTCTTAAAATTGTGCCTGATCCTAAAAATTGAATTTTGGTTTTCTTATATTTGTTAAATTCTTTAATTTTATACATTCCTTTTAAAATGCCTTCTTCACATGATTTTTCAATTGGCATAGCAGGGTGAGGATAATTTTCGTTCATTGTTGTAATGTAATAAAAAATATTTTCTTTCTTCTCATGCATTCTTTTCAATCCTTCTCTAAAGATTGTTGCTAGTTCATAATGAAATGTTGGATCATAAGACTTACAGTTTGGAATAGTTGATGCCATTAAATGACTATGTCCATCTTGGTGCTGTAAACCTTCTCCCGCTAACGTTGTTCTCCCAGCAGTAGCACCAATTAAAAACCCTCTTGATTGACTGTCTGCTCCTGCCCAAGCAAAATCACCTATTCTTTGAAAACCAAACATTGAGTAAAAAAGATAGATAGGGATCATTTCAATATCATGATTTGTGTATGAAGTACCTGCAGCAATCCATGAAGACATTGCGCCTGCCTCGTTAATTCCTTCCTCCAAAACTTGTCCACTTTTCTCTTCTCTATATGAACTTAATTGTGCTGAGTCCTCGGGTTCATATTTTTGTCCTTCATGAGCATAAATACCAATTTTTTGAAAGAAACCCTCCATACCAAATGTTCTCGCCTCATCAGGAATAATCGGTACTAATCTTGGTGCAACATTTTTATCTCGTAAAAGATTTGTTAACATTCTTACTAATGCCATTGTTGTAGACATTTCTTTTTTACCTGTTGACTCTTGCATATTGTGAAAAATGTTTTTTGGAGGAGCTTTAATGGGTTTTGCATAAGTAGTTCTCTCCGGAATAAATCCTCCTAATTGAAGTCTTCTTTCTTTGATATATTTTATTTCAGGTGAATTTTGGTCTGGCTTATAATATTCAATATTTTGTACCTGTTTATCAGTCAAAGGAACATCAAACCTGTCTCTGTAATACATCAAATCGTCTATATCTAATTTTTTAGTTTGATGTGTTGTATTTACACTCTCGCCACTTTTGCCCATTCCATAACCTTTTATAGTCTTAGCAATCACAACAGTTGGGCTTCCAATATTTTTTGAGGCTTTATCATAAGCTGCAAAAACTTTATGAGGATCATGTCCACCTCTATTCAATCTCCATATATCTTTGTCTGAAAGGCTTGAGATTAACTCTTTAGTTTCAGGATACTTGCCAAAAAACTTTTCTCTCACATAAGCTCCATCTCTTGCTTTCATTGCTTGGTATTCACCATCGACAGTTTCATTCATAACTTTAATTAAATGGCCAGTTTTATCGTTAGCCAATAAAGGATCCCAGTAAGAGCCCCAAATTACTTTAATAACGTTCCATCCTGCACCTCGAAAAATTCCTTCTAACTCTTGTATAATTTTTCCATTTCCTCTAACAGGTCCATCCAATCTTTGAAGATTACAGTTTATGACAAATATTAAATTGTCTAATTTTTCTCTTGCCGCTAAACCAATTGCTCCTAATGACTCTGGTTCGTCCATTTCTCCATCACCTAAAAAAGCCCAAACTTTTCTGCCCTCATCTTTTATAAGACCCCTGTTAATTAAATATTTCATATATCTAGCTTGGTAGATTGCTAACATTGGTCCCAGCCCCATTGAGACCGTCGGAAATTGCCAAAAGCTTGGCATCAACCAAGGATGTGGGTACGATGATAAACCTCCTGGATTAACCTCTTGTCTAAAACTATCTAATTGTTTTTCATTAAGTCTACCCTCAAGAAATGCTCTTGCATACATACCTGGAGCGCTGTGTCCTTGAAAATAAATCAAATCTCCTCCAAATTTATTATTCTTAGCTCGCCAAAAATGATTCATGCCTACATCATATAGTGTAGCTGCGGATGCAAATGTTCCAATATGTCCCCCAAGTTCAGGAAATTTTTTATTTGCTCTAACAACCATTGCTGCAGAATTCCATCTAATTAATGATCTAATTCTTCTCTCAATGTTTTGATCACCATTAGATTTTTTTTCTTCATTAACTGGAATGGTATTAATATAAGGAGTATTTTGTGTGTAAGGAATATTTGCACCCTCCATATAAGCCTTGTTTATTAATTCTTTAATCAAATAATGGGCTCTTTGATTCCCATCCTTCTCAATTACTGCAGAAAGGGATTCTAACCATTCGTTGGTCTCTAATGGATCAATATCACCCTCATTGACAATTTGAATTATTTCAGGTTTTTTTCTCTCATTGGTATTTACTTTAACTTTTTGTTCTAGTTTTTTTTCCAATGATTTTTCAGCTTCTTTAATTAAATTTTCTGTATCTTTTGGGATTGTTTTAGATGGTGAAGGTTTTTCATCTAAAGCTAAAATACTCAAAATTAAATCGCCTTTAGAAACTTTATCACCAACTTTCACATTAATTGTCTCAATTTTACCAGATAAAGTTGAGGGTATTTCAACACTAGACTTATCACTTTCAATAGTTACTACTGGATCATTTTTTGTAATCACTTGACCTTCTTTAACAAGTAATTCAATGACTTCAACATTTTCGAAATCACCAATATCTGGAACTAATAATTTTTTACTCATTTAATATTTAAATCTTATACACTATTAAATTTTACTTAATTGCTATTTTTAACACATTCTGCTCAATTTTTTGACACTCTTTAAATGTATCCTTTAAAGATGATAAAAAGGTTCTTATATAGTCTTTTTCAACCAAAAGAATGCATATGCGTAGATGCTAAAATTTGGATTCAAAAAATTTTACTTGAAAAAAAGTTTAGAAATCATCATTCCTAAATTTTCTCAATACACATTGCAATACCCATGCCACCTCCTATGCAAAGAGTAGCACAACCTTTTTTTTTTTTCTGTTTTACCATTTCATGTATAAGTGTAACTAATATTCTAGCTCCTGAGGCTCCAATCGGATGACCTAATGCAATAGCTCCTCCATTAACATTAACTTTATTTTTATCAATTTTTAACTCTTTTATTACTGCGATACTTTGTGCAGCAAAAGCCTCATTTATTTCAAAAATATCTATTTCATCTAAGTTCCATTTAGCTTTTTTAATAGCCTCTTGAACAGCAGTTATAGGTCCTATACCCATTAAGGAGGGGTCTAGTCCAATTGAGGCCCAAGATACAATCTTTACTAAGGGTTTAATAGACCTTTTTTCAGCTTCCTCTAAAGTAGTTAATAATAAAGCTGCGGCTCCATCATTTATTCCTGAAGAATTTCCAGGAGTAACGGTTCCATCTTTTTGAAAAACAGTTTTTAATTTTTCTAGATCTGAATATGTTAAGTTTAATCTTGGATGCTCATCCTTATATAAAATTCCATTTTCAGTGATTATCTTAACCAATTCATCATTAAATTTATTTTGTCTTATTGCAAGTTCTGTTTTTTTTTGAGAATTTAATGCAAACTCATCTTGTTCTTTTCTAGAAATACCAAACTTTTTTGCAACATTTTCAGCTGTAACACCCATATGATATTTATTAAATGCATCCATTAATCCATCGTTGATCATTGTATCAACAAGTTTATCTTCTAAAAATTTTTTTTCATTTCGGTATAAAATTGAATGTGGTGCCAATGACATATTTTCTTGACCACCAGAAATAACAATTTTAACTTCACCTAATTTAATGGATTGATATCCCGAAATCACAGCTCTTAAACCAGATCCACAAACTTGATTAATAACATGTGCTGGTTTTGAAACTGGAATTCCTGCATTGATAGCCGCTTGTCTGGCAGGATTTTGACCAGAACCTGCTGTTAAAACTTGTCCTATAATTATTTCATCTATTTCGTGACTATTAATTTTTTTTTTCTTTAAAATTTCTTTAATCACAATCGATCCAAGTTGATCAGCTTTAATATTTCTTAAAGATCCTTTATAAGCACCTATTGGAGTTCTTAATGCTTCTATTATTACTACTTCATTATTAAATTTAATATTCATATAAATTAAATTTTATCTTCTTCTTAAAATACACTAAAAAATTTATTATACTTAATTTAAATATAATTAAAAAAGCGCCTGTAGCTCAATTGGATAGAGCGCTTGGCTACGGACCAGGAGGTTCTGGGTTCGACTCCTAGCAGGCGCACCATCAGATTATATTTTCTATAATTTTTATGTAATTCTTTAAATTTTTTTCAGGTAAAAATCTTTTTAAGCTTTCTTCATAAAATAATTTTTTTTTTCTAAAAACTTTAGGATTTTCTAAAAAAAGTTTAATTTTTTTTGATAGTGATATGTGGTCATTTCTCTTTACTAAAAAACCAGCCTTGCCATTCAAAAGTATTTCTCGAGGTCCAGTTGGAGAGTTGGTAGAAATTATTGGTATATTTAATGCCATAGCCTCAATTAATACATTTGGTAGGCCTTCAAAATTTGAAGTTAAAATTTTTAAATCCGAATTTAATAAATATGGAAAAGGATTTTTTTTGAAATTATAAATATACAAATTTTTATTAATTCCAATTTTTTTTGCATATTCGACTAAATATCTTTTATTTTTACCCTCACCAATTAACACAATATCAAAAATCGTTTTATCTTTTAAAAGATTTACTGCTCTTAAAAGCATAATTTGATTTTTAGTTTCATCTAATCTTCCTATAGAAATGATTATCTTTCTTTTTTTTTCGAAAAAAGGTTTCTTTTTAGATTTAAATTCTTTTGATAATTTTTTTAAATTTCTTTTAAGTGTTGGATTATAGATAAATACTATGTTTTTGGATTTTGAAAAATTTTTAATTTCTTTAGCTAAATCTGATGAATTACAGATAATTTTTTTTGAAAATCTATAAAAAATTTTCGCTAAAAATAGTATAATCTTCCCCTTCAAATTTTTATTATAACTTTGTGGGGATAATCTTTCACAACAAATTATTTTAAGTTTATTAAAAAAAAATAAAAAATTCAAAATAAGAAGAGTTACATTTGCATGCATTTGAAGTGAAAGAATTAAATCAGGATTAATTTCTTTAATAATTTTTGGGAATTCAAAAAGAGATAGAATAGTTCTATTAGCTTTTAATTTTATCTTTTTAATACCAATTTTTTTAATTTCAGAATTAAATTTGTTTGAAAAATGATTAGATGCAAAGAAAATTTTATATTTTTTAGATAATTCCTCAGAAATTAATAAATTTGTTCTCTCTACTCCTCCATCTAGAAAAATAGGATGATAAAATAAGATTTTTTTTTGAGCCACTTTACGTTTATTTTCTTTAATTTAAGATAACTTATTTGATATTTCTTTATATTCAAGATATTAAATTTTAAGAATTATGAAAATTTCTTTACAGTCTTCAGTTATATTGTTCTTTGTAATAATTTTTTTTATTTTATTAATTCTAACTTTTACACTTTAAAATATGTCTTATGAATTTGAACAAATAAGTTTAAAACACGGTTTCATGAAACATAATGGTGGAGTTATGTTTAGAAATATCTCTGAAAATGAATATGAATTTAAATCAACTATAAATGAAAATCATTTAAATGCTGCAGGTATAACTCATGGAGGGTATTTGGCAGCTTTAATAGATGCAGGATCAGGAACAGCGGCATATCGCTGTGCTCAAAATGCACCATGTGTAACCATTTCTTTAGATCTGAAATATATTGGTTCCTCAAAAATTGGTGATGAAATTATTGGACATGTACGAATTTTAAAAAAAACAAAGACACTTGTATTTTTATTTTGCGAATTAAAATCTAATGATAAGATTATCACATCTGCCTCAGGGGTTTGGAAAATTCTTAAAGTAAAGTCTTAAGGCCTCAATGTCAGATTTCAAACTTTTGATAATAAATCTTATTATGTTAAATTGTATGTGATTTAGTTTAAAATGAGAACTTTTAGTCTAATGATTCGGTCATGTTTTAGTCTATTTTTGTTCTTTATAGATAACTACATCTTGTAGGTTAAAAATTTAATATACCAAAGATAGAAATGAACAAAAATAAAATCACAGCAGTGCTTGGTCCAACCAATACAGGTAAAACTCATTTAGCAATAGAAACACTGCTATCTTTTGATACTGGAATGATAGGGTTCCCGTTGAGACTTCTCGCAAGAGAAGTCTACGACAAGGTTATTAAAAAAACCAGGTATGATGAAGTTGCTTTAATAACTGGTGAAGAAAAAATTATACCAAAAAATGCAAAGTATTTTTTATGCACAGTTGAGTCTATGCCAATAGACAAAGATTTAGAATTTGTTGGTATTGATGAGATCCAGATGTGTGCCGACCATGAAAGAGGTCACATTTTTACTGATAGGTTACTTAACATGAGGGGAAGTAAACTTACAATGTTTATGGGGTCAAATACAATAAAAAGTATTATTTCAAAATTAGATGATGATATAGAATTTATCAACAGAGTAAGGTTCTCTAAACTTACTTACGCAGGACACAAAAAAATTTCAAGAATTAATAGAAAAACAGCAATTATTGCTTTTTCAACAGAGGAAGTCTATGCAATCGCAGAATTAATTCGAAGACAAAAAGGTGGTGCAGCAATAGTAATGGGTTCACTTAGCCCAAAAACAAGAAATGCACAAGTTAATTTGTATCAATCAGGAGATGTCGATTTTTTAATAGCAACTGATGCTATAGGGATGGGAATTAATATGGATCTTGACAATGTATATTTCTCAAATCTAAAAAAATTTGATGGAAAAAAGTTAAGAAAACTTAATCTATCAGAAATAGGTCAAATTGCAGGCAGAGCAGGACGATATCTTAACGATGGCAATTTTGGTATTACAGGTAATTGTAAAGAAATAACAGCTGAAGAAGTTGATTTATTGGAAAACCATAAATTTGAGGAAATTAGAACTTTATTTTGGAGAAATTCAAATTTAAATTTTAATAACCCCTCAGCTTTATTAAAATCCCTAGAGGAAAAACCTAGTAAAGATTGGTTGAGGAAAATTCATGAATGTGAAGATGAAAAGGTTCTAAAGTATTTTATAAAAAAACTTGATTTATATAATGTAGTAAATGTCAAAGAAACTTTAATTTTATTATGGGAATGCTGTCAGATTCCTGATTTTGTAAAAAAGACTTACGGAAATCATATTGAGGTTGTTGAAAAAGTATTCAATTTTTTAAACACTAATAAGGGAAAAATAACTAATGATTTTATGCATTTACAGTTAATGAAACTAAGTAAATTAGAGGGAAATGTTGATTCTTTAGCAAATAGAATTGCAAATGTTAGAACTTGGTCTTATGTTTCAAATAAAAATAATTGGGTAGAAAATCAAAACTATTGGATAGAAAAAACAAAATTTTTAGAGGATAAACTTTCAGACAGACTTCATGAGGAACTTACAAAAACATTTATTGATAAAAGAGCAAGTGTGCTTGCAAGAGGTTTAAAACAAGACGTGGCATTTGATACTAAAATTTTAGAGAATAATGATGTTATGATTGATAATCAATTCATTGGTAAAATAAACGGACTTAAATTGGAACTAGACTTAAAAAAGGGTGCACTTGAAACTGACATTAAATCTCTTAAAAAAGCTGCAAGAAAAACAATTGGTCCTGAACTTGAAAAAAGAATTCAGTCAATTATTGATACAAAATTGATAGATCTAAAAGATGATTTTAAGATTTACTGGAACAATTCATCTATTGGTAAAATTACTACAGGAAAAGATTATTTAAATCCCAATATTGAATTATTAGTTGATGACATGCTCGAACAGAATCAAAGAATTAAGTTAACAAGTTTTTTAGAAAAATGGTTAAAAAATAAAATCACCACCGTATTAAAAAGTCTCTTTGATTTAAAAGATATAAAAGATAAAAATTCTTCTATTAAAGCTCTAGCATATCAACTTTATGAAAATAACGGTGTAATTGTACGAGATCAAGTATCAGATTATATTAAAAAACTGGACCAAAGTGATAGAAAAATTTTGAGAGATCTGGGAGTAAAATTTGGAAGATACCATGTTTTCTTATATAAACTTATTAAACCAGAACCTGTTTCTCTTAGAACATTGCTTTGGAAAAATCATCATCAAAAATTTTTTAATCTTAAACCACCTACTTTTGGTCTTAATTTCATTAGTGATAACAAAATAAAAAATAGAGATTTTATGTTACTTTGTGGATTTGAAAAATTTAATAATTTTTATATAAGAATTGATATCTTGGAAAGATTATTTGTGCAAATTATAAACTCAAATACTGAAAGTTTAAAAGAGATAAAAATGATACCTGAAATGCTAAATTTATTAGGATGTAATAAAGATAATTTTAAACAATTACTTAAAATTATGAATTATAAGGTGTTGGAAAGAAATAATGAGGTATTTTTTAGATACATACAAAAGAAAAAAATAAAGCACACAGATAAGAAAAATATAAAAGAAAACCCATTTAAAGTTTTAAAAAACTTAAACCTAAGTTAAAATTATGTTTTTTTCAAAAAATGATAACAAAGAGGATGATTTATCTAAAGTTGCAGCATTATTAATCCATGCTGCTAAGATTGATGAAAATTTCTCAATTGAAGAGGAAAAAATCATTGAAGAAGCTCTATTAAAAATTGGTGCAAGTCATAAAAATTTTAAAGAAATTATTAAGAATGGAAAAAAAATAGAGGAAAATGCAAATCAAATATTAGATTTTACTAGGGAAGTTAAAAATATGAATGAAGAAAACAAAATAAAAATAATTGAGACACTTTGGAGGATAATTTACTCCAATGATGATGCGGATATATATGAAACCAATCTAATGAGAAGATTAGCTGGGCTGTTGTATATTGATAATAAATTAATGGGAAATATTAAAGAAAAGATTAAAAAGGAAATTTCAAAATGACTTACATTGTAAATGACAAGTGTATAAAATGTAAATTGATGGATTGCGTTGAAGTTTGTCCTGTTGATTGCTTCTATGAAGGTAAAAATATGCTTGTAATTAAACCTGATGAGTGTATAGATTGTGGCGTTTGCGAACCTGAATGTCCAGTTGATGCTATTAAAGCCGACACTGAGCCGGGAAGCGAAAAGTGGTTGGATATCAATAAAAAATACTCTGAAATTTGGCCCAATATAAGCGAAAAAAAAGATCCACCTACGGATCATGAAAAATTTAAAAATGAGCAAAATAAGTTTGAAAAATATTTTAAAGAAAACCTTTAAAAAAAAAACTAGTACAAAAAAGACAAAAAAGATAACCAAAATAAAAAAGCTTAAAAAAACAAAAAAAATCTCAAAGATATCTAAGAAAATTTCAAAAAAAAAAATAGCAAAAAAAATAGAAAAAAAATCTGAGGCTCAACCAGAAAATTTAAGAATACCGAAAAATAATGAATTAAAACCAGAAATAAAAAAAGTTAAAAAACAAAGTACTGAAAAAAGAGAATATAAAATTAAAGATTATGTGGTTTATCCCAAACATGGCGTTGGTCAAATTACAGAATTTAAAAAAATTAATATTGGTGGAATAGATGTCGAAACATACATAATTAAATTTGAAAAAGATAAAGCCAATGGAATGGTGCCTGTTAACAAACAGTCTCATCTAAGACCACTTTCAACAATTAATCAAGTTAATAAGAGTATTTCTATTTTAAAAAGTAAACCAAAAATTAAAAGATCAATGTGGAGTAGGAGAGCTCAGGAATATGAAGCTAAAATATCATCTGGTAAAATTTATGAACTTGCTGAAGTTGTCAGAGATTTAAATAAAGGTGACGATATAATGATAGATCAATCTTACAGCGAAAGACAACTTTTTGAAAAAGCTTATGACAGGATAATTTCCGAGTTTCAAATTGTTTTAAATTTATCAAAAGAGGATACACTAAAAAAACTTGATAAAGCTTTAAAAAGAAATCTTAGCAAAGAAGTTAATGAAGAAAATAAACCTTCAAAAACATCAAGTAATGATGATCTGCCTGTAGATGAACCGATTTCAGATGTTGAAGAACAAATTGAGGACTAAAAAAAACGCCTCTCACACTGAAAGTTATGAGAAGCGTTTTTTATAAAGAATACTAAGTTATTATCTTCTTCTTCTTTTTTTAGCTTTTTTCTTAGCTTTTTTCTTAGCCTTCTTTGCTTTTTTTCTTCTCTTAGGCATCTTTAGCTCCCTTTTTTAGTTAAACGAATCAAAATGATTCGTAATTAACTTATTTTTATTTTTTTATATACGTTATGTCAATTCTTTAATTAAACTTTTAATTTTAGAAAAAATAAAATTTAAAATAAAAATTTTTTTATAATCTAAAGTGTAAAAAAGTTAATGTTTATGCGCTTTATAATCAAATAATTTATTAATTTAATAAAGTTTTTCCAAATCATCTTTATATTTTTCTAAGATTTTTTTTCTTTTTAATTTTAATGTTGGTGTTAACATTCCATTGTCAATTGTAAATTCTTCTTCAATTAATTTAAATTTTTTAACTTTTTCAACTAAAGATAAAGTTTTATTTAAGTTTTCTAAATAAATTTCAATATTTTTTCTATTTTCTTTACTTTCAGAAACAATTAATGCAACTAAATAAGTTTTTTTATCTCCATAAACAAAACTTTGTTTAATTTTTTCATTTAAACATAATAAATTTTCAATTTTAGATGGTGAAATATTATCTCCTCCAAGACTAACTATTATTTCCTTTTTTCTATCAGTAATTTTTAAATTTCCATCTTGTGTAATCTCTCCAATATCACCAGTATGCAACCAGCCATTCTTTATTACATCAGCTGTCTCTTTTTCCATGTTCCAATATCCAAGCATTACATTTTCACCTTTGACTAAAATTTCACCATCCTCAGCTATATCTACTTGGTTTGTTTTAAAAGGAGGACCAACTGTCTCGATTTTGATTTTTCCTGGAATATTACAACTTACCACAGGTGAGGCTTCGGTAAGACCATAGCCTTGGAGAGTGGGCAATCCTATAGCATTTAAAAACTCTCCAATTTTTTTGTCTAATGCACCGCCCCCAGATACAAAGGCCTTTAGTTTTCCCCCAAACTGTTTTTTGATCTTTTTTCTTACAAGTTTTTCACAAAAAAAATTAATTAATTTTTCTCTCAATGTTAAACTCTCACCATTCAATTTTTTGATTCCGAGTGAGATAGTAGATGATATCAGTTTTTTCTTTAAACCTTTTTGCTTTAAAAAATTCATTGAAATTTTACTGTACAAATTTTGATAAAATCTTGGCACTGCAGTCATAATAGTGGGTTTTGCAATAGACATATTAGATATCAACTTCTCTAAACTTTCAGCATAATAAATCTTTGCACCAAGCGAGATTTGAACAAATTGAACTGCATGCTCATATGAATGAGACAAAGGTAACCATGTTAAAAAAGTAGGTTCACTATTTTGAACTAATTGATTTAATATTTCTTGAGCTCCTTCACAATTTGATAAAATTCCTCCATGACTAAGCATTACGCCTTTAGGATTACCAGTTGTTCCGGATGTATAAATTATACAAGCAAGATCTTTCCTTTCAAGTTTTTGATTAAAAATTAAATCAGTACCTGATTTCTTTTTTTTAGAATATTCATCGTATATATTTTCTATATTCTCGACACTTTCATTTATGTTTTCAATAGATAAAACTTTTATTTCATCCGAGATAAATTTTTTTATTTTGTTTAATTGAGTTTCATTGGAGACGATACAAATTTTTGGCTTACAATCATTAATGATGAATTCATAATCTTTCTCTGAATAAGTTGTAAATAAAGGCACCGTAACCCCACCTGCATTCATAATTGATATGTCAGAGATAAGCCACTCAGGTCGATTTTCAGATAATAGGATACATCGGTCTCCATCAGCTAAATTTGCTTTTAAGTATTCAGATAAAATTTGAATTTTTGTTGAAACTTGCTCCCAAGTCAAAAAATCTTTTTTGTTTTCTTTTAACCATTTTAAAAATGGCTTATTAGTAACTGAGTTTATTTCTTTATACTTTGTAAAAAAAAGTTCTACTAAACTATTTATTCTATTTAATTGCATAATTTGGTGGGCGAAGAGAGAATCGAACTCTCACTTCTTGCGAAACACGATTTTGAGTCGTGCGCGTCTACCAGTTCCGCCATTCGCCCCGATTGTTAAATAATATATTAAATAGTATAAGAACTAAAATTATATTAAAACCAAAAAATGTTTAAAAATCTTTACAAAAAATGTTTAGATTTGGCAGGTCACAAAAGTTCTAAATACTATTTAGCGATTGTGTCATTTGTTGAAAGTTCATTTTTTCCTATTCCCCCTGACGTTATGGTTATTCCAATGGTAATCTCCAAAAAAACTGATTTTAAAAAAATTTTTCTAATAACAACAATATTTTCAGTTTTAGGTGGCATGCTCGGTTATATAATTGGAGCATTCTTTTTTGAGTTTGGAGCCCAAATCATGAATTTTTATGGTTATGAGAATAAACTAAATAATATAAAAGAAAGCTTAATAAGAAATGACGGTTTTTATGCTTGGCTAGGAATACTTTTTTTAGCAGGTTTTACACCTCTTCCTTATAAAGTTTTTACGATTGCGAGTGGTCTCATAGGTTTTAACTTTTTAATTTTTGTTTTAATAAGCTTAATTTCTAGAGGATTAAGATTTTTTTTAGTATCATATCTCTCTTATAAGTTTGGAGATCTATTTAATGAATTTATGGATAAACATGGGTCAAAATGGTTTACGATAATTGGAATACTAATTGTTATTGTTGGAATAGTAGTTTATCTAATTTTTAAATCTAATGTTTAATTTAAAAGCTGAATTTTATTTAAAGATAATTTTTTTATTTAGCTTTATTGCCTTAGTTTCTGCTTTTTTTATAGAATATGCCCTTGGACATCAGCCTTGTAATTTATGTTTAATAGAGAGAATTCCTTATGGATTAAGTATCATGATAATAATGTCGATCTTTTTAATTAAAAAAAATCAAAAATTCTTTGTTTTATTACTAATTCTTACTTTTACCTTCTCTTTTGCAATTTCATTCTACCATTTTGGAATTGAACAGGGGTTTTTTCAGGAGTCATCTGTTTGTGGAGTAAAGAGTTTAACTGAAAGTTTCACCAAAGAAGATTTGCTTAAACAATTAAGTGAGAAAACAATAAGCTGCAGAGATGTGACATTTAGGATTTTTGGATTATCACTCACAAGTATTAATATTGTTTTTAGTTTATTGTTTATTATAACACTTTTAAAAATCTTTAATAAATATGAAAAAAACAAATAAAAGAGTGCAGGAGTTTATAAGGGTTGACCACGCTGGTGAGAGAGGTGCTGTGAAAATATATGAGGGTCAATTATTAGCTTTAAATACTATTGTTAAAAATGATGAATTGAAAAAAAAAATTGAGGATATGAAAGAGCATGAGATTGAACATTGTCAATTTTTTGAGAACGAAATAAAAAAAAGAAACATCGAACCAACAAAATTTTTACCTTTATGGGATTTATTAGGAGTTGGATTAGGATTTGGGTCTACTTTATTAGGTAAAAAAGCAGCAATGCTGTGTACCGCATCTGTTGAAGAAGTTATTGATAAACATTATTTAGATCAAATTAATCAGCTTGGTCCTGAAGAGGAAGAATTAAAGAAGAAAATTACAAAATTTAGACAAGATGAATTAGATCATAAAGATATTGCTTATGAGGAGGGTGCAACAAAAAAAGGTTTTTACTCTATAATGGATAGAATTATCAAAACTGGATCTAAATTAGCAATAAATATTTCTGAGAAAATTTAAATTTAAGCTTCCAGCTCAACATCCCAATATAAATAGTCCATCCAACTTTTATGTAAATAATTTGGGGGAAAATTCTTGCCATTTCTATGTAGGTCTTCAGTTGATGGTTGATAAGGATACTGATTGAGTTTCATTCCTGAAGATTTTAATAATTTTCCACCTTTTTTAACATTACATGCAGAACATGCTGTTACAACATTATCCCAGTTTGTCTCTCCACCTTTGGATCTTGGTAAAAGATGGTCAAAAGTTAATTCATCTCCACTTCCGCAGTATTGACAGGAAAATTTATCTCTGAGAAAAACATTAAATCTTGTAAAACTTGGTTGAGATTGTGGGACTATATAATCTTTAAGAGCAATAACGCTTGGAAGCTGCATTTTAAACGATGGACTTCTTACAATTCTATCATAACTACTTACTATAATTACTCTATCTAAAAAAACTGACTTTACTGTATCTTGCCAAGACCATAATGACAAAGGGTAATAGCTTAAAGGTCTATAATCTGCATTTAAAACTAGCGCAGGACATTTCTCTAATGACACATCTTGTTCAATAAAATTATTCACAAGCTAATTTTAACTTAAATAAAAAATGATTTCAATATTTAGCACTCATTTTATTTTTTTTAAAATATAATTTAATGCTATACTAGAAGCCTCTATAGGAATATGATGATCACAATTTTTAATTAAATGGGTCTCTATTTCAATGTTTGATCTAATAAAGAAATCTTTTGCCTCTAACATGTAATTGGGTGAGACAACTTGATCAGAGTCACCATGAATCAGAAGGATACTTGTTGACGTTTTTTTTCTTTGTTTAAGGTCTTCTTGATTTATAATCTTACCAGAAAAACCTACTACACAACTAAACTTATTTTTAGAAGTAAGTCCTAAATTAATTGACATCATGCATCCTTGACTAAAACCAGACAGGCAAATCTTATCATTTTCTAAATTATATTTGATCTTTATTTCATCTATGAATTGATTGAGTTTTTTTTCAGCCTTAATTGTTTCTTCTAAGATGTACTTCGGATCATCTTTTGTAAGATCAAACCATTGATACCCAGATGGATTTATTGAGCAAGGTTCATGACCATTCGGACAGAGAAAAATTGTATTTGCAAGATGCCTTTTCCAATTTAATGAAAGCATACTTATATCCTTACCATCACCTCCATACCCATGTAGTAAAATAACTGCATTTTCAATTTTCACATCCTTTTCTGGCTTTATAATAGTTGTATCTAGGCAAAATGTCATAGTAATTGATTTATGTTTTTTTATCTATAAAACAGCCTACTATAATTTTATGATTTCAGGAATAATAGTAAAAATTTTATCTATAATCTTATTGGTGGCAGTTGGTTTAGTTCTAATTCTTGGAATTGGAACTTTATTTAAAGGTGGGGAAACAAGTAAAAAATACTCTAATAAATTAATGCAATTAAGAGTCTTGCTACAATTTATAGCAATTATAGCCTTAGTAGCTTTTGCATATTTTTTTAAAAATTAATTAAAATTACTTAACCACGCAATAAATTTTTCATCAGCAAAGTCGATTGATCCTATTATTCTCGCAAACTCAAGTCCATCTTTGTTAAAAAGTATAGTTGTAGGAAGACCTCTTAATTTAAATTTCTTTGCTAATGTATTGGGTGAGTCAAAATATATTTCTAAATTTTTTATCTTCAAATCTTCAAAGAAAGTTAAAGATTTTTGACTAGTATCCTTGCCAATATTTATGGGAAATATCTTTAGATTATCTAAATTTGGATTTTCAGCTAACAAATCTAAAGATGGCATTTCATCTTTACATGGAGCACACCAAGTTGCCCAAAAATTCAATAAAACTAGATTTCCTTTATAATCATTTAAGTATAATTCTTTATTTTTAATGTTTAAAAACGTTATATCACTGTAATTTTTTAACTCTTTATTAATGACTAAATTTTTAATATCGGATGCGTCACTAGCAAAAGAATTTGATAGCATTAAAACAAATATTATTAATAATCTCATGTTAAATAGGTATAATTAATTATCATGGTAAAAAATAAAAACAACCAGACAATATGGAATACAAGAATTAAAAATAATTCTTATAATCTCTCACAAAAAATAGGTAGCTCTATTGATGTAGATAAAAGACTGTATAAAGAAGATATAAATGGTTCTATTGCTCATGTAGAGATGTTATTTAAACAAAAAATAATTTCTTTTAGAACAAAAAATAAAATTATTTACGGACTAAATAAAATTGAAAAAGAAATATCCAATAAAAAATTTGAATTTAATAAAAAATACGAGGACATTCATATTAATATTGAAAAACGACTGTTTCAAATAATTGGTGAAGAAGCGGGTTATGTTCACACAGCAAGATCTAGAAACGACCAAGTAATAACCGACTTTAAGATCTGGATTAAATCTGCAAATCAAAAAATTAGTATGATGTTAAATAACGTAATTAAAAATTCAATTAATTTAGCTGAAAAAAATATAGATACTATTATGCCAGGTTTTACTCACTTAAAAAATGCACAAGCAGTTTCATTTGCACACTATCTAATGGCATATGTAGAGATGTTTAAAAGAGACGAAGACAGATTTAAGAATAATTTAGACAGTCTAAATGAAAACCCATTAGGTGTTGCTGCATTAACTGGCACTTCTTTTAACATTGACAGGAACTATACGACAAAAAAACTTGGTTTTGAAAAGCCTACAAATAATTCAATCGACACTGTAGCGGATAGAGATTTCGTTTTAGACTTTCTTTATAGTGTTTCTGTTTGTTCGTTGCATTTATCAAGAATTTCTGAAGAATTAATTATCTGGAATTCCGATGGTTTTAATCTAATTAACCTCTCAGATAAAATAGTAACTGGTTCATCAATAATGCCACAAAAAAAAAATCCTGATCTTTTAGAGTACTTAAGAGGTAAATCTGGAATTACTTTTGGTAATTTATTTTCAATGTTTACTATATTAAAAGGATTGCCTCTTTCATACTTCAAAGATCTTCAAGATGATAAAGAAATTATTTTTAAATCATATGATGTTCTTTTTCAAAGTTTAAAAGTATTTAATGAAATTCTTAAGAATGTAAGTCCTAATAAAAAAAGAATGCTTGAATTGGCATACTCAGGTTACATTACTGCAACAGATTTAGCAGATTACCTTGTTAAGAATAATTCAATGTCTTTTAGAAAAGCTTATCAAAAAACAGCTTTGCTAGTGAATTTAGCTGAAAAGAGAAAGAAAAAACTAAACGAATTATCATTAGAAGACTTAAAAAAAGTAGAGCCAGCATTAACAAAAGATGTCCTAAAAGTGTTTGATTTAAAGAATTCTGTCAATTCCAAAAAATCTTATGGTGGAACATCTTTTGATAATATCAAAAAGATGATAAGGAAATATAAAAAATTAAGATGATTAAAAAAATTACATTTGTTATTTTAGTTTGTTGTTCTTTAGTTTCTTGTGGAAAGAAAGGTGATCCTGAATATAAAGCATTAAATCAAGAAATTGAAATACCAACAATTATAATTAACAAAACTTCATGAAATACATTAATAAAAGACTAACATTGGAAAAAGTCGACTTCCAGAAGATAGCTAAAAAATTTGGAACACCTTTTTATTGTTATTCATATTCAAAATTAAAAGAAAATATAAACAAATTTAAAGAAAATTTTAAATCTTTTTCACCTTTAATTTGTTTTGCAGTTAAATCGAATACTAATGTTAATTTAATTAGAGAAATTAAAAAATTTGGTTTAGGGGCTGATGTAGTTTCTTTAGGTGAGCTCATGATAGCCATAAAAGCAGGAATAAAACCAAATAAAATAGTATTCTCTGGAGTTGGAAAAACTTCTAGTGAATTGAATTTTGCAATAAATAAAAAAATACTACTCATTAATGCTGAGTCATTAAGTGAAATAATGGAAATAAATAAACTTGCAAAATTAAGGAACAAAAAAGTGAGGGTTGGAGTTAGACTTAATCCTAATACAGATGCAAAAACACTAAATCAAATTTCTACAGGAAAAAAAGAGAATAAATTTGGAGTAAATAAAGATACATTTCACAAAATTGTTAATTTTTGTAAAAATTCAAAAAATATAGACCTAAAATGTTTGAGTGTTCACATAGGTAGTCAAATTTTAGATCATAAACCCTATGGAAAAATGCTTGAAGCTGTTAGCCATATCTTAGATAAGACTAATCATCAATTTGAATTTATTGATTTAGGTGGAGGTATGGGAATTAATTATTCCAATAAAGACAAAACACTTAATTATAAAAAGTATAACACTGCAATAAATAATTTTCTCAAAAAACATAAAGTTAAAATTATTTTTGAACCTGGAAGATCTATAATTGGCAATACTGGTATGTTAATTAGTAGAGTTATTTATATTAAAGACAGTGGAAGTAAAAAATTTATAATTTTAGATGCTGCTATGAATGATTTTATGAGACCTGCATTATATGGGGCATTTCATAGGACATTGCCAGTAATAAAATCGAATAAAATATCAAATAAACCTTATGAATTCGTTGGTCCAATTTGCGAAAGTACTGATAAATTTATAACATTAAAAAAATTTCAAAAATTAGAGGAAAAAGATTTAATAGCTATATGCGATGTTGGCGCGTACGGTATGTCTTTAAGCTCAAATTATAATTTAAGACCTAAACCAATAGAATTATTAATTAAAGGTTCAAAAATTAATGTAATTAGAAAAAGACAAAAGCACGCGGAAATAATCTAGCTTTTAACACAATGTTAAGAAACTTCATATTTTCATTATTTTTTTTTACTGGAATTATTATTATTTTAATAATTTTTTTGCCCTCATTTTTCTTACCTAAACAAGTAGTGTTATTTGGTGGTAAGCTAATGGGTCACTGGACGAGTTTTTGCTTAAAATTTTTTCTTTCAACAAAAATAATAATTAAAGGGACTGAAAATATTATTAGAGATGAAAAATTTTTTATAGCAGCATCACATCAATCAATGTTTGAAACTTTCTTTCTTCAAACTTTATTTAACTCACCTGTATTTATTCTAAAGAAAGAGTTATTATTGATACCTATATTCGGATGGTATTTAAAAAAAATTGGATCTATATCAGTTAAAAGAGGTCAAATTACAAAAGATAATCTCAGTTTTTATGATGAAATTTTAAGTGTAGTTACTAATTCAGATAGACCTTTGATAATTTTTCCTCAAGGAACTAGAGTTTTACCTAATGAAAGACCTCCTTTTAAAAAAGGAGCCTCTAGAATTTATGAGAAACTTAAAATTGCTTGTCAGCCAGTTGCGATTAATTCTGGATATGTTTGGCCTAAATCAGGAAGAAAAATTAGCAATAGAACTATTACTATATCTATAATGCAAAAAATAAATAATGATTTGGAAAAAGAAGTATTTCTTAAAACTTTAGAGAATACAATTTATTCAGAATTAAATCTTATAGATTAGCCTTTCATGGGCATCACCACATAGATACTATCGAAATCACTTGGATCTTTTATTAAAGCTGGAGATCCTGTATCGTTTAAAAATAATTCTATTTTTTCCCCATCAAGCTGTGAAGCAACATCTATTAAATATCTCGAATTGAAACTGATTTCTAAATCATGGTCAAATTGAACACCCAAAGTTTCATTACCATCACCACTAGTAGTATTATTAACAGAAAGATTTAGGGTATCCTTAGAAAGCTTAAACTTAACTCCATCTTTTTTATCTAGTGACACTGATGCGACCCTATCGATAGATCCTAAAAATGATTTAAGATTTGTCTCTAATTTTTTTTGATTATTTTTAGGGATTACTTGTACATAATTTGGAAATTTTCCATCAATTAATTTAGAAATTAAAATACTATTAGTTAATTCAAACTTTATTTTTGATTTTAAGTTAGATATTTTAAGATCACCATCATAATTATCTAGTAAAGAGCAAAGTTGGAAAATAGTTTTTTTTGGAAGAATAATTGGGTCAAAATTTATTTTTTCACTTAATCTTATTTTGGAAATTGACATCCTATGACTATCAGTTGCGACAGCAGTTAAATAAATTTTATCCTCAACTTCAGTTTGATGAAAATATATACCACTTAAGTAATGACGTGTTTCATCATTCGATATTGAAAACTTACACTTATTAAGTAACTTTAAAAAATGTTTTGAATTAATTGTAAAAGTATTATCATTAAAATTTTCGTCAGTAAGTGGAAACTCCGAGGAATTTATACAGTTTAGATTAAATATTGATTTTTCAGACTCTAGTTGAAGTTTGTTTTCGCTACTCATTGATAGGTTTAATTTTTTGTCTGAAGAAAATTTTCTAACAATATCAAACATAATTGAAGAAGTTGTAGTTGTATTTCCCTCCTCTAGAATTTCAACATTTTCAATTTGATGAATAAAAATCAAGTCAAGATCTGTGGCTGTGATTGTTAATTTTGAGTTACTTGCATTTAGTAAAACATTAGAAAGTATCTGTAGCGTGCTCCTTTTTTCTATAACACCTTGACAATAACTTAAGGCTTCTTGAAGCTCTTTTTGATTAACGTTAAATTTCATCCTTCTTTATTATATAAAATAATATTTTTTAATTTATTGATATTATCATTCATGTCTGGATTTTTTTCTTTTAATTTTTCTATTGTTTTCACAGAATGAATTATGGTCGTATGATCTCGATTTGAAAATTCTCGTCCGATTTCTGGTAATGATTTTGTGGTTAAAATTTTAGTTAGGTAAATAGCTGTCTGTCTTGGTCTAACTAAATATCTCGATCTTCTTGAGGATAACATCTCATTTTTACTAATTTTGAAAAATTTGCAGACAATTGTTTGTATAGAGTCTATTGTTACGTTATTTTCTGTTAAATTTAATAAATCTTTCAAAATAATCTTTGTCTCGGATAGACTTGGTAGTTTGTTATAAATTCTCGAGAATGAGACTATACGATTAATCGCTCCAACTAATTCCCGTACATTAGTGGTAATTTTATTACTTATAAAATCTTGAATTTCATCTGTAACATTTACTTTGTCAGAATATAAACTAGTTAGTTCATTTATTTTGTGATCGATGATCTTTCTTCTTAAATCATACTCAGGTTTTTGAATATCTACAACCAGACCTCCAGAGAATCTTGATTTAATTCTTTCTTGAATTCTAGACAACTTATTAGGTGGTCTATCAGCTGAAACAATTATTTGTGACTCTTTATCTAAAAGTGCATTAAAAGTATGAAAAAACTCCTCCTGCATAGCTTCTTTGCCATTCATGAACTGAATATCGTCAATTAATAAAACATCTGTATTTCTAAAATACTCTTTAAATTTAACCATATCGTTAGATTTAATTGATTTTACAAATTGATACATGAAACGCTCAGCTGAAATAAACATCACTTTTTTGTTTTTACTCATTTCGTAGCCTATAGAATTTAGAAGATGAGTTTTACCTAAACCTACGCCCCCGTATATATAAAGTGGATTATAATAGGAAATATTCTCAGATACCTTTAAAGAAGCCTCAAAAGCTATTTTATTGCTTGAGCCAGTTAAAAAATTTTCAAATCTTTTATTGGGATCTATTCGACTATACTGCAGATGAGAGTCTTTTATAAATGAGATATTTTGAGTTTTGTTTATCTGATTAAGATCATCAAATTTTTCACTTTTTGTATCCTTTTTTTCTAAAATCTTAAATTCTATCCTTATAATTTGTTTTTTATGTTTTCTGATAGTTTGTAAAATTTGATCTAAATATCTTGATGTAATCCAATCACGGATAAACCTCGTTGGGACAGTTAATAATATATAATTATTAAACTCCTCACATAAATCAATTTTTTTTATCCAACTTTCATAAACTTCTATTCCCAATTTAACTTTTAATTCAGACTGAATTAATTTCCAATCAAGATTAATCTTATCAAAACTTTTGTTTATGTGCGTATTGTTCATTTTTTTGGAGAGACTCCAGTTACATCAATAATGATGTGGATTGCAACAAATTATTTTACTAAACTGAAAATAAATAAAATCTGGGATTGTGTAAAAAATTTTTTTTAAAAATTTCTTTGACAAATTTTTTTTTTATGTATTAAAAAAATAAATAAAATTTATGATTGAATTAAATATAATATTTTTTTACTAATTCTAAATATTGTAATTTAAGATTAACGCATCATATATGAAGCGTATTCTTTAAGTTGAATCAACTTCAGGTATAGAAAATTATAAGGAACTTATTTTTTTTGTAATTCTTGATACATTCCTAGATGCATTTTGTTTTTTTATAATTCCAGTTTTAGCAATCTTCATTAACTCGGAATTCAACTTGGGTAAGAACTTTAAAGCTTCTGATTTTTTTTTATTTTCAATCAGAACGTTCATTTTTTTTAATGCAATTTTGTATCTACTCTTTCTCGCTTTATTGACTGCAGTCTGTTTAGATATTCGTCTAATTCTTTTAATTGCTGATTTTGTATTAGCCATAATTTTGCAGGGGTATAACTGCTTAAATAGGCCTGGTCAATAATATATTTATTATTTTTGACATATTTCACACAAAAATGTTGACCTATTTGATTGAGTTATTTTATTAATTGTCCCCAAACAATTAAATCTTTTACATTTTTGTTTATCTCTACCATAAACTTTAAATTCTTTTTGAAAATTACCTTGATCGCCTTTTGTATTTTTAAAGTCCCTTATGGTTGATCCACCTTTTTTTATAGCATTTCGTAAAATTTTTCTTGAATTAATAACTATATTTTTGCATTGATTTTTTTTTAAATATTTAGCTGGAATTGAGGGATTAATTTTTGATAAATATAAAATTTCACTCGCATAAATATTTCCGATTCCAGACACAAAATTTTGATCTAATAAAAAATTTTTTATATTCTTATCTTTGTTTTTAAAATAATTAATCAAATACTCTAAATTAAATTTTTTATTAAAGGGTTCTGGACCATAACTTTTAAACTTTTTTTTTAGACTATTAAAATCACTGAAAAATTTGAAATAGCCAAATCTTCTAGGGTCATTATAAACTAACTTGATATTCTTAAAGAAAAATTCAACATGATTGTGATTTTCAGGCAAATTTGGTGAATTATAAAAACTAGTGTTAGTGGGAAGATTATTTTTTTTATTTTTAATAATGTGAATTGTTCCTGACATTCCTAAATGGACTATACAAAAACTTTTATTCTCCAGCTCAATAATCAAATATTTTGAAAATCTTTTGATATTTGAAATAAATTTATTTTTTAGCTTTTTTTCAAAGGAGGTTTCCAATTTAAATCTTAAGTTTCTGTTTCTAACCAAAACTTTATTGATTTTTTTACCTTTTATATTTTTTAATAAAGATTGTCGGACTATTTCTACTTCTGGTAATTCTGGCATTTACTATTATATTAAATGAATAATTAATTAAAAATGCAACAACATCTTCAAAATAAAAAAGGGTTAGTTCAGGGTGTATTTAATCAAGTTTTTGATAGATATGATTTAATGAATGATTTTATGTCTTTTGGAATACATAGACTGTGGAAAAAAAACTTAATCAATATGATGGGACCATCAAAAAATAAAAGCTTGGTTGATGTTGCTTGCGGTACTGGAGATATAGGAAAACTTTATCTAGATAACACTAATATCAATAATCATATTACTTGCATCGACCCAAATAGAGGAATGGTATCCAAAGGAAAAGAAAAGCTAAAAAATTATAAAAATATAAAATGGATAATTTCCAGTGCAGAAAAACTCCCTCTCAAAAGTAATTCATTTGATTTTTATACGATTAGTTTTGGCTTAAGAAATACAAAAAATTTAGATAAATCTTTATCAGAGGCATATAGAGTTTTAAAAAAAGGTGGACGATTTTTTTGTTTAGAATTTTCCAAAATACAAAATAAAAACTTAGAACTTATATATAAAAATTATTCAAAATTAATTCCTTTAGTTGGTAAATACGTTGTTGGACAAAGAGAGCCTTATGATTATCTTATTGAAAGTATTGATAATTTTGTCAATCAAGAAGAGCTTTTACAATATATGAAAGTCAAAAAATTTCAAAAATGCAATTACAGGAACTTCTCTAATGGAATAGTATCTATACATAGTGGTTGGAAAGTTTAATGATAAAAAAAATTATAACTTTATTTAAACTTGGACGAAAAATAGCTCATTCAAATATATTAGAGATAATCTCAAAGTTTCAAAAGCCGCCATTAGCTATCACATTACTGTTTAAATTTTTATCAATATCTTTTACACCTAAAAAAAAAGATTTTGATAAAAGTAAAAGCGAGAACTTGGCAGATTCCTTAGAGTCCATGGGTACAACTTTTATTAAACTTGGACAATTTTTAGCTACGCGACCAGATATAATTGGCGAGGATCTCTCAAAACAACTAGAGAGTCTTCAGGATAAGTTGCCACCATTTTCACTTATACAAGCTAAAGAAATCGTCAAAAATGATTTAGGAAATGAGACATATAACTCAATTATCAATTTAAGTGAACCTGTTGCAGCAGCCTCCATAGCTCAAGTCCATAAAGCTCAAATCAACGATAATGGTACTATCAACGATGTTGCGATAAAGATTTTACGCCCGAACATTAAAAAAATTTTTAATGATGAAATTGATGCAATTATGCTTTTTGCTTTTTTAGTGGAATCGTTTGTTAAAAAGACAAAAAGATTAAAATTGGTCGAAGTAGTTTTTTTACTTAAAGAAATAACAAATTTAGAAATGGATTTAAGATTTGAAGCAGCTGCAGCTAATGAATACGCAGAAAATACTAAAAATGATGTTGGGTTTAGAGTTCCAGAAATTTATTGGAATTTTACAAGTGAAAATGTAATGACATTAGATTGGGTCGATGGAGTTTCTATTAGGGAAACTGAGGAGCTAAAAAAAAGAAATTTAAATACTGAAAAAATCGCAAATGACATTATTCAAAATTTTCTAAGACATGCAGTGAGAGATGGATTTTTTCATGCTGATATGCATCAAGGAAATATATTTATAGATAATAATGGTCATATAGTTCCAATTGATTTTGGAATAATGGGTAGACTTGATAAAATGAGTAAAAGATTTTTGGCAGAAATATTATTTGGTTTTATTCAAAGAGATTATCGTAAAGTAGCAGAAGTGCATTTAGTTGCTGGACTGGTTCCTAAAGAAGTTCCGATTGATGACCTTGCTCAAGCCCTAAGATCAATTGGTGAACCAATTTTTGGTCAAACAGTAAAAGATATTTCTGGTGGTAAATTATTAAAACAATTATTTGATGTTACAGAGAAATTTAACATGCAAACACAACCTCAGCTTCTAATGCTTCAAAAAACAATGGTTGTTGTGGAGGGGGTAGCCAGAAAATTAAATCCAAATACAAACATTTGGACTACGTCTAAACCTGTTCTAGAGAATTGGTTAAGAGAAACAAAAGATCCTATGATCACAATTAACGAAACAATTCAAAGTACATCTGAAGTGATTAAAAGATTACCAGAATTCCCAGAAATAATGGATAAAGCTAATCAAGCTCTAACATATTTAGCTAGTGGTCAAATTCCACAAAATTCAAACTCTTATACTGCTTTGAATACAAAAAAATCAGAAATGACTGCTTTTAGAAATCAATCTATTATTGGCTTTTTAGTCCTTGTAATTTTTGGTCTATTGGTATTTTAATTCACTCCATGAGTAACTTGAATAATAAAAAAATCTTATTAATAATTTGTGGAGGTATAGCTGCATATAAAAGTCTTGAATTAATCAGGCTTTTAAAAAAGGATGGTGTAGTTATCAAAACAATTCTTACTAAAAGTGGTGCTGAATTTGTGACGCCTCTTTCAATTACTTCATTATCTCAATCTAAAGTTTATCAGGATCTTTTTAGTATAGAAAATGAAGTAGAAATGGATCATATTAGTCTTTCAAGATGGGCAGATCTCATTTTAATTGCCCCTGCAACAGCTAATACAATATCTAAACTTGCTAGTGGAAGTTCAGATGATTTAGCTTCAACTGTTGCTCTTGCTTCAAACAAAAAAATTTTTATTGCTCCTGCAATGAATGTGAGGATGTGGGAACATCAATCTACTAAACAAAATATAAGAAAACTAAAAACCTATAACTATGAATTAATTGGCCCTGAAATTGGGGATATGGCATGTGGTGAATACGGTGAAGGTAAAATGTCGGAACCAAAAGAGATAATAGATAAGCTTAAAATTTATTTCAAAAATTTAAAACAAAAAAATAAATTAAAGGCAATCGTGACCGCAGGACCAACGAAAGAATACATTGATCCAGTAAGATATATATCTAATAAATCAAGTGGTAAACAAGGCTATGAAATTGCGAAATCATTATCAAAAAAGGGTTTTGAAACAACTTTAATTTCAGGACCAACAAACTTAGAAATAAATAATGATATCAATTTGATCAAAGTTGAAACTGCTGAAGAAATGTTTCAATCAACACTTAAAAGTTTACCAGCCGAAGTTGCAATATTTTCGGCAGCAGTGTGTGATTATAAAGTGAAAGAAATTTCTAAAACAAAAATAAAGAAGCAGGATGAAATTAGTTTAGATTTGGAAAAAAATGTCGATATTCTTGATTATGTCTCTAATCATAACTCCTTAAGACCAAAACTTGTGGTAGGCTTTGCAGCTGAAACGAATGATTTAGAAAACTATGCTAATAAAAAACTAAGTGAAAAAAATTGTGACTGGATAGTTGCAAATGATGTATCAAATAAATCAATTGGTTTTGAATCAGATTTTAATGAAGTATCAATTCTTTATAAAAATAAAAAAATAGAAAGACTTAAGTATAAATCTAAATCAGAAATTTCAGATGAATTAGTTGAAAAAATCATTGATCATTTAAACTAATGATTAAAGTTTTAGTAAAAAAATTAAAACCTTCTGTAAAATTACCATCATATAAAACTGATGGTGCATCTGGCATGGATCTAATGGCATATATAGATAAATCAATTGAATTAAAGCCAGGAGAATCATGCCTAGTACCAACTGGATTATCAGTTGCATTTCCTAAAGAATATGAAATTCAAATAAGACCAAGGTCAGGATTAGCGGCAAAAAGAAATATTAGTGTTTTAAATACACCTGGTACAATTGATAGTGATTATAGAGGAGAGATAAAAGTTATTTTATTTAATCATGGTAACAAAAGTTTTAAGATCAATAACAATGATAGAATTGCTCAAATGATTTTAACCCCAGTTATAAAAATGGATCTAGAAGAAACAAATGAACTTCCAGATTCAATAAGAGGAACAGGTGGTTTTGGTTCAACAGGTAAATGAAAGAAAGTCTTAACAAATCTCAAATTGAAAGATTCTCAAGACAATTAGTTTTAAAAAATATAGGTGCGAAAGGTCAAAAAAAAATTTTATCCTCTAAAATTTTAATCGTTGGTGTTGGAGGATTAGGTTGTCCTGCTGCAGAAAATCTAGTAAGAGCTGGTATTGGAACTATTGGTCTTGTTGATAATGATATCATAAATCTTTCTAATATACACAGACAAAGCCTATTTACTTCTAAAGATATAAAAAAATCAAAAGTCAGTGTAGCGGCAAAAAAACTGAGGGAAATAAATCCATCTACTAAAATCAAAACTTACAAATCAAGACTTAATAAGAATAATATCAAAAATATAATTAAAGATTATGAAATAATTATTGATGGTTCAGATAATTTTAAGACAAAATTTTTAATTAATGATTTCTGTGTAAAGTTAAAAAAAAAATTGGTAACAGGAGCAATCAGTAGATTCGATGGTCATGTATTTACATTTGATTTTAACAATAAAAAAACAGCTTCTTTAAAAAGCTTCTACCAAGAAAATGAAATTTCAGACAATGACCTAAATTGTGAGTTTGAGGGAGTTCTTGGTACAACTGCATCAATTGTAGGAACAACTCAAGCAAATGAAGCCTTAAAAATGATTATGAAAATAGGGCAAACTTTAAAAAATCAAATATTAATTATTGATCTTTTAAATCTTAATTTTAGAAAAGTTAAATTTAATAGAAAATAGGTATAACATAATAATGAAAAATTTATATTTTTTAATTTTGCTCTCGATTTTTTTTCCATTAAATGTTTTTGCAAGTGATACTTTTCTTTCATTAAAAAAAAATAAAGTAAATGTAAGATATGGTCCAGGGTTCGAGTATCCTATAAAATATATCTATAAAAAAATTAATTTACCTATTAAGCAGATTGATAAGAAGGAAAATTTTAGGAGGATCATTGATCTTAAAAATAATAGTGGATGGATACATGTCTCTCAACTTAAAAAAGTAAATTCCATTATACCTAAAACAGATAAAATTTTATTCAGTAAACCAACGAATTTTTCAAAGCCTTTAGCAAAAATAGAAAAGGGTAGAGTTTTGTTAATTCAGAATTGTAGAAACAATTGGTGTAAGATTAAAACTGGAAACTTTAAGGGTTGGGTTAAAAGAGAAAATTCCTGGGGTGTTAATTAATTTTAATCTTCTCAAATTATATTTTTTTATGTAAAACTACTTTTGTTGTTCACAAACATCCTTGATTACAGGAGTATTTGCACAATCTAGACATTTTGTTTTCTGAACAATACAACCATCGTCAAGGACTTCAACATCAACAATTTTATCACACTTGGAACAAGTTGAAGAAATTGTAAGTCCACATTTTTTACAATTATAATTTTCTGTTTGCATAGTGAAAAATTAATCATAAATAAATTTTTTTCAATAACTATCCATGCGAATGATTATTATTATCGAAAGTTTTTTGCGAATGATTACTAATTGCTTTTTTTTTGGGTATTTTATCCAATTATTTTTTAGATTTGTTTGTCCACCATTTATCTAAAATAAAATACCAAATTGAATTTGCAATTGGTTCAACAATTGCATCCGTCAGTGCAATTTTAAAAGAAACATCTGCTACTATCATTAAAACTGTAATCGCTATTGCAAAATGTCCAATTGTATAAATTACAGTTCTAAGTAAAGAGCCTTTATTATTTTGATAAATATTTTGAGATGCTTGAAATATGCCTTTAGTAATTTCCATCAGTTTTTAAAAGGACTCTCAAGAACACAAGCCACAAGGTGTATTCTAGCCTGTTCACCTCCATTAAAAAAATTATGATATTTAGTGTTATTTGTAATCCAAACTTTCCCATCTGCCGGTAAATGTTTAGCAACGTTCTCTATAACCATTGAACACCCTTTATTTGTGATTATAGGCACATGAAGCCTACATTCAGGATCTTTGTGCCAACTCAAAGTTGATCTAGGCTCTTTTAATAAAAGTCTAACCCTTCCCAATTTAAATCTCTTACTTAGAACTTTGTAAACTTCTGCAAAGTATGTATTTTCAAATTCAGGTATTAATTGAGTGTATTTAGATTCATCTATTTCAACATCTCTTGAAACCTCTTTTCCAGTTTCATCTGCAATTGTCCAATATTTTCCTCTAATATTACTCCCTTCAATTGAGCTTTTATCGTTTGGAATTTGGTTTAATGGAATTGCACCAAAATGTGTAACACCTGGAGTATTAAATTTTTTTAATTTCAAAATTTTATCTAAGTCATTTTTTAGCTTTGAAATGTCAAAATTTAGATTTGGAACTTCGTAAAAATCCTCAAAATTTGCTGTTGCCATATAACTTTATTTTTTTCAAATTTAATTTAATTTCAAATCAAATCGATCAGAATTCATAACTTTTACCCATGCAGCTATAAAATCTTTAACAAATTTTTCACTTGAGTCCTCACAGGCATAAACTTCTGCAAGAGCTCTTAGTTGAGAATTTGAACCAAAAATCAAATCAACTCTTGTTGCTTTCCATTTAGTTTTTTGAGTTTTTCTGTCTTTTCCAACAAAAGTTTGTTCTGATTTATCTTCCTCTTTCCAAGTAGTATTCATGTCTAATAGATTTACGAAATAATCGTTAGTAAGAGAACCAGGTTTATTTGTAAAAACGCCATAATTTGAACCATCATAGTTAGTATTTAAAACTCTCATACCGCCTATAAGTGCTGTCATTTCTGGTGCAGTCAGACCCATTAGCTGTGCTTTATCAACCAATTTTTCTTCTGCTGATACATTTGAAGCTCCGCCGTTTAGATAGTTTCTAAAACCATCTGCCTGAGGCTCAAGAAGACCAAAGGAATGAATATCAGTTTGATCTTGTCTTGCATCTCCTCTGCCTGCTGAAAATGGAACATTAACTTTATGTCCTGCTTTTTTAGCAGCCATCTCTACACCAACACCACCTGCTAAGACAATTAAGTCTGCCATTGATACACTTTTCTTTTTATTATCAAATTGATCCTTAATTTTATTTAAAGCTTTGATCACAGTTGATAATCTCTTAGGATTATTCACAGCCCAGCTTTTTTGTGGTTCTAACATTATTCTTGCACCATTAGCACCACCTCTTTTATCTGATCCTCTAAAAGTTGAAGCTGATGCCCATGCAGTAGAAACTAAATCTGAGATTGATATTTTTGATTTAGAGATTTTATTTTTTAAATCTTTTATATCTTTTGATTTAAGTTTGTACTTTGGTTTATCAATTGGATCTTGCCAAATTAAATGCTCTTTTGGAACTTCGCTACCTAAGTAACAAACTCTTGGACCCATATCTCTATGAGTTAATTTAAACCATGCCCGAGCAAATGCATCATGGAACTCTTTAGGGTTTTGATGAAAATGCTTTGTAATTGGTCCATAACTTGGATCAACTTTCATTGATATATCTGTTGTTTGCATCATTGGTGGATGAAGCACACCTTTTTGATGCGCGTCAGGAACCATCTTAATTTTTTGACCATTTTTCTTTGGAGTCCATTGATGAGCTCCAGCTGGACTTTTTGTTAATTCCCAATCATGACCGTATAAACAATCTAAATAACCCATATCCCATTTAGTAGGATTTTGAGTCCAAGCACCTTCGATACCACTGCTTATTGTATCGACACCTTTTCCAGATTTATATCCACTGTTCCATCCAGTAGACTGATCTTGAAGTTTTGAAGCTTCTGGATCTGGACCTTTGTAAGACTCTGATGCTGCTCCGTGAGATTTTCCAAATGTATGTCCTCCAGCAACTAAGGCTGCTGTTTCATAATCATTCATAGCCATTCTTCCAAATGTTTCTCTGATGTCGTGTGCTGCTAATAGTGGATCAGGATTTGCATCCGGACCTTGTGGATTTACATAAATCAAGCCCATGTGAGAAGCGCCTAACGGCTGCTCTAGATCTCTTTTTCCACTGTATCTCTTAACACCTAGCATTTCTTTTTCTGAACCCCAATAAATATCATCCTCTGGTTCCCAGATGTCTGTTCTACCTGCACCAAAACCAAAAGTTTTAAAACCCATTGAGTCTAATGCTACGTTTCCAACTAATATAAATAAATCTGCCCATGAAATTTTTCTTCCATACTTTTTTTTAATTGGCCATAAAAGTAACCTTGCTTTATCTAAATTCACGTTATCTGGCCAAGAATTGAGCGGAGCAAATCTTTGATTGCCAGTCCCAGCACCACCTCTACCATCACCAGTCCTGTAAGTTCCTGCAGCGTGCCAAGCTAATCGGATAAATAGAGGACCATAATGACCATAATCTGCAGGCCACCACTCTTGTGAATCTGTCATTAATTTTTTTAAATCTTTTTTTAATGCCTTGTAATTAAGTTTTTTAAATTCTTTTGCATAATTAAATTTTTTATCCATAGGGTTTGATAAATTAGAATGCTGACTAAGAATTTTTAAATTTAAACTATTTGGCCAGAAGTCTCTTACTGTTTGACCTCTACCTGCAGAAAACTTCGCAGGCGTGCCTGTTCCTGTAAAAGGACATTTGCTTAACTCATTTGCTTTAAAAGACTTATTTTTAAAATTTTCAGTGCTCATTTATTATTTCCCCATGGTTATATTGGTATAAATTGTAGTTTATAATGGTTCTAAATAGCTGTCAATTGGTTAATAATGACGCTTAATAAATTGATAAATTAATCTTCGAGTTTGACAAGAACTTCAATGGATTTAATTTTTTTTCCGTCAATTTTTCTTTTTATATTTATAGGTCCTACATCAGAGTTTTCTAAATCAATTAATTTACCATCTTTCAAATTATAAAAATGATGATGATCTGTAATGTTTGTGTCAAAATAAGTTTGATTTGAATTTACAGGGATTTGCTTTAAATATCCTTTTTTTTCAAAAGCATGGACTGTATTATAAATTGTTGCTAAGGATATTTTATTATTTATTTTGTCTTTAATTTTTCGCTCTAACTCATTTACCGTAAAATGAAATGTCTTTTCATTATTAAAGAGTACTTCACATATCAGAAGTCTTTGTTTAGTGGGTCTTAATCCAGAATTTCTTAATTTATCAATATATTTCACTTTTTAATCAAATTGTTAGTTAAAATTATTCTAAACAAGTATTATAAGTATATTATATAGTTACAAAATCAAGTAAATAAGAGTACTCAATTTTATGAAAAAAAACTCTTACTCATACGATGAACTTATTAATTGTGGTGAGGGAAAACTATTTGGTCCCGGTAATGCTAAATTACCTCTTCCACCAATGCTTATGTTTGATAGAATTACGGAAATTAATGATGACAAAGGAGCTTTTAAAAAAGGTTTATTAAAAGCTGAGTTAGATATTAAAAATGATCTTTGGTTTTTTGATTGCCATTTTAAGGAGGATCCTGTAATGCCGGGATGTTTAGGTTTAGATGCTATGTGGCAGTTAGTTGGTTTTTTTTTAGGTTGGAAAGGTAATCCTGGTAAAGGAAGAGCCTTAGGTGTTGGTACTGTTAAATTTACAGGTGAAGTTTTAAAAAGTGTTAAAAATGTAAGATATGAAATAGATATGAAAAAAATCATGTCGCCTGGTGGAACAACTGTCGGGCTTGCTAATGGCGTTTTACTTGCTGATGAGAAAAAAATATACTCGGCTGATAATTTAAAAGTAGGATTATTCAAATAATGAGGAGAGTAGTAATAACTGGTTTAGGAGTAGTATCTTGTTTAGGTAATAATCAAGATGAAGTATATCAATCATTATTAAACTCTAAATCAGGAATTTCTTTTGCAGAAGAATATAAAGAACATAACTTAAAAAGCCATGTCCATGGTAAACCAAACATTAAACTAGAGGATCATATAGATAGAAAAACAATTAGATTTATGGGTTCTGGTTCAGCGTATAATTACATAGCCATGAAAGAAGCAATTAAAGACTCTGGCTTAGAGGAGAAAGATATAAGTAATTTTAAAACAGGAATCGTGATGGGTTCAGGTGGTCCCTCTATTGAAAATGTTATTTTAGCAGCAGATAAAACGCGTGCAAAAACACCAAAACTTATGGGCCCTTTTATTGTACCAAGGACAATGGCAAGTACTGCTTCTGCTACACTCGCAGTTCCATTTAAAATCAAAGGGACTAACTACACAATGAGTTCAGCTTGTGCAACTAGTGGACACTGTATTGGGAATTCTATGGAGCTAATTCAATTAGGTAAACAAGATATTGTTTTTGCTGGTGGAAGTGAGGAAATACATTGGGCAATGACAGCAATGTTTGATGCGATGACCGCTTTATCGTCGAAATATAATGATACTCCTGAGACTGCATCAAGAGCATATGACAAAACAAGAGACGGTTTTGTAATTGCTGGAGGTGGTGGTGTATTAGTGCTTGAGGAATATGATCATGCCAAAGCGAGAGGAGCTAAAATTTATGCAGAATTAACTGGTTATGGAGCGACTTCAGACGGATATGATATGGTAGCTCCATCAGGAGAGGGAGCGGTAAGATGTATGAAAATGGCTATGGCGACAGCAAAGAACAAAATTGATTATATAAACACTCATGGAACATCTACTCCTGTTGGAGATATTACAGAATTAAATGCTGTAAAGGAGACTTTCGGATCAGAAATTCCAAAAATTAGTTCTACTAAATCTCTTTCAGGACACCCATTAGGGGCAGCATCTGTTCATGAGGCAATCTATTGTTTAATTATGATGAAAAATAATTTTATCGCAGGTTCTGCAAATATTAATGAAATGGATGATGAAGCTAAAAAATTTCCAATAGTCGCCAAAACTGAAACAGGAGTAACTTTAAACACAGTTATGTCAAACAGTTTTGGGTTTGGTGGAACTAATGCAGCTTTAATTTTTGAAAAGGTTTAGTTATGAGTTTAATGAAAGGCAAAAAAGGGTTGATCATGGGTGTTGCTAATGAAAGATCTATCGCCTGGGGTATATCTCAAAAACTTGCAGAGTCTGGAGCTGAATTAGCATTCACATATTTAGGCGACGCTCTTAAGAAAAGAGTTGTTCCTTTGGCTGAGAAATTGAACTCAAAGGTAACATTTAGTTGCGATGTTGAAAAAAAAGAGGAAGTTGTTAAATTATTTGAGGATATCAAGTCCAAATGGGGAGAAATCGATTTTGTAGTGCATGCAGTTGCTTTTTCAGATAAGTCAGAATTATCAGGTGAATATTTAAATACAACTAGGGAAAACTTTTTAAGGAGTATGTTAATCTCTTGTTTTTCATTTACAGAAGTTGCAAAAGAAGCATCAAAAGTAATGAGACAAGGTGGAAGTCTTCTTACGTTAACTTACGAGTCCACTAAAGCTATTCCAAATTATAATGTAATGGGCGTTTGTAAATCAGCATTAGAAGCCAGCGTCAAATACTTAGCTAGAGATTTAGGTGCCAAAGGTATGAGAGTAAATGCAATAAGTGCAGGACCTATTAAAACCTTAGCAGCTTCTGCTATTGGTGATGCAAAATTCTTATATAAATGGAATGAAGACCACTCATTTTTAAAAAGAAATGTTGATATTCATGATGTTGGAAATTCTGCTCTGTACTTATTGAGCGATCTAGCCGCTGGTGTAACAGGCGAAATTCATTATGTGGATGCTGGATATAATAAGATGGGAATGCCGGATCCAAAAAACATTAAGTAAGAGTTTTTAGTTTGACATCATACCTAATATTTAAAATCATTGTTTTTAAATAATGCAATAGTTCTATATTTGCTGAAACAAATCATATTAAAATTATTTTTTAAAAGATAATTTGAGCATTCAAAAATTGTACTTTCTTGATTGACTCCTCTCTCAAAACCACAGTCAATAGTTAAATATTCCACTCTTGATAAGTTTTTTTTTAATCCTTCCAAAATTTCTGGTTCCGCACCTTCCGCCTCAATTTTTATCAATTTAATATTTTTATTTATTTTACTTATGATTTCGTCAAGAGTTATTGTTTTTATATTTTCTATATATGAATAATTTTTAGTTGGTATTATTGAACTATCACCCTCAACATCATTAATGTAAAATTTAATTTCCTTGGTTGAATTCTTCCACAGACCTTGTTGATATAAATTTTGATTATAAACATTATGTTTTAAATTTTTAAATACAGTTGGTGACGGTTCAAACCCGTAATATTTTATTTTGTCATTAAAACAAAAATAAAAATCACCATTGTTTGCTCCACAATCAATTATTACATCATCTTCGTTAAATTTTATATTGTCTAGTAAATACTCTTTTTTCAAAATTTCAAATCTTGCATTTAAACCTTGAAGATAAAATCTAATTCTCTCAAGTGGAAAGATTTTATACTTTTTATTATTATCTAGAATGAAGTAATCTGGATCTGTATATTGAACTTTTATTTTAACAAAATTATCAAACTTTGAATATAAGTTAAAAAGTCTCTCAAATTTTTTTCCTTTTTGTTTGATTACAAATTTAAAAACCAAATAAAAGATATATCGTTTTATTTTGAGTAAAATTTGTTTAAAAAAATTCATTTATTACTTTATAGAATTATAATTAATATTTATTTATAACTTTAATTCTAAATATTAACTCTTTGATATTTAAACTGCTTGCTTAATTGAAAGCTTAACCTTACCTCTATCAAATCCAATCACCTTAACTTTTACTTCATCACCTTCTTTTACAACATCGGTTACTTTGGCAACTCTTTTGTCTGCAAGTTCAGAAATATGCACAAGTCCATCTTGTTTACCTAAAAAATTAACAAATGCACCAAATTCCATAATCTTCATTACTTTACCTGAATAAATTTTATTTAATTCAGCTTTCGCGGTAATGTCTTTAATCATTTGCATAGCAATATTTCTAGCTTCTTCATCAGGTGCAGCAACTGTCACTATACCTTCGTCATTTACATCAACTTTTGCACCTGATTTTTCTACAATCTCTCTAATTGTTGCTCCACCTTTTCCTATCACTGCAGCAATGTCTTTTTTATCAACATTAATTTTTTCCATTTTTGGAGTATGTTTTCCAACATCTGATCTAGAGACTGATAATGCTTTATTCATCTCCCCTAAAATATGAATTCTTCCATCTTTAGCTTGTCTTAATGCCTGTTCCATAATCTCAAATGTAATACCAGTGATTTTAATATCCATTTGAAGCGAAGTGATTCCATTTTTAGTTCCAGCCACTTTAAAATCCATATCCCCAAGATGATCCTCATCCCCTAAAATATCTGACAACACGCTAAATTCATCTCCTTCCTTAATCAATCCCATTGCGATACCAGCAACAGGTTCTTTGATAGGCACACCTGCATCCATTAATGCAAGTGAAGTACCACAAACTGTAGCCATTGAAGAAGAGCCATTGGACTCTGTAATTTCTGAAACAACTCTAAATGTATAAGGAAATGCTTCATTTGATGGCAATGAAGAATGAATAGCTCTCCACGCTAGCTTGCCATGTCCTATTTCTCTTCTACCGGTTCCTATTCTTCCAGTTTCTCCAACTGAAAATGGTGGAAAATTATAATGAAGCATAAATCTTTCTCTCTTTAATCCATCTAAACTTTCAATTCGTTGTTCGTCGTCAGATGTGCCTAAAGTAGCTGTTACAATTGCTTGTGTCTCTCCTCTTGTAAACAAGGCTGAACCATGAGTTCTTGGTAAAATACCAACCTCACAAGAAATAGGTCTTACATCAGATAAACCTCTGCCATCTATTCTATTTTTGTTTTTTAAAATATCAGTTCTTACTATAGATTTTTCTATTTTTTTAAGCTCAGAATTTACATCTAGATCAGTATAACTTTCATTTTCCTCGAAAAGCTTTTTAGCCTGATCCGTAATTTCTGAAATTTGATTTGATCTGTCCTGTTTATCTCTTGTTGCAAAAGCTTTTTTAAGATCTTCTGTAAAAGTTTTTTCGAGTTTTTTTTTAACTTCAGATAGATCTTTTTTTTCAACAGTCCACTCAGGTTTTCTGCATTCTTTTGCAAGTTCTTCAATCATATCAATTACTGGAACAAATCCCTCATGACCAAATTTGACTGCATTCAACATCTCTTCTTCTGATAAACCACTTGCCTCAGATTCAACCATCAAAACGGCGTCTTTTGTGCCTGCTACTACTAAATCTAATTTTGATTTTTCTAATTCTGCATTAGTTGGATTCAAAACATATTTTCCATCTATGAAACCAACCCTAGAAGCTCCTACGGGACCCATAAATGGCATTCCTGATATAGCTAATGCAGCTGATGATGCTGTAATTGATAAAATATCTGGTTCATTTTCTTTATCATATGAAATTACAGTTGGTAATAACTGAACTTCATTTTTAAATTCGTCAGGGAACAAAGGTCTTATTGGTCTATCAATTAATCTTGAAATTAATGTTTCACTTTCGGTCGGTCTTGCCTCTCTTTTAAAATATCCACCTGGAATTTTTCCAGCTGCATAATATTTTTCTTGGTAATTTACAGATAATGGAAAGTAATCCATATCGGGGTTTACTTTTTTTGCCCCCACCACTGTTGCTAGTACGACTGTCTCTCCACATGTTGCGATTATTGCGCCGTCTGCCTGTCTTGCTACTTTACCCGTTTCTAAACTTATCTTCTTTCCTGCTACTTCAATTTCCTTTTTGTGTACTTTAAACATTTCTTTTCCATTTCGTTTCGTTCGTTTCTTTCCATTTCGTTCTATCTATCTTGACTTTTATTTTCTTAAATTCAATTTCGACAGTACATTTTTGTAAGAATCCATTTTGTTTTTCTTAAGGTATTCTAACAATTTCTTTCTTCTATTGACTGCTCTCAACAATCCAACAGATGAATGTTTGTCCTTTTTGAATTGTTTAATATGTTTTGAGAGATTTTCAATTTTTTCAGTTAACAAAGCAATTTGAATTTCAGAGGATCCTCTATCCTTATCATGCATCGCTAATTCTTGTGCTTTTTTATTCATACATTTCTTTCTATTTATTTGTTTGTTTAATTAAGTTTTCTATTTTTTCCGCATATTCGAAAGACTCATCTTTTCTAAAAAGTAATTTAGGTAAAAACTTCATTACTACTTTTTGTGATAAAATTTTTCTTATTAAAAATGAGTATTCCTTTAAAACATTTATTTTTTCCTCTGCATCCTTTCCTCCAAGTGGAAGTACGTATGCTTTAGCAACTTTTAAATCTGGACTCATTCTAACTTCAGTAACTGTAATATTATTTGTTTCTAAATTTGGCACCTTAGCCTCATTTCTTAAAAAAATCATGCTCAAAGATTGTTTAATCATCTCACCAACTCTTAATTGTCTTTGAGACAATGCTTTTCCAATTTTATCTGCCATTAAATTGACCTCTCAGTAGATGTAACACTAAAAGCCTCTATAATGTCATTTTTTTGGAAATCCATATAGTCTTTTACTGTTATTCCGCACTCTTGCCCAATATTAACCTGTTTTACTTGGTTTTTTTCTCTAAATATCGTTGCGACTTTGCCAGTATAAATAATTGTCCCATCACGAATAATTCTTACATCAGAAGTGCTGTTTATTTCACCATCAGTTATTTTTGATCCAGCAACCTTGCCTGCACCAGACACTTTAAAGATTTCCAAAATTTGAGCAGATCCTATAATCTTCTCTTCAAAATCTGGTGTTAACAACCCTGACATTCTCTTTTTAATGTAATCCATTACTTCATAAATAATATTATAAGATGAAATTTTGATATTCTCAGTTTCAGCTAATTTTTTTGCTTCTTTGCTGGGTTTTACATTAAATGCTATCAACACAGCGTTTGAAGCCTTGGCTAAAGTAACATCTGTTTCTGTTACCATTCCTATATCTGCTAAAATTATTTTAGCCTTTACTTCATCGTGTTTTATTTGACTAATTGCATTTTTTATTGCCTCAGATGAGCCGTGCACATCTGATTTAATTATCATATTTAGCTCTTTTGATAAATTATTAGCAAATGCTGACTCTTGAGTTGCAAAGGTAAGTGGATTCTTATTTCCCTTTATTTCTTGAGCTCTAGTTTCGCTTAGTGTCTTTACCTCTTTCTCACTTTCAAATACAATAAAATCATCTCCAGCCTTTGATGCACCATTGATCCCTAAAATTTCTACAGGCGTGGAAGGTAAGGCCTCATTTATATTCTCACCTTTATCATTAACAATGGCTCTAATTTTTCCCCACTTTAAACCACTTACAAAAAAATCTCCTTTTTTTAGCGTGCCTGATGTTACGATTATATTTACCACTGGGCCTCTGCCAGTGTCAATTTTAGACTCAAGAACAATACCTGTAGCTTTTGACTCATAATCAGTTTTTAAATCTAAAATTTCTGCTTGAAGAATTATCGACTCAACTAGTTTATCTAAATTTTTTTTTGTTTTTGTTGAAATTTCTACCATTAAAGTATCACCAGATAAATCCTCAGCAATTAATTCATGTTCTAATAATTGATTTTTAATCTTTTGAGGGTCAGCCTCAGGTAAATCACACTTATTTATTGCAACTACAATTGGTACATTGGCAGCTTTAGCATGTTTTATAGACTCCACAGTTTGAGGTTTTACTCCATCATCTGCTGCTACTACTAATACAACAATATCAGTTAGTTTCGATCCTCTCGCTCTCATTTCTGTGAAAGCAGCATGGCCAGGAGTATCTATAAAAGTTAATTTACTTCCTTGACTATCAATCTGGTATGCTCCAACATGTTGTGTTATTCCACCAAACTCTCCTGAAACAACATTAGCACTTCTCAAAACATCTAATAATGATGTTTTGCCATGATCAACATGTCCCATCACTGTAACTATTGGAGGTCTATTCTTTAAGTTTTCACTTCTAGATGCTTTTGTCTTTTGAATTATTTCCTCAGCTTTTTCTTCTCTAATTGGGTTATGGCCAAATTCTTTTACCAAAAATTCTGCTGTATCCGCTGCCAAGGTTTGATTAATTGTAACTGTAACTCCCATTCCAAAAAGATATTTTATAACATTGCTAGATTGTTCTGCCATTCTATTAGCTAATTCTCTCACAGTAATTGCCTCTGGAATTTTAATATCTCTTTTAATAGGCTTGAGGTCTTCTTTTCTTTGGTCTTTATTCTGATTTTTATTTTCTTTTTCTCTCGCCCTTTTTACAGACGCTAAACTTCTCTCTCTTGCCTCAATTTCATCACTTAATGCTCTTGAAACTGTTAATTTTACTTCTCTCTTCTTAGTTCCTAATTTAATCTTTTTATCTTTTAAACTTGCCTCATCCTTTAATCTTTTTGTAGCTCTTTGCTCTGCAAGTTTTCTTTTTTCAAAATCACCGATAGTACCTTGTTTTTTTATTGGTAAAGTTGGTTTGGGCCTGAACGAAGTTTCTTTTTTTACAAGTTTATTTTGAGATTTTCTTGTTAGTATAGATTTATTTTTATGAATATTAGATGTCTCGAAATCTTTTAATATTTTTTTGGGTTTTCCTGAAATTGTTAATTTTATTTTTTTGTTTTCCATTACTCATCCCTCAATCTTTATAAACAATATTTCTAGCAGACATTATCAGCGAATCTGCCTCTTCTTTTGATAAAGCAAAATCTTCTAGATAACCTTCGATTTTAACTTTAGAACCTTTAATAACATCATAACCCCCAGTCAATTCATCAGATGCCAAATCAGCAAAATCTTCTAGCTTTAAAATTTTCTTCTCTCCTAATGTAACTAACATTCCTGGGGTTAATCCTCTAAGATTTCTTAAAGCTTCATCAAGTCCTAATTCTTTAATCCTTTTAGAAATGTCTTCTTGATCTTTCTCGTGGAATTCTTTTGCTCTCTCAATAAGTGCTTTTGCAGTTTCCTCTTCAATACCTTCTATTTTTAACAGATTTTCAACTGAACTATCTTTAATATCGTCAATTGTTGAAAATCCCTCGGCGACTAAAAGTTGACCTAATGTTTCATCCAATTCCAAATTTTTTACAAAATTTTCTGTCTTTTCTTTAAATTCAATTTGTCTTCTCTCTGAGTCTTCTTTGTCGGTCATTATATTAATTTCATAATTAAGAAGTTTTGTTGCTAATCTTACGTTTTGGCCTCTTCTTCCAATAGCTTTGCTTAAATTATCTTCAGTTAATATTACATCCAACTTTTTTCTTTCTGTATCAACATTAACTCTTAATACATCTGCAGGCGAAAGTGAATTTGATACCAGCACAGCAGGATCCTCTGACCAATTTACAATATCTATCTTTTCACCTTGAAGCTCATTAACAACAGCTTGAACTCTTGAACCTCTCATTCCAACACATGCGCCTACTGGATCAAGAGAAGCATCAACAGCTTTAACACAAATTTTTGCTCTACTTCCGGGATCTCTTGAGGAAGATTTTATCTCAATAAGACCATCGTAAATTTCTGGAACTTCTTGAATAAAAAGTTTTTCCATAAATTTAGGATGTGCTCTTGATAAAAAAATTTGCTGTCCTCTTTGCTCTCGTCTTACATCAAAGCAATACGCTTTAACTCTGTCACCTGCTTTGATAATCTCTCTTGGTATAAGTTCATTTTTTTGAATTATTGCCTCTGTTCTTCCTAAATCAACTATTACACTTCCAAATTCTAATCTCTTTACAATTCCACTTAAAATAGTGTCTTTTTTATCAACATAATCATTGAATTGCTTGTCACGCTCTGCTTCCCTAACACTTGTATTAATAACTTGTTTTGCAATTTGTGCAGCTATTCTTCCAAAATCAAAAGTTGGTAAAGGTTGTAAAACTTCATCACCTATAGATTTTTCTTTATTAGTTTCATTAATATTTATTGCATCTTCTAATTTTATCTCCGTATTAGAATTTTCTGGGTTCTCTGTTACGACCAGCTTTCTGTAAATTTGTATGTCTCCATTATCTCTGTTAATTGAAACTTTTATTTCATTATCTTGCCCAAATTTTGATTTAGCAGCTTTAGCAATACCTGTTTCCATTGAATTAATAATTAACTCTTTATCTATTGATTTTTCTAAAGCAACTGCTTCCGCTATTCTTAATAGTTCAAGTTTATCTGCTCTTTTATTTAACATTTTTTGTTTGCTCCAAAAAAAAATGGGCATAGGCCCATTTTGTAAGTTCAATAATGTATTTTTAATATAATAAAGTTTTTCTTGAATTCAACTCAAACTATTTAGAAAAAATACCTGTTTTATCAGTTTTTTCCCAAGAAAAAGAACCATTATTCTCAGGAATTCTTCCGAAATGTCCGTAGGCAGCTGTTTTTTCGTAAATTGGTTTATTTAAATTAAGCATTTCTCTTATTCCCCTTGGGCTTAAATCAAAATTTTCATTAATTTTTTTTAAGACGAATTTATTTTTTTCTAAATCTTTATCAAATAAGTCTACGTAAATAGATAATGGCTTTGAAACACCAATTGCATATGCCAACTGAATTAAACATTTTTCTGCAATTTTTGAACCAACAATATTTTTAGCAATGTATCTAGCCGCATACGCTGCTGATCTATCAACTTTTGTTGGATCCTTACCAGAAAAAGCTCCTCCTCCGTGTGGAGCAGCTCCTCCATAGGTATCAACTATAATTTTTCTTCCAGTTAAACCACAATCTCCGTCTGGGCCTCCTATAACAAAATTACCAGTGGGATTAACATAAAACTCATCTTCATTAAAATCTTTTAAAAAGTTTTCTGGAATAGACTTTATCATATAAGGTCTTAATAAATCTCTTACTTGTGTTTGATTTACATCTGCTGAATGTTGTGAGGAAATAACGACTGATTTCACTTTTGAGGGTTTACCATCAATATATTCAAAAGTTACTTGGCTTTTTGAGTCTGGTTCAATATTTTTTAATTTTCCTGATTTTCTATCTTGGGCCATTAATCTTAAAATTTTATGAGAATAGTGGATTGGTGCTGGCATTAATTCTTCTGTTTCATTACATGCATAACCAAACATAATGCCCTGGTCACCTGCTCCTTCTTCTTTATTACCTGAAGAGTCGACACCCATCGCTATATCTGCAGATTGTGAGTGCAAATGACTTTCAATTTTTGTTGCTTGTTTCCAGGTAAAACCCTCCTGGTCATATCCAATATCTTTGATACAATTTCTAACTTTTTCAATTAATTCTTCATTTTTAATTTCTGGTCCTCTTATTTCACCAGCTAAGACAACTTTATTTGTTGTTGTTAATGTTTCGCAAGCTACTCTTGAATAAGGATCTTTAGAAATAAAACTATCAACCACCATATCCGAAATTCTGTCAGAAACTTTATCTGGATGTCCTTCTGAAACTGACTCACTTGTAAATAGATAATTTTTTAAATTACTCATCTTTAAATTTATTAAATGAAAATATCAAAAAAATATACAATAAAATTATTAATCCAAAAATTTTATTTCCATATTGTGAAAAAATTGTCGATTTGATTTTTTTAGATTCGCTAAAGTCGATGAAATCTGATTGATTTAAATAAACTTTTTTTTCAATTTCTCCCAAAGGATTAACTATTGCTGAAATTCCATTATTAGAGGATCTCAAAACATACTTCCCACTTTCAATAGCTCTGTAAATACTGTGAACGAAGTGCTGCTGAGGACCTACTGAATTACCAAACCAACCGTCTTCTGAAATATTGATTATGTAATTAAAATTATCATCTCTAAAAACTTTTCCAGAATAAATAATTTCATAACAAATTAAAGGTAATATTTTTAATGAAAAATTTTTTTGATTTATCTCCATTATATCTCTTGCTTCACCTTTTGAGTAAGATTGATAGTAATTGGTAATTGTTTTGATGCCAACTTTTTTTAGAATTTTCTCAAGGGGTAAAAACTCACCAAAAGGAACTAGATTCACTTTATTATATGAATTTATCAAATTTAATTCATGATCAAAAACTGAAAATGAATTAAAATACTTTAATGTTTGGTTCTCTCTAGATCTGCTATCAATTCCAAGGATTATTAGATGATTTTCATTGAAAGCTTCACTAAATATTTGTTTATATTGTATTAGTTCTTCTTGAAGAATACCTGGCAATATACCCTCTGGCCAAATAAATATTACTTTTTCATTCTCAGGTGGAGAGCTAATTTTAATTAAATCCTCTATGCCCTGGATTGGATCAATATCATCATAAAATCTATCTATACTTATGTTTGAGCTAATTATTCTTATTTTGAAGCCATGTTTATTTGCTTCTATTTCATTAAATTTTTTTAAATTTTGGGATCCAAAAATGTAAAATGAAATAGTTATAATAAGGAAAGCGATAAAAACACCAAATTTTTTTTTTTTTTTCATTAAAATTATTAGAGATGGGCTTGTAAAAAGTGAAATACAAAAGAGATTAAAGCTATAAGTACCAATAATTGATGTAATATTCAAAATTTCAAGCTGATTGGAAAAACTATAAGCAATCAAATTCCATGGAAATCCTGTTAAAATCGATCCTCTAATAAATTCAATTATTGCAAAAATTATACTAAAGAAAAAAAATGAGCTGATGTTTTCTTTTGGTTTTAAAATTACGAATAAATATGAAACCAATCCATAAAATAAACTTAAAAATCCTGGAATAAGAATGATAGTTAAGGGTATTAGAAGCTTAAAATTTTCGTCAAAAGTTAGTGATATTGAAATCCAATATAAATTACTAACAAAATACCCAAATCCAAACAACCAACCATAAACAAAGAAAATTTTTTTATTTTTATTTTTTGAAAGTTTTTTAACTAAGAAAATATAAAATAAACTTAGGGTCAAAAAATTTATAATGAAGTAATTTAAAGGAGGTAAGCTTATAGAAGTTAATAATCCTAAAGTAATTAAAAATATTGCCTCAATATAAAATTTTTTTTTCAAGTTAATCTATTACCGACTTTACTGAGTTATATAAAAGATTTTCTCTTCTTAACATTTTAGAATAATCTTTGTTTTTTATATGATCAAAACCTAACAAATGAAGATAGCCGTGTATAAATATTTTAACAGCTTTTTCTTTAAATAATTTTAATTCTTGTGATTTTGGTTTATCTAAATAATTATAACTAATTATTATATCACCTAAAAATGTATTTTTTGAAATTTTTATTTTTTTTTTTGATGGGAAAGAAAGCACGTCTGTAGATTTATTTTTGTTTCTAAAAATTTTATTAAGTTTTTTGATATTTTTATTGTTTGATAGCATTAAGTTTAAAGATACTTTTTTATTTAAGAACTGATATTTTTTTGGGAATAATTTACAGACTTTTTTAAAAAAAAGATTGTTATTTTTAAGTCTTTTTGACCAAGCCTTCTCTTCGGAGAAGACATTAACTTTTATCATTATTTGAGTATGCTTTTACTATTTTTGAGACTAATGGGTGTCTAACGACATCAGAATGATCAAAATCAACAATAGATATTTCTTTTAAATGACCCAACAATTCCTTGGATCTAATCAAGCCAGACATGCTCTTATTTGGTAAATCTATTTGAGTAGGATCTCCGTTCACAACAATTTTTGAATTTTCACCTATACGAGTAAGAAACATTTTGATCTGGGTATCTGTCGCATTTTGTGCTTCATCTAAAATTGCAAATGAATTTTTAAGAGTTCGACCTCTCATAAAAGCCAATGGTGCAATTTCTATATCTCCAATTTCAATCATTCTTTGAATTTTTTCAAAATCAAAAAGATCGTATAAAGAATCATATAACGGTCTTAAATAAGGATCCACTTTCTCTTTCATGTCACCAGGCAAAAATCCTAAACGTTCTCCTGCTTCAACCGCAGGTCTTGACAAGATAATTCTTTCAATTTTTTTCTCCAAAAGCATAGTTAATCCAACTGCAACAGCTAAAAAAGTCTTACCTGTCCCTGCTGGACCAGCAGAAATTACAATATCACTTTGTCTTAAAGCTCTGACATAATTCTTTTGTTTTTCTGATCTAGGAATTATAGATTTTTTAGGAGTTTTGATTATATCAGTTACATTGTTGTTTTTTATTTTTTCATCAATCATAAATTTGTCTACAGAAGAAAGTACATCTTTATTTTCAATATTTCCATTGTTAATAAATTGGTTAACTAAAAATTGAATCGCATTTTTTACTTTTTCATTTGTCTCTGGATCTGATTTTATAAGAATAGAATTTCCCCTTGAATATAAACTGCATTTAGTGATTTTTTCAAGTTCCTGTAAATTTTTATTAAATTCGCCAACAACGCCCATTAATAAATCGTTATCATGAAATATTACACTTAAAGAGTTATTGTCCGAGTAAACAAACTTTATTGCCTGATCAATATTTTTTTTTGTTATTCCACTCAAATTTATGCAACTTTCTGATTAGAATTATCTACAATTTCACCAAATAAAGTACTTCTATTACTTTTACCAATTTTTACTTGCACAATTTTTCCAATATCACTTTTCTTACCGTCAAAGATAACTGATGTCATGTGCTTAGATCTTCCAAATGTTTTAGTTTTATCTTCTGTGAAATTTTCAACTAAAACTTCCACAATACTGTTTTCTAAAGATTTATTCTTTAGAATTTGATTTTCGAACAACTCATTTTGAATTTTATCTAACCTTTCAAATGAGGTTTTTTTATCAATTAAATTTAAATTTTCAGAGACGGTTCCGGGTCTAGGGCTAAAAATATACGAGTAAGAATTTATAAACTTTACTTTTTTGATTAAATTTAAAGTATCTTCAAAATCCTGGTTATCTTCCCCTGGGTAGGCTATTATAAAATCACTTGAAAATTCTATTTTTGAATTAATTTCTTTAAGCTTACTAAATGTTTCGAGGTAATTTTCGATAGAATGATTTCTGTTCATTAATTTTAATATTTTATTTGATCCACTTTGCACTGGTAAATGTACAAGTGGCATAAGTTTATTAGAACTTTTATAAACTTCAATCAGGTCATTAGTCATATCTTTTGGATGAGATGTTGTGTATCTTACTCTTTTAATTTCATCTAATTTTTCAATACTTAATATTAAATCCGATAAACGAAAACCATTACTTTCATAGGCATTAACATTTTGACCCAACAAGGTTATTTCTCTTACGCCATTGTCAGCCAAATATTTTGCTTCATCCAAAATTTGACCAGGTGGTCTTGAGTACTCTGGTCCTCTAGTGTAAGGAACTACACAAAAATGACAGAACTTATCACATCCTTCTTGAATTGTTAAAAAAGATGAAACCTTTTTCACTTTAGTTTTTATTTTACTCAAATATTCAAATTTTGTAATAGCATCAAACTCTGTTTCCTCAAGTTTTCTTTTTTTTTCAACATAATTTAAAATTGTATCATTAATTTTATGGTAAGCTTGAGGACCTATTACCAAATCAATGAAAGGCTCTCTTTTTAGCATTTCTTGATTTTCTGCTTGAGCAACACAGCCTGCAATAATAACTAATGGTTTTTTTTTAAATCTAAAAATTTTTTTTACTCTACCTATTTCAGAGTAAACTTTTTCTTTAGCTTTATCCCTTATGTGACATGTGTTTAACAAATAACAATTAGCATCCTCGTATTTTTCTGTCTTTTCATAACCAATTTTTTTAACAGTATCTAATATTCTATTAGAGTCATACTCATTCATTTGGCACCCAAAAGTTTTGATAAAAATTTTTTGATTCATTTATTGAGGCTTTTTTTTTACCCCATATAATTCCAATTTATGATCTACTAATTTATAACCATATTTTTCTGCAACTTTTTTTTGAAGTTTTTCAATCTCATCATCAACAAATTCTATAATCTCACCTGTTTTGATATCTATCAAATGATCATGATGGCTTTCGATCATCGCTTCATATCTTGCTTTTCCACCTTTAAAATCGTGTTTTGTTAGAATCCCAGCCTCTTCGAATAATTTTACTGTCCTATAAACTGTAGCTATACTTATTTTTGGATCAACTTTCGAAACACGGTTATAAAGCTCATCAACATCCGGATGATCTGACTCTCCATATTCAGACTTTGACTCCGAAATTATTTTTGCAATAATTTTTCTTTGCTCTGTAAGTTTAACGCCTTTAGCTAAACACTTTTGTTCAATTGTATCTGCTGTATCTGACATACTCAATTTTAACTTATATAATAAGGTTTAATCAAATTTTTTTTGAGGTTAAATTTACTGCAAAGATGCGGTATATTTTCGTATTTAATATCAATTTCATTCTCAAAGTCCTTAAAACTAAAGCAATAATAATCAATTTTTTTAATCATATTAATTGCTTTAATTATTGATAAAGAATTTCGAATACCTGCAAAACTACCAGGACCTCTATTTATATAAATTGATTCCATATCACTGATCTCTAAATTATTATTTTTTAAAAAATCAACTAGTAAAACAATCAGTTTTTCGTAATTATTTTTGCTATTTTCATGAGTAACACTATAAGTATTATTATTATTAATGATCATAAAAAAAATATTGTCCTTTACAGCATCTATAATCAATTTATTCATTTTTTTAATTATATTGATTTTTAACTCAAACGCACAAGAAAATAATGTTAGGTATTTTTCCAATGATGAGGGTGTACTATCTATTATGTACCATCGATTTGATGAATTTAAATACCCATCAACCAATATATCGATGGATGTTTTCAAGGAACATGTTGATCTTATTTTAGATGCTAACTTAACCTTTTATCATCCAAAAGATTTTGTAAACAATTTTGATGTTCCAAAAAAAGAAAAAAAGATTCTTCTTACTGTTGATGATGCATTTCAGTCCTTTTACGAAAATGCCTGGCCTTACCTGAAAAAAAATCAAATTCCATTTGTATTATTTGTCTCAACTGAACCTGTTGGTAACAATGGATACATGAATTGGGATCAGATTAAAGAAATTGAAAGTAGCGAATTCGGGGTTATTGGGCATCATTCACATTCTCATGATTATTTAATTGATAAAACAGAAGAAGTTTTTTTAAATGACATAAAAAAATCAAATCTAATTTTTAAAGAAAAATTAGGATACATACCAACTTTATTTTCTTACCCATTTGGAGAATATTCGGGATTTATGAGAGATTATATATCTCAAAATTTTAAAATCGCATTTGGACAACATTCCGGAATTATTGATGTAAATAAAAATAGATTCGAACTTCCAAGATTTCCAATTAATGAGAAATATGGAGAAATTAAAAGATTTAAATCAATAATTAAATATTATCCCCTTGAATATGAAATTCTAGAGCCCGAAGAAAAAAAATTATCAAAAGAAAATAATCCGCCAAAATTTAAGGTGAAATTTTTTGATAATCAAAAAAACATTGAAAATATCAATTGCTATTCCAATGAAGGAAATAAATGGATGAAATCAAATATAAAAATTGTTGGGAAAGAGCTGATAATAGAATTTAGAGAACCTTTTTTACCAAGAAGGGGACGAATTAATTGTTCTGTAAATGATAATGGTAAATGGAGATGGTTTGGAACACAATTTATTATTAGATAATAACTTTTAAATTAAACTTTCTAACTCAATACTCGAAGGTAATAGTTTTGCATCATCAAAATCTTTTAAATTATTCTGTTCAATAATCTTCTGCAAAACTTTCACATATTCATTTCCTGTTTCAGCATACTTATGTAAATATGATGATAAGACCATGCTGTCTAATGGTTCACCTAAATCTCTCAATTTGGCTCTGGCTAATCTAAAATCTTCGTAACTTGAATGTGTATTTATATTTCTTTGATAAGCTCTTACAGATGCTTGCAAAACATTAAATTTCATAACTTTATGACCTTCATTTTTCTCAGCATCTTTAGGTTTTAACCCTTCTCCTGACCACGTCCATTGTCCAAATAAAGCATTTCCTTGTTGTGCAAATCTCGAAGTTCCCCAACCTGTTTCTTTAGCAGCTTGGGCAAGTGCTAATGAAACTGGAACTATATCCATTCTTCTCTTCAGAATAGATAAATCTTTTGAAGGAATACCATATTGTTTATATTTTTTTTCTAACCAATTTTTCTCTAATTTTGAGTTATTGCTTTTATTAATTATGCTAAATAATCTTCTTCTATCTAAATTTATCTTCTTATTTTCCTCCAATATCAAAGGTAGTATGATTTGAATGAAAAATTCCTTTCTTTTTTTAACACTTTCGATCATTTTAATTTCTGCTGGTAACAAAGTTAAAGCAATGGGCTTAACTAACTTATTTTTTCTTACATCATCAAGTTTATAGTCTGTTTCTTCAAACAATTGCCTAATTGTCGAGGCATCAAGTCTTACTGTGTCTGTTTCTTGATCATTCAAACTGTAAATATCGATTAATAAATCATCTTCATTAAGTTTTGGATATTTTGAATCATTATTTGTTTGGTTATTAAGTGTGTAAGCTAATATTGCTTTAGAATTATTCTCGATACCAGCTGAGTTGTTAGTAAAGTTTACTATTATTGGCAAAGAATAAAAAAATGATATGACAATTAAACAACTCAAAAACATCCTTGGAAGTGATTGTAAATTATTATCTTTGATTATTCTAAGAGTATCAATTTTATTTTTTCTTAAAATTTTTTTCATAAATTAAATTGCCTCAACTCTTTTTACTTCAGGTAAATAATGGCAAAGAAGATTTTGAACTCCCTGTTTCAAAGTCATTGTTGAACTAGGACAACCTGAGCAGCTCCCTTGTAATTGAACTCTTACTACTCCATCTTTAAACTCTTTAAACTTAATATCTCCCCCATCTCTTGCTATTGCTGGACGAATTTTCTCCTCAAGTAATTGTACTATTCGTCTCTCAATATCATCAAAATTTTTACTTTGTTCAGTTAAATCTTTATTAATGACAAATTCTTTTCCTGATGCATAAAATTCATTAATATAAGAAATCACAATATGCTTGATGTCGTCCCAAGAATTTTCATCATGTTTATTTACTGAGATGAAATCTTTACTTAAAAAAATTCCCTCAACACCACTCACTGAAAGAATGTTTCTAATTAGCTCATTATTTACGTTGTCATTTTTAGTTACTTCAAATGATCCTGCGCTAGAAACAACCTTGCCTGGTATGAATTTTAACGAATTTGGATTTGGTGTTATCTCGGTCTGGACAAACATAAATTATATATAAGCAATATTTAAAAAAATGGTACTGCTTTATGAAAATATCTTCAAAAACCTACAATTTCGTGAATTTTTTTTATTTTTTTTGAGGCAATTTCATTCGCTTTTTCGTATCCGTCTTTAAGTATTTTTTCCAAAAAAATTTTATCATCTAATAACTCTTTAATTTTTAATGAAATCGGATTGATTTCACTAACAACTATATCTGATAATTTTTCTTTAAATTCTGAAAAATTTTTTCCAGCGAATTCATCAATTGATTGTTGAAGTTTGTTATTCACCAAACTTGAATAAATACCAATTAGATTTTTAGCCTCAGGTCTTTTTTCTAATTCTTCAATTGTAGATGGTAAAGGTAAAGTGTCAGTTTTTGCTTTTTTGATTTTATTTATTATTTGATCTTTATCATCAGTTAAATTTATTCTGCTCAGGTCTGATACCTCTGATTTACTCATCTTTTTGAGACCATCTTTAAGACTCATAATTCTAGAAAATTCTTTTTTAATCAAAGGTTCGGGAACTATAAAAAAATTTTCGATTTTATAATCATTGTTAAATTTTTGAGCTATATCACGACATAGCTCCAAATGTTGTTTTTGATCATCTCCAACTGGCACATGAGTTGAGTCATATAATAAAATGTCAGCTGCCATCAAAACAGGATATGAATAAAGACCGATACTTGCTTTCTCTTTATCTTTACCGGCTTTTTCCTTAAATTGAGTCATCCTGTTTAACCATCCCATTCTTGCAACACAGCTCAAAATCCATGCAGCCTCTGAGTGCGCACTCACCTGAGACTGATTAAAAATAATACTTTTTTTAGGATTTATTCCACTTGCAACAAATGTGGCGACTGTCTCATGTATATTTGATTTAAGATCTTTTGGATTTTGACTTACAGTTATTGCATGAAGGTCAACTACACAAAAGATACATTCATTTTCAATATCATTGTTTAAATCAACAAAATTTTTTATTGCTCCTAAATAATTTCCTAAATGAAGATTTCCAGTAGGCTGAACACCAGAGAAAATTTTTTTTTTCATATTCTAATACTTTAATTTAATATCCTGGTAATTAAAAGCTTTGATAAAATATGACAGTGCAAAATAAAAAAGTATTGTGAATAAAACACATAATAATAAATAACAAGACTTAAAGAAATAAGTATAACTTAATTGATTTTCAAATAACAAGATCAGGTATTGAAAGAAAATACCCATCATAATTGATGCAAAAATTATCTTAACAAATTGTTTTAAAAAAGTTTCATTAAATTCAAATAAGTTATTATTCTTTAAATAAATAAATAATATTAAAGAATTAAACCATGAGGATATTGTTGTTGCTATAGGAATGATTATAAAACCAATTTCTTTAAAAAAGTAGACACTTATTAAGATATTAAGCAAAACAGAAACTAAAGAAATATAAAATGGAGTTTTAGTATCATGATTTGCAAAAAAAAATGTCGAAAAAACTTTTATTAATGCAAATGCTGGAAGTCCTAAGCCAAAATAATAAAGAGCATTTGAGGAATTAAAAACTGAGTTTTCTGTAAAAGAACCATACCCAAATAGAGCTGAAATAATTTGTTCAGATCCTATAACTAACGCTACTGAAGCGGGTATACTTAAAAACATACTAAGCTCTAATGCTTTATTTTGAATTAATGATATTTTCTTCTTTTTTCTTTGGTGAATATGTTTTGAGAGCTGAGGCAAGACAACGACACCAATAGCTATTCCGGCTATTGCTAAATTAATTTGGTATATTCTGTCTGCATAATAGAGGTATGATACAGCACTTGCCTGGAAAGAAGCTATAATTGTTCCAACTAAAATATTTATTTGAGTAACACCTGAGGAAAAAATACTTGGTAATAATTTTTTAAAAAAAAATTTTACTTTATTGTTAATTTTGAATTTTAATTTGAAGTTTACGATGTAGTGTTTTTTTACAAATCTATATAAAAAAAATAATTGCAATAAACCTGCAAAGGATATTCCGTATGCAAGATAGTAAATTAATTTATCTCCTAAATATTTTCCAAAAAATAAAATAATAATTAAAACTATATTTAAAATAATAGGTGCTGCAGAAGCAGCTGCAAATTTGTTATGTGAGTTTAAAATCGCACCAAAAAAAGAAGATAGGCTTACGAATAATAAGAAGGGGAAAGTGATTCTTGTTAAAATAGTGGCTAATTCAAATTTTTTAGTGTCTTCAATAAAACCTGGTGCTATTAATCCCACAAAAATTGGCATGAAAATTTCAATGATGAGAACTAAAAAAAATAAAGCTAAAAATAATAAATTAAAAACATCATTAGCAAATTTATTTGATCTAGCTTTATTTTTAACCAATTCAGAGGTGTAGCTAGGCACAAATGCTGAATTAAAAGTTCCCTCAGCGAAAAGTCTTCTAAAAGTGTTTGGTATTCTGAATGCTACAAAAAAAGCATCAGCCAAAAAACTTGTTCCAAGAAAAATTGCTATCAAAACATCTCTCAAATATCCAAGTAATCTGCTAATTATAGTATAGAAACCAAAAGTCCCTGTTGACTTAACTAAATTCATAAATCATATTAGTCTTAAATTTACCTCATTTGTACACCTAATTAAGCTAAATGAAAAAAACAAAAATTAATCATTATACTGATAAAGAAGCTTTAGATTATCACAGTCATAATAAACCAGGAAAGATCGAAATCTCATCCTCAAAGAATATGACGACAAAAAGAGATCTCGCATTAGCTTATTCGCCAGGTGTGGCAGCGCCAGTAAAAGCCATAAGTGAAAATCCAGAAGCTGCATTTGACTATACAAGTAAGGGAAATCTTGTGGCGGTAATTAGTAATGGTTCTGCAATTTTAGGTATGGGTAACTTAGGAGCTTTAGCCTCAAAACCCGTTATGGAGGGAAAAGCAGTGTTATTTAAAAGGTTTGCTGATATTGACTCGATTGATCTTGAAATTGACTCACAAGATCACAATGAAATAATTAATAGTGTTAAAAATTTTGCTCCAAGTTTTGGAGGTATTAATCTGGAGGATATTGCTGCTCCAGATTGTTTTATTATCGAGGAAAAACTTAAAGAAATTTTAGATATTCCTGTCTTCCATGATGATCAACATGGCACGGCAATTATAACTACAGCTGCATTAATTAACGCACTAGATATTACAAAAAAAAAAATTGGTGAAGTAAAAATAGTTGTCAACGGCGCGGGTGCATCAGCGATGGCTTGTGCTAATTTATTTAAGAAAAGTGGTGTTCCACAAAAAAACATTACAATGGTTGACAGAACAGGTGTGATTTACAGTGGAAGAGAAAATTTAAACCAGTGGAAATCAGCTCATGCTATTGAAACTAAACATCGAACTTTATCAGATGCGATCAGTAATGCTGACGTATTTTTAGGTTTATCAGCAAAAGGGGCTTTGACAAAAGATATGGTTAAAAAAATGGCTAAAAATCCCATTATATTTGCATGCGCGAATCCTGATCCAGAAATTAAACCTGAGGAAGTTGCTGAGGTAAGAGACGATGCAATTATGGCCACTGGAAGATCAGACTATCCAAACCAGGTAAATAATCTAATTGGTTTTCCATATATATTTAGAGGCGCATTAGATGTAAGATCTAAAACTATAAATGAAGAAATGAAGATTGCAGCCGCTCACGCGATTGCAGACCTGGCTAAAGAAGAAGTTCCTGATGAAGTTGTTGCTGCAATGGGGGGTGAAAGACCACATTATGGGAAAGACTATATAATTCCGTCAACATTTGATCCAAGACTAATAAGTGTAATTCCTGCTGCAGTGGCTAAAGCTGCAATAGACTCTGGGGTTGCGAGAATAGATATAAAAGATTTTGATAATTACAAAGATCAGTTAAGACAAAGATTAGATCCAACTGTTACGATTATGCAGGGTATAAACAACTATATAAAAAAGAAACCAAAAAAAGTAATTTTTGCAGATGGTGAGGATGAAAACATGCTTAAGGCAGCAATAGCATTTAAAAACTCCAATTTAGGAATACCAATCTTAGTTGGAAAAGAGGATCTAATTAAAAATCAATTAAAGAAAATAGGTTACAGTGAAAATTTTGATATAGAAATTACCAATTCAAAAGATGTTAAAAAAAGAGAAAAGTATGTAAAATATCTTTTTGGAAAACTTCAGAGAAATAAAGGCGTGCTAGAGCGAGATTGTGATCGTTTAATCAGAAATGATAGAGTTATTTGGGCATCTTGTATGGTAGCATGTAAGGATGCTGATGCAATGGTCACTGGAAATACCAGAAGATATTCTTCATCACTGGAAAAGATAACTCAAGTTGTAGATCCTAGGGCTGGAGAAATTATGTTTGGACTTAACTTAATTGTAAATAGAGGAAAAACAATTTTCATATGTGATACTTCTGTTATTGAATATCCAGATGCAAATCAGCTTGCGGAGATGGCAAAATCAGCAGCTCGGGTGGTCAGATTATTCGGATTTGATCCTAAAGTAGCTTTCTTATCTCATTCCACTTTTGGAGAACCGGCAACGGATAGAACGAAAAGATTAAGTGATGCTGTTAAAATTCTAAAAAAAGATAAAGTTGACTTTAAATTCGATGGTGAAATGCAGCCTGATGTTGCTTTAGAGGAACTGTACAAAGAACTTTACCCATTTTCAGAAATCGTTGGCAACTCAAATGTGCTGATAATGCCAAGTCAACATAGTGCAGCTATTTCTTACAAAATGATAAAATCAATGAGTAGAGCAAAAGTTATAGGACCATTATTAATCGGTTTAGGCTTACCAATTGAAATTGCTCCTTTAAGAACATCAACGTCAGAAATTATTAATTTAGCTTCAATAGCTGCATATTCAGCAGATGTAATCGATTATAAAAAATAATTAATTTTTTTGAATTCTTAAATCTTCTACGAGCAAAATACTTGTTATAACATCCTCTACATCTAATATTTCTTTTGCTTCTTGGATGACTAATGATTTTTCATTTGAGGTTAAAGCTATTCCATAAACATATATTTTCTTTTTGTATGTATCAATCTGGTAATTAGTTGCCTTAACTTGTTTATTTATAATTAGAGCGGTCCTCAATTGAGATGTAATTAAAAGATCTTTTGCGGATTGCTGAAAATTAAATTTTTCTTTAATTTTAATATCATTTCTAACTGATCTTACACCTTCCGTTTCCCAAGCAAGTTTTGTAATTTTAAGTTTTTCCTCTGGGTTATCTACTTTTCCGGTTAAAAAAATTCTTCCATCTAAAACTTTAGATTTTATAGATAAAAAATATTTTCTATCAAAAATTAAAATCCTAGCTGATAGATTTTTTTGCATTATAGAGTCATCTATTTGGGTACCTAAAGATCTTGGGTCTAATGCAACTGATACTCCTGTTCCAAAAATTCCTTTTGAAGAGACTCCAACACATCCTGTCAAAAACAAACTGATATATAATAATATTAAAATTTTAAATTTCATTTTTAACCTTTAGACAATAATCATATATCTCTTTTTTTGGGACATCATTATTCCGAGAAATAAAATGAGTTATTTCTTTAACACTTAATTTTTTGATCATCTTTTTTATTTCATTCTTATCTGATTCACTTAATAAAAGTGAACCTTTTTTAACTCCTTTTTTTTCTGATAAAACAATAGTTAATTCACCTTTAAGATCCTCATCAAAAATTTGTAAGTCTTCCACTCTATATCTCAAATACTCCTCATAGAATTTTGTCATCTCTCTACAAATTAAGATTTCTCTTCCATAAAAGTTTTGTTTTATTTTTGGTATGGCTTTATTGAATTTTTTTGAAGATATAAAAAAGACAATACTGGAGTCCAAGTTTGAGAGAGATTTCAAATCATTTTGAATGTCTTTAAGTTTCGAAGGAAAAAAACCATAAAAAAAATATTTTTCAGAAAAACCACTTGCAGATAAAGATGTATTTACTGCAGATGCACCAGGTAAAGGGGTTATTTCAATTTTTTCTCTAACACACTCTCTTACTAGTATAGCTCCTGGATCTGAAATACTAGGTGTCCCAGCATCAGAAATTAATGAAATGATTTGACCATTTTTAAGATTTTCAATGATTTTGGGTAAATTTTTTTTTTCATTAAATTTGTGATTTGATAATAATTTCGATTTAATCTGAAATTTTTCCAATAATTTTCCTGAAACCCGTGTATCTTCACAAAGAATTAAGTCTGATTTTTTTAAAATTTCTATTGCTCTATAAGTAATATCTCCTAAATTACCTATGGGAGTTGGCACTAAATATAAACCCTTTTTGATTTCTTTATTGTGAGATAAAGGATTTAAGGCCATAATTCTACAATACTAAAATTATAGTAATCATTAAATGAATATTTTTTTAAAAATTCTTCTTTTTACATTTTTTCTTTTTAAAACTACTAGTTCTCTTTCAGACGAGACAAAAATTAAAATTGGAGTTTTAGCGCCTCTATCAGGAGAAAATTCTAGTATTGGTAAACAAATTTTAAGCTCTATTAGAATGGCTTTAATAGATATAAATGATGATAAAATTGAAATATATCCTAAGGACACAAAATCAGATCCTAATATTGCTCTAAGCTCGGCTTTAGAATTAGAAAGGTTGGGCATCACATTAGTGATTGGACCAGTTTTCTATGAAAACTTATTACATCTCCAGGAAGTTGAGAATATTACTTTTTTATCTTTGACTAACAAAACTTTAGATTTACCAAAGAATGTAATAAGCAGTGGCATAAACTCAACTTCACAATTAAATACTATTAAGAAATTTTTGAAATTAAATGATATCAAAAAAACAATTTTTTTAACCCCTAATTCAAATTATGACTTAGAAATAAAAAAGGGTATCAAAGATTCAAAACTTAAATCTTTCAAAAAATATGATTATGATATCGAACCAACTAAACTAACTAAACAAATTGAGAAAATAACAAACTATGAAGTAAGAAAACAAAACCTGTTAGATGAAATTTTGAGAGTTGAAAATTCAGATGATTTAAATAAAGAAAAAAAAATAGAAAACTTAAAAAAGAAATATACCCTAGGCAATTTAAAATTTGACTCTGTTATAATAGCAGATTTTGATGAAAGCTTAAAAAGTGTTATAACATCTTTGTTGTATACTGACGTATCCCCAAAAGAAAAATATATTATAACTTTAAATCAATGGTTTGATGAAAGTTTACTAAAAGAGCTTAATACACAGCCAATTTATTATCCTTCGATAAATAAAAATAATTACGATGATTTTATTTATAAATTTTCAAAAGAATTTGATTTTAAACCAAATCATTTGTCTTTGTTAAGTTATGATTTAATTGGTTTAATTTATTACCTTATGTTAACAAATAATTCCCAGGAAATTAGCAAATCTTTTAAAACTAAAAATACATTTAAAGGAAAAATAGGTATTTTTGAAATTAAAGACAATAGAATAAATCATCAATTAAATTTTTATCAAATAAATGAAGGAAAACTCAAAGAAATTTTCTAATCTTTTTAAAAGCAATTGATCTATGATCAATTTTATATTTACTAGATGGTTTCATTTCACCAAAAGTTTTTTTCTTTTTTAGCGGAATAAAAATTGGGTCATAACCAAACCCATTTTTTCCTTTTGGATTACTTGAAATTGTTCCTTCAATTTTTCCTTTTACGCTTGCAATGATTTTGTTCAAATAACAAATTGAAAGTACACACACAAATCTTGCTGTAATTTTTTTCTTTCTCCAGTTTTTATCCTTCTTATCTAATTCTCTGAATACCTTTTTTATTGCTTTATTAAAATCTCCGCTGGGGCCACCCCATCTAGCTGAAAAAATTCCAGGTTTTTTATTTAGACTATCTACTTCCAGGCCTGAATCGTCTGCAAGACAAATCAAATTTGTTTTTTTAGAAAAGTACTTAGCTTTTAGTAAGGAGTTTTCCTTGAAAGTATTTCCATTTTCAATTGGACTTTTAAGTTTGAAATTAGATGTGGAGTAGATTTTAATTGATTTTGGCAATAAATCCTTAATTTCTCTATATTTACCTTTGTTATTTGTACCGATTAATAAAGTATTAATTTTTTTTTTTAACATCTAGAAATTCTGAAATTTCATACCATATAAGTTCTTATGGAAAAAGAGCAAAAAGAAAATACTCAAAACGAAAATTTAGCCAAAGAAGAGAATGAACAAACTACTGATCCTCAAAATAAAACAGATGATCATAAAGATAAAAAAGAGGAAGAAAGTGAGAAAGAATTAACACCGGAAGAAAAGATTTTAGAGTTAGAGGACAAACTAGCCAGAGCTTTTGCTGAAATGGAAAATCAACGGAGAAGGTTTGAAAAGGAAAAAGAGGATGCTTTTGAATACGGTGGTTTTTCATTTGCTAAAGCAGCGCTTAGTCTTATAGATAATTTTGAAAGATCCAAGAGTATTTTAGAGAATGATGAAACGTTGAAAGACTCCGAAGCACTTAAAAAAACTTTAGAGCATTTTGATATAATTTATAAAGATTTAATGTCCATATTTAACAAAAATGATATTAAACAGATTGATAGTTTAAATAAAAAATTAGATCCAAACTTTCATCAAGCGATGATGGAAATTGAAGATGATACAAAAGAACCAGGAACTATAATTCAAGAAATTCAAAAAGGTTTCACTATTAAAGACCGATTACTAAGGCCATCTTTAGTTGGCGTAGCTAAGAAAACTCAAGAAAAAGCAGCCAAAACAAAGGAAACTCAAGAAAATTCAGAGACTAAATAATGCTTCGAACAACTTGTAGAATCAAAAATAACACATATATGACCTGGAGAATTAATTATTATGAGTAAAATTATTGGAATAGATTTAGGAACAACCAACTCTTGTGTGGCTATAATGGAGGGAAGCCAAGCAAAAGTTTTAGAAAATGCTGAGGGCGCTAGAACAACACCATCTGTTGTTGCCTTTACCGATGAAAAAGAAAAATTAATAGGTCAACCAGCTAAAAGACAGGCTGTAACCAACCCCGAAAATACTATTTTTGCAGTTAAAAGACTTATTGGAAGAAACTTTGATGACCCAACTGTTAAAAAAGATATAGAAGCTGCTCCATTTAAAATTGTCAATTCAGAAAAAGGAGATGCGTGGATAGAATCTAAAGGGGAAAAATACTCTCCATCTCAGATCTCAGCTTTTATTTTACAAAAAATGAAAGAGACGGCAGAAAAATATTTAGGCCAAGCTGTTACAAAAGCTGTAATTACTGTTCCTGCATACTTTAATGATGCTCAAAGACAAGCAACAAAAGACGCTGGAAAAATTGCGGGTCTAGAAGTTTTAAGAATTATAAATGAACCTACTGCCGCGTCATTAGCTTATGGTTTAGATAAAAAACAAAATAAGAAAATTGCAGTTTATGACTTAGGTGGTGGAACATTCGATGTTTCAATACTTGAACTTGGTGATGGAGTTTTTGAAGTAAAATCAACTAACGGAGATACATTTTTAGGTGGAGAAGATTTTGATAATTCTGTGGTTGAATATTTGATTGCCGAATTTAAAAAAGATAATGGCATAGATTTAAAATCAGATAAACTCGCTCTTCAAAGATTAAAAGAGGCAGCAGAAAAAGCTAAAATTGAATTATCTTCAGCTGAACAAACTGATATTAATCTACCATTTATCACGGCTGACAAAACTGGTCCAAAACATATCAATCTAAAACTCACTCGTGCAAAACTTGAAGCATTAGTCGAAGATCTTATAGCTAGAACAATGCCACCTTGTAAAACAGCATTAAAAGATGCTGGTATCACAGCTAATGAAATAGATGAAGTTGTAATGGTTGGTGGTATGACCAGAATGCCTAAAGTAATTGAAGAAGTTAAAAATTTCTTTGGAAAAGAACCTAATAAAAGTGTTAACCCTGATGAGGTTGTAGCGATGGGTGCTGCAATTCAAGCAGGTGTCCTTCAAGGTGATGTTAAGGATGTATTGTTATTAGATGTAACGCCTCTTTCTTTGGGTATTGAGACTTTAGGTGGAGTTTCCACAAAATTAATTGAAAAAAATACAACAATACCTACTAAAAAAAGCCAAGTATTCTCAACTGCCGAAGATAATCAACCAGCAGTTTCTATAAGAGTGTTACAAGGTGAAAGAGAGATGGCAGCTGATAATAAAATTTTAGGAAATTTCGAACTTGTTGGAATTGCACCAGCGCCTAGAGGTGTTCCTCAAATTGAAGTTACATTTGATATTGATGCTAATGGAATTGTTAATGTCTCAGCAAAAGATAAGGGCACTGGAAAAGAACAAAAAATTCAGATTCAAGCTTCAGGCGGATTGAGCGATGAAGAAATTGAAAAAATGGTAAAAGATGCTGAAGCTAATAAAGAAGCTGATAAAAAGAAAAGAGAGTCTGTAGATGTAAGAAATCAAGCAGACACCCTAATTCATTCTACAGATAAAAACCTTAAAGAACACGGGTCTAAAGTATCTGAATCTGACAAAAAAGCTATTGAGGATGCTTCGAGTCAATTAAAAGAGGCTCTTAAAGGTGAAAACACAGACGATATCAAGAAAAAAACTGAGGCACTAGTTCAAGCTTCAATGAAACTTGGAGAAGCAATATATAAATCACAACAAAATACAAAACCAGACTCAAATAAAGATGATGGTAAAGATGATAAAGGAAAAAAAGAGGATAATGTTGTTGATGCTGATTTTGAGGAAGTAAAAGACGAGAATAAAGAAAAGAGCGCTTAACATACATTTATCTTCCGAGGTATATAAATGGCAAAAAGAGATTATTATGATGTCCTCGGTGTTAATAAAAGCGCATCCCCTGAAGAGTTAAAATCCGCATACAGAAAGTTAGCTGTAAAATATCATCCAGATAAAAATCCTGGTGATAAAGGGGCAGAGGACAAGTTTAAAGAAGCAAGTGAAGCTTATGGCGTTCTCTCTGATAAATCAAAAAAAGAGAATTATGACAACTTTGGTCATGCTGCCTTTGAAAATGGTGGAGGTGGACAAGGTGGATTTGGAGGTTTTGGAGGGTTCAGTGGTGCAGATTTTTCAGACATATTTGAAGATTTTTTTGGTGACTTTGGCGGTGGAAGAAGAAGTTCAAGAGGAAGAAGCTCAAATAATAGAGGCTCAGATCTAAGATATGATTTATCGATTACATTAGAAGAGGCTTACGCGGGTAAGAAACAAAATATACAATTTTCAACATCAGAAAAATGTAACACATGTAAGGGAAATGGATCTAAACCTGGGTCTAGCCCTGATAGATGTACTTACTGCGGAGGAAACGGTAGAGTGAGATCTAATCAAGGTTTTTTTACAGTTCAACAAACATGTCCTCAGTGTGCTGGTAGTGGAGAAGAAATAACTAATCCTTGTTCAGACTGTAATGGACAAGGAAACACCCAAACCTCAAAAAAAGTATCAGTGACAATCCCAAAAGGAGTTGATGACGGTACAAGAATTAGACTTGCCGGAAAAGGTGAAGCAGGGACAAGAGGCGGAGCGAGTGGTGATTTATACCTGTTTATTAATGTTAAATCTCACGAATTATTTAAAAGATCTGATGTAAATTTATTTTTTGAGTTCCCAATTTCAATAGCAGATGCAGCACTTGGCACAACAATAGAAATACCAACAATAGATGGTAAAAAAGCAAAGATTAAAATCCCAGACGGAACTCAAGATGGTAAACAATTTAGACTGAAAGGTAAAGGGATGCCCTTTATGCGTAGAGGAGATTTTGGAGATTTATACGTGCAAATTAAAACTGAGGTACCAGTTTACCTAAATAAAGAACAAAGAAGCCTTTTGGAAAAGTTTAGAGAAATAGAAAATGAAAAATCTAATCCAAGCATTAAAAAATTTTTTCAAAAGGCAAAAGATTTTTGGAAAAGTTAATATAATCAACTGTAGTTCGTTATATAATATTTAAGTTGAAATAATTAACACCTAGTTTAATAAATAAATATGATTATCTGGATTGCCTCATATCCAAAAAGTGGAAATACTTGGGTAAGATCTTTTCTGACTGCTTATTATTTTTGTAATAATGGAATTTTTGATATTAACAAGTTAAACTTAATAGAAGATTATCCAAACAAACAATTCTTTAAAGAAAAGGTTAAACAGGGCGAAATTCATAAACATTGGGAGACCTCACAACAAGATATTCGTGATCAAAAAAAAGTAAAGTTTTTAAAAACTCATAACTCTCTAATAACTGCATTTGGAAACGACTTTACAAAACCGGATTATACCTTGGGTGTTATTTACATCATCAGAGATCCAAGAAATGTAATCACTTCAGTTAAAAATCACAATGATTTAGAAAATTACGATGAAGCATTAAAATTCATGCAAGATGAAAATAAAGTATTAGAAGATTATCCTCATTTAAAAAACTATGCAAAAACAAATATTGTTAACTCTTGGAGGATTAATTATCGGTCTTGGCTAAGCAACAAATCTTTAAGAAAAATAATAATTAGGTACGAGGATATGGTCAAAAATCCGGTGCAAACTTTTGAAAAGCTAGTAGTTTTTGTAAATACTTTAATGAAATTTGATAATAAAATTGATCAAAATAAGATGAAAAATGCTATCGATACAACTAACTTTAAAAGTCTTCAAAACATAGAAAATGAGGGCAAGTTTGGGGAAAATGTATATTCTTTGAGAGACAACAGAAAAATACAATTCTTTTATCAAGGACCAGAAAATAACTGGGAAAAAAATCTTGATGAAAACATGATAAAGAAGATGAACGAATATTATAAAAAAGATTTAAAATTTTTTGACTATGAAAACTAGAAAAATAAATTTAACAATTACCGGATGTCTTGGTAGAATGGGGCAGCAACTAATCAAATCTGCAAACAAAGACAAAAGATTTAAAATCAGTAGTCTCACAGAAAATAAAATACAAAGAAAAAAAATCATTGGTATTTTACCAAAATTAAATAGCGCAGAAGCTTTTAAGAAAAGTGACGTCATAATAGATTTTACGATTCCAGAATGTACGCTTGATGTTCTTAATATTGCCGCAAAACAAAAAAAAAGGGTAATAATTGGAACTACAGGTTTCACTTTAAAAGAAGAAAATATAATAAAAAAAATTTCAAAAAAAATTCCAATTCTCAAAGCTGGAAATATGAGTCTTGGAATTAATCTTTTGATGTATTTAACTGAAATAGCATCAAAATCTTTAGGTAATAATTTTCTAAGTAAAATTCTAGAAAGTCATCATAAGTTTAAAAAAGATTACCCATCTGGTACAGCATTAATGTTAGGTCAAGGAATTGCAATAGGAAAAAATAAAAACTTCTATGGAATTGTGGGTAAAAAATATTTGAATAAAAAAAGATTTCCTTATGGAAAAAAAATAAATTTTAATTCATTAAGAAAAGGTAAAATTATTGGTGAGCATGAGGTTTTATTTTCCAGTGGAAAAGAAATAATAAGACTTAATCATGAAGCATTTGATAGAGCACTTTATTCTGAAGGTGCGCTTACAGCTGCTAGTTGGTTAATGAGGAAAAAAGCTGGTTTGTATTCCATGAGAGACTTAATGAATTTCAAATAATGAATGAAATTCAAAGAGCAAAAGTAATACTTAAAATACTGAATAAAACATATCCAAGTATAAAAGTCCCTCTCAAAAGTCGAAATGTATTTACTCTTTTAATATCTGTTCTTCTTTCAGCTCAATGTACAGATGTTAATGTAAATAATGTAACTAGGAACATTTACCCCAAATATCACAAACCAGAACACTTTGTTAAATTAGGAAGAAAAAGAATAGAAACATTAATAAAAAAAATTGGTATTTTTAGGATTAAAGCAAAAAGTATTTATAATTTGTCTAAAATACTGGTCAAAGATTATAGGGGTAAAGTACCCAAAACTTTTGAAGAACTTGAAAATTTACCAGGCGTAGGACATAAAACTGCTAGTGTTGTAATGTCTCAGGGTTTTGGGCATCCGGCCTTTGCTATAGATACTCACATTCATAGGTTAGCCCAAAGATGGGGATTAACAAATGGAAAAAATGTTGTTCAAACAGAAAAAGATCTAAAAAGATTATTCCCTAAAAAATATTGGAACAAGTTACACTTACAAATAATCTATTATGGAAGAGAATATTGTAAAGCTAGAAGTTGTTATGGATTAAGTTGTAAAATTTGTACTTCTTGCTATCCTAATCGAAAAAAACCATTTATTGCAAAAAAACCTTAATGAAAATTTTAGGAATTGGAAATGCTATTGTTGATGTGCTTTGTAAAGTATCAGATGAATTTCTAATAAATAATTCACTTACAAAAAGCACTATGAAGTTAGTTGATGAAGTAGAATTTAAAAAATTACTTTCATCTTTAAAAATTGAAGAAACTATCTCAGGTGGCTCTGTTGCAAATTCAATTGTAGGTCTTTCTCAATTAGAAAATGAAGTTGGATTTATTGGAAAAGTTAGCAATGACGAACTAGGTCAAAAATATGAAGAAGGTTTAGATAAAGAGAAAGTAAAATATTTATATAAAAAAAAAGATGAACAAATTCCAACAGGATCTTGTTTGATTTTAATTACACCAGACTCTGAAAGAACAATGTGTACTTTTCTTGGTACAGCAGGAAAAATCAATGATAATGATATTAGTGAAGAAGATATTAAAAATGCAGAAATGATTTTTCTGGAAGGTTATTTGTGGGATGAAGGCGATCCTAGAAAAGCTTTTGACAAAGCGATCACACACTCAAAAAAAGTTGCTATGTCTCTATCAGACTTATTTTGTGTAGAAAGACATAAATCTAATTTTTTAGATTTAGTAAAAAATAAATTAGATATTATCTTTGCAAATGAGAAGGAAATTTTATCTTTGATTGATGCTAAAAAATTCACTGAGGTTATTTCATTTTCAAAAGAAATTAAAAAAAATGTCATAATTACAAGAGGCGAAAAGGGTGCTATTTCAATTAATCAAAATGAAATATCAGAAATAGAAGCTAAGTCTGACTTAAAGATAAAAGATTTAACAGGTGCTGGAGATTTATTTGCCGCAGGATACTTGCACGGTGTAATTAATAATTTTAACGTAAAAGATTGTTTGATCAAAGGGACAGAGTTATCTTCTAAAATTATTCAAAAAATAGGTGCAAGAATTTGACCTTTTATTTGATTGAGTAACCATTTTTATTATTTAGGATAAAATTTTCGTCCCCAAAAATATCATTCATTTTTTTTCTTAATCTGTAGATGTGTGTTTCTACAGTATGGGTCTCTAGACTAGGAGAATAATCCCAAACATTTCTTTGAAGCTCTTTTACAGAAACATTTGTTTTTTCATTTATAAAAATTATTAAACTCGTCTCTCTCTCAGTTAGGTCCAAACTTTTATCTTTAAATTTTATCTTTCTAGAATTTAAATCTAAATTATATTTACCTATCTTTATATTGGATTGATTGCTGAATTGTATTCTTAAAAAATTTATATTTATAATTTCAAGAAGTTTTTCTAATTTTATTGATGTATTTTCTAAAACTAGACTATTATCAATATTTTCAACTTTTTCTTTTGATATTGTTAAATAATTAATTTTAGGATCAAATTCGATTTTATTATAGTCATTTTTGTTTGATTGAATTATTTTAAAATTTAAACTTTCTTTAATTTCGTCTAATATTTCAAAAAGTATTTGATATTCATAAATAATTAATAATTTTGAATTCATATTTTTAAATTATGACAATTATTATAAAAAATAAAGAAACTCTTTTAATAGAAGAATTTAAATTCAAATGTTCTGTTGGCAAAAAAGGATTTAGCATTAATAAAAAAGAAGGCGATTTAAAAACCCCAACTGGTACTTTTGACTTAGGAAACATTTATTATAGACCTGATAGAGTAGAAAAACCTATCTCTAAACTTAAAACTACTATTATAAGAAAAAATATGGGGTGGTGTGATGATCCTGAAAGTAAATATTATAATAAATTAATTAAAATAAAAAAGGGCTTAAAAATAAATTTTGAAAAATTATATCGTAAAGATAATAAATATGACCTTTTTATTTTAATTAAATATAATTACAAAAAAACATTTAAGGGAAGAGGTAGTGCTATATTTTTACATTTGACTAAAAATTATATGCCTACAAAAGGATGTATAGCAATTACAAAAAAAGATTTTCTTATACTAATTAAACTAATTCATAAAAAAATAAAAATAAGAATTACTTAGACCTTTTTCCAAAAATTCCTTGGCCAATTCTTAAATATGTTGACTGATATTCTACTGCATCTAAATAATCATTGGACATTCCCATACTTATCTCTGAGAGATTTATCTTTTTATTTAATTGTAAAAGATCTTTGAAAAAGGGCTTTGGATCTAAGTTTTCAGGAGGAATACACATTGTGCCTACTATATCTAATTTTAATGATAAACAGTTCCTATAGAAAATCTCCAAATCCGAAGGAGAAATTCCAGATTTTTGTGTCTCTCCACCCAAATTAATTTGAATAAAAATTTTTATTTTTTTTGATTTTTTATTTATTTCATCTGAAAGTTTATTCGCAAGCTTTGGGCTATCCAAAGAGTGTATATAATCAAATATTTCCACTGCATTTTTAACTTTATTAGATTGTAGCTTACCAAGCATATGTAATTTTAGATTTTTATTTTTTTCTTTAATAGGTAACCATTTGCTGAGAGCCTCTTGTACTTTGTTTTCTCCAAATTCATAATGGCCATGATCAATTAATGGCAATATATCTTCCTCTGAAAAAGTTTTTGAAACTGCAATAATTTTGGGATTGTATTCAAATAAAGATAATTCACGAATTTTAGTCTTAATTTTTTCTTTAATTTCAATTAAGTTACTTTGAGTGTGATGCATATTAAAAATTATAAAAAATATTATTTTTTAAATAAATTTAATTATTCTCATTTAATTAGTTTAGATCAAAATATATCTTTTATTTGGAGAAATAAAGATAAACAAACTTCATTAAAAAATTTAATTGAATTACGTCATTTTTGTAAAAAATACCAAAGAAAACTTTATATTAGAAATGACACAAAATTAGCAGTCGAACTTGATGTTGATGGATTATATATTTCATCTTCAAATAAAAATTTAACTTTTAAACCAGTAAGTCTTAAAAAAAAGTTTGAGATTTTAGGATCAGCCCACAATGTTAAAGAGATTAAAATTAAAGAGCTTCAGGGTGTGGATAAAATTTTTTTATCACCAATATTTAAGGACAAGAATAACAAAAAACTAGAACTGTATAAATATCTCAACTTAAAAAAATTAACTTTAATGAAAGATGTTGCTTTAGGTGGCATCAATAAAGAAAATATAAAAAAGCTTAAATTCATTAAACCTTTTGGTTTTGCTGGTATTTCTTATTTCGAATAAAAAAAAAGGCCCCTTAAAAAAAGGGGCCTTTCTAATAATTAAATTTCTAAGTAATTAGAATGCAAATGATGCAACAAAAATCGATGCTTGAGCATCTTTTCCTGCTGTTCCACCAGCACTTTCAACACTGTTGATAGCAGTTGAGAATGAGATTGAACCCATAGTATACGATGCTTGAATACCAGTGTTAACTTCATCTTCAGTTCCACCGTCAAATTCAACTTCTTGTCTACCAGCTGATACTGTTAGATCATCGTTAACTGCCATAGAGATACCCATGTGAGTAGCATCTTGGTCTGTTGAACCTGTTGCTTCGTAATCAACGTTAGTTGATTGGATAGCAGCAGTTACTGAACCCATAGTGTATTTAGCACCAATTGTGTCGTTCTCAGCGATGTCACCATCATCGAAAACACCATAAACTAGTGTTAAACCATCCATTAAACCGCTGTAAGAAACTGAATATCCTGTTTCAGCTTCAGCTGTAGCAGCTGGTTTTGGGTTGTAAGATACAGATAAATCAAAACCTGCAGCATTTACATCGTAACCCCACTGACCTGTTTGGTTGTTACCTGAAGTATCAAGTAAACCATTATCAGCAGCACCACCAACTTCGTTAGCAGCTTCGTATACAGGTGTATATGCTTTTGGAACGATATCTTTTACAGAGTCTACTCCGCTTCCACTTGATGAAGCACCAGAGAATGACAATGTACCCATATCACCCATTCCTAATTTAAGATTGTAGTCATCATATGTACCACCATCTAATTCATAGTAGACTGATACAGTCATACCATTATCTAGGTCACCACTTCCGTTGAACTTAACACTGTCTCCCATTGCCCAAGGATTTACACCTGAGTTAGAGTCTAGACCTGTGTAAGTTAACGACGCGCTACCTGATACACTTAGCTCACCAGCAAATGATGCTGTTGAAACTAGTGAAGTAGCTAAAGCAGTTAAACCTACTTTTGTTACTTTGTTCATAAAGTTACTCCTTTTTTATAATTAATTATAAACAAGGAATTTCTAGCAAAAAATATTGAATTTCTTACTAAATTTTAATTATTTAACTAAAAATTTGCGATAGTGTTGCATTTTTACATCACTTTTAAGTACATATTATGCGGTTTTTTAAAAATTAAGATATTATAATTTTAAACACAATAAATTGTGCTAAAAGTTTCACATTTTACTTAAAATCATGTTCTCAAAAAAAAATATTGTAATTTTACTGTCAATTATAGCTTTGCTATCTCAAAGCGCATGCGGACCTTTTAAATATAAAAAAGTAAGCGCGAAGGATGTTCCTACAAATGTAAGAGACAGAGTTAAAAAAAACATGGAGGAGGGAAAAGGCTTCAGGCTTATGAACCAAATTAAAAAAGGAACAAATTATGAGTTTGCAAGCTCAAATCCTCTTTGGCGAGCTACATTAGACACCTTGGATTTCATGCCATTAGTATCTGCAAACTACAGTGGTGGCATAGTGGTCACTGATTGGTACAGTGAAAACTCCACACCAACAGAGTCAGTTAAAATTTCTGTAAGATTTTTAACAAATGAAATTAGATCTGATGCTTTAAATATAAATATATTTTTAAAAAAATGTTCTGAAAATTTGACTAATTGCTCAATTAGCAAAAATAATACTGAGCTGGTAGCTGATCTTAATATGAATATACTTAAAAAGGCAACAAAATACCAAAAAGATATTATTGAAAAGTATAAAAAAGAAAATCCATACGAAATAGGCGATGCAAGTAAAAATAAAAGATCTAAAAATAAAGAATAAAGTAATCCAAAAAAACTGTGGAAAGATATAATTTTAAGCTAACAGAAGATAAATGGCAAAAATATTGGCTAAAAGAAAAAACTTTCAAATCAAAAATAGATAAGGATAAAGAAAAATTTTATTGCCTGGAAATGTTCCCGTATCCATCAGGAAAAATCCACATGGGTCATGTAAGAAATTATACGATCGGTGATGTACTTTCTAGATTCAAAATTCTAAAAGGTTTTAATGTTCTGCATCCGATGGGATGGGATTCTTTTGGAATGCCAGCAGAAAATGCAGCAAAGCAAAATAATTTAAATCCCAAAGACTGGACTGAAAAAAATATTGAGATGATGAAATCTCAACTTAAAATGTTAGGTCTTTCAATTGATTGGGACAGAGAAATTTCAACTTGTTCACCAGATTACTATAAACATCAACAGAAAATATTTTTAGATCTTTACGACAAAGGTCTTGTTTATAGAAAAGAAAGTTACGTTAATTGGGATCCTATAGACAAAACAGTTCTTGCAAACGAGCAAGTAATAGATGGAAAAGGATGGCGATCTGGTGCTGTTGTTGAAAGAAAAAAATTAAATCAATGGTTTTTTAAAATTTCACATTTTTCCGAAGATCTACTTAATGAATTAGACAAACTTAATTCTTGGCCTAATAAAGTTAAGATAATGCAAAAAAATTGGATTGGAAAATCCTTCGGTTGTGAAATTGATTTTAAAATTGAAGGTTCTAAAAATGTAAAATCAATAAAGTGTTATACAACTAGACCGGACACATTATTCGGGTTTTCTTTTCTGGCTTTATCAGTGGATCACCCTTTGTCAAAATATTATGAAAAAAATAAGGATTTTATTGAATTTAAAAATGAATGTTCAAAAACAGGCACAACCGAGGAGTCTATAGCACAAGCTTCAAAAATAGGATTTAAAACTGAACTTGAAGCTGTTAATCCATTAAATAATCAGTCAAAAGTTCCAGTTTATTTTGCTAATTTTGTTCTGATGGATTATGGATTTGGAGCGGTCTTTGGTTGTCCAGCTCATGATCAGAGAGATTTTGATTTTGCAAAAAAATATAAACTTAATATCAAAACTGTAGTTAAGCCTTCAGACCAAGATGATGATTATCAAGTCCAAAACGAGGCGTATACTGGAGCAGGCAAGCTTATTAATTCAAAGTTCTTAGATGGTCTTTCAGTTCCTGATGAGTCAATAAATGAAACAATTAAGATTTTAGAGAAAAAAAACTTAGGAAAAAGAAAGACTAATTATAGATTGAAAGATTGGGGAATTTCGAGACAAAGATATTGGGGTTGTCCAATACCAATAGCTTACGATGAGGATAATAATGTAGTCAAAATACCTGAAAAAGATTTACCTGTTAAACTTCCTGACTCAATAAATCTAAATACTAATGGTAATCCACTTGATTTTCAAAAAGAGTGGCAAGAAGTAAAAATTAATGGAAAAACTTGTAAAAGAGAAACTGACACTTTGGATACATTTGTTGACTCTTCCTGGTATTTTCTAAGGTTTTGCTCAGCAAAAAATTCGAGTGAGCCATTTAATATTGACGAAATAGATTATTGGATGCCAGTAAATCAGTACATCGGGGGTATCGAACATGCAATACTACATCTTCTTTATTCAAGATTTTTTATGAGAGCCATAAGTTTAAATAACCAAAAAACAAATTTAAAAGAACCATTTGAGGGTTTGTTTACCCAAGGAATGGTCTGCCATCAAACTTTTAAAGATGAAAATAATAATTGGATTTATCCAGAAGATGTTTTTACAAATGATGGAAAAAATTATTATCAAATAAAAAGTCCATCAAAAAAAGTAATTGTGGGTCCCTCAGAATCCATGTCAAAATCAAAAAAAAATACTATTGATCCTGAAAAAATGGTCCAACTGTATGGAGCAGACTCGGTAAGATTATTTATTTTATCCGATAGTCCACCTGAAAAAGATATTCAATGGTCAGATACGGGTATTTCAGCTTCTTATAAATTTTTACAGAAATTGTGGGTATTAAATGAGAAAATAATTTCTAATAAAAAAGAGTCATCAAAATTTGACGAGAATTTAGAAAAGTTTACCAATCAAATAATAAAAAAATTTACTGACGATTTAAACAGATTTGGGTTTAATGTTGTAATTGCTTCAATTTATAAAATTTATACTTTTTATAATAAACAAACAAGTAAACCAGATTGGGGAAGTAATTTTAAAAAAAATTATATAAAAATTTTAAAAATAATTAATCCTATAATTCCACATTTCTCTAATGAATGCCTTTACAAGTTAAATTGTTCAATAAATGATATAGAATGGCCTTCGGTCGATGAAAAATATTTAGAAGAGGAAATATTTCAAATTGTTACTCAAGTAAATGGAAAAAAAAGAAAGGTTTTTTCTATTAATAAGTCAACTGATAAAGAAACATTAATTAAAAATATCAAAAATGATGACCAAATGAAGAAATATTTAAATAATAAAATAATTATTAAAACAATATATATAGAAAATAAATTAATTAACTTTATTATTCAATGACAATGAAAAAAATAAAATATTTTTTAATTTTTATATTTTTATCTAACTGCGGATATTCACCAATTTATGAGGTGAACCAAAAATTAAATTTCAAAATAGATACAATCAACTATTCTGGGGACAGAAAAATTGGAAGAGAAATAGAAAAAGGTTTAGAAAAATTTAAAAATAATGAGTCACAAAATATTTTTGATGCTGACATCTTTATTTCAAGGAAACAAGAAATAGTCACAAAAGATAAAAAAGGAGATCCATCAAGTTACAAAATGACAATAGAACTAATGTTAAATTTAAAAAATAAAACTGATAACAAAAATTTGTCGAAAAAATTTATAAACGAAACAACATTTGACTCGATGGATAATAAATTTGAACTAGATCAATATAAAAGTAACATTGAAAAAAATATGATATTTAAAATCTTACAAGATATTAATATTTTTTTTAATATCGTTGAAAATGATATCTAAATTTTACGAAGTGAATAAGTATATAGAAAAAGTAAATTTTTTTTTATTTTACGGTGAAAATGAAGGTCAAAAATTAGATACTATTAAAAATAATTTTAGTCATTTTAGTAATGAAAATACCTATAAATATAACGAAAAAGATATAATTCAAAATAAAAGGCTATTTTTTGATAGGTTTTATTCGAATTCTTTTTTTGAAAAGGAAAAATTAATTTTAATCTCAGATGTGACTGACAAATTTTTAGATCTTATTGAAGAAGCTATTAATTCCAGTATTACAGATGTCAAAATAGTTTTATTGGCAAAAAAATTAGAAAAAAAATCTAAAATAAGAAATTTCTTTGAAAAAAATAAAATGATATTGATTGTTCCTTTCTATGAGGACACAATGCAAACTCTAATTGCAATTGGAAAAAAAATTTTAATTGAAAATAAGATAAATTTATCACAAGAAAATTTAAATCTAATTATAGAAAGGTCTAAGGGAGATAGAATTAATCTTAAAAATGAATTACAAAAAATTATTAGCCTAAGTCAAAACAATAAAAAATTAGAGTTAGAAGATATTTTAAAACTAACAAACCTAAGCGAAAATTACAGTGCTGGAGAGTTAGTAGATAATTGTCTGAGCAAAAATAAAAAAAGAACTCTCAATATTCTTAATGAAAATATCCCATCTAGTGAGGATAATATTTTAATTTTAAGAACTTTTTTAAACAAGTTAAAAAGACTAAGAAAACTAAGATTAAATTTCAATGAAAATAAAGATATCGATCAAGTAATTAACTCATTTAAACCTCCAATATTCTGGAAGGATAAAAATATAATTAAGCAACAAATCAAAATATGGGAATTAAATGATATTGAGAGTTTTATTGAAGATCTGAACAATACTGAGAGTTTAATTAAAAAAAATCCTCAGATTTCTAACCAAATCATAAACAATATGATTTTAGATAAAGTTGAAAATACTAATATCCAGATTTAATTATATCAATTATCTTGTTTAATTGATCCAGCTCTTTGTAATAAAATGATATTGTGCCCTTATTGTTTTTATTATTTTTAATAGAAACACTAAGCCCAATCTTTTCAGATATAGAGTTTTCTAAATCTCGGATATTTGAGTTTACTTTACTAGAAGTATTTCTTTTGGTTTTTCTGAATATTTTAACTAAATTTTCTGCTTGTCTAACAGATAATTTTTTTTCAATAAATTTATTTGCTAGAAATGTAGCATTATCTAGTCCTACTAGTATCTTTGCATGACCAGCTGTAATTTTTTTTTGTTCAACAAAATCAAGAACTTCTTTGGGTAAATTAAGCAATCTTAATGAGTTAGAAATATAGCTTCTGCTCTTACCAATAAATTTTGATACTTTATCTTGATCATATGCAAATTCATCTATCAATCTTTTATAACCTTGAGCTTCCTCTAAGGGATTTAGATCATGTCTCTGAACATTTTCAACAATCGCAAATTCTAAAGATTTAAGATCATCAGCATCTGTTACAACTACAGGAATATCATGTAGACCAGCTTTCTGAGCTGCTAACCACCTTCTTTCTCCAGCTATAATTTCGTATTTAGAGTTATCCGTATTAGATTTTCTAACTATAATTGGCTGAATAACACCCCGTTCTTTTATTGAATTAACTAAATCATTTAAATTTTCCTCATCAAAATTTTTTCTTGGTTGATATTTGTTTGGAACTATTTCGGCTAAACTTAAGTTATTTGTTTTATTCTCAACTTTAGTTTCACCTATTAAAGAAGATAAACCTCGTCCCAACCCTTTTTTTATTTTGTTCATTACGCTGCACTCCCAACTTTATTTTCTTGTGCCATGAACTCATCTGTAAAACTATAATATGACTTACTTCCTGGACAATTCTTGTCATAAATCAATACTGGAATACCATGAGATGGTGCCTCTGATAATCTTACATTTCGAGGTATCACTGTTTGGTAAACTTTATCTTTGAAATAATTTCTTGCTTCTTGTTCAACCTGTGATGAAAGTTTATTTCTTCGATCGTACATTGTTAAAAGTATGCCTTGAATCTCCAATTCAGGATTCAAGTTAGTTTTAATTCTCTCAATAGTCTTCATAAGTTGTGTAAGTCCTTCTAAGGCAAAAAATTCTGTTTGTAATGGCACAAGCAGTGAGTTAGATGATACCAAAGCCATTACTGTTAAAAGACTCAAAGAAGGAGGGCAATCTATAAGAATATAATCATATAATCCTCTAGAATCGTTTAAATACGCGGTTAATTTAGTCTTAAGTATAAATGCTCTATCATTATCGCCTGCAGTCTCAACCTCTAATCCTGACAGATCTACATTGGATGATATTAAATCAAGATTTTGAAAGTCTGTTTTTTTAATTACGTTCGAAATCGACATTGTACCATTAAGAATTCCATAAATTGTCTGATCGGATTGAGAGGTGTTGGACAATCCTAATCCTGTGGTAGCATTCCCTTGAGGGTCTAGATCAATTACTAAAATTTTTTTACCGAGTTGAGATAATGCTGATGCTAAATTAATAACAGTTGTTGTTTTTCCAACCCCACCCTTTTGATTTATAATTGAAATTATTTTCATGAAATCTTTTTTTTAACTTTTTTAATATTTAATATAAACGAGTCTTTGCTTGTTAAACTTTTTTTTTCTTCATAATCTATATCCCACTCTTGAAGTGTTTCATTAAGAATTTTTCTTCCACTACTTCCCATAAAAAAAATAATATTTTTATATTTTTTAAAATTTTCATTAACCAAGTTTAAAATCACAGGCATTGGCTTAAACGCCCTGGACATAATTGTTCCTGTTTCAATATTTTTAAGTGAAAAAATATCTTTCTGAATTATTTCTGTATTTAAATTTAATTTTTTTGAAACTTCTCTTAGGAAAGCACATTTGTGGTAGCTTTTTTCATAAAGATTTATTTTCAAGTCGTTTTTAATTTTTTTCATCACTATAGCCACTATTAATCCAGGCATTCCACCCCCTGTGCCTAAATCTGAGGTTGTATCACAATTTAAATCAACAAAATCAATAATTTGCGCTGAATCAATTATATGGCGCTCTCTTATTGCCTCTTTTTCATACATTTTTTTACTTATAATATTAATTTTCTGATTTTTTTCCTGTATCATCGTAATTAAGCCCTCAAGCTCATTACAAGTTTCACGTGAAACATTTAAATTGGAAATTTTGGAATAGGAATTTAAAATTAAGTTATCCATTAAGCTATATGCTTAATAGACTTTCTTTTGACATGTGACAACAAAATATATACAGCTGCAGGAGTTATTCCATCAATTCTTAAGGCCTGACCCATCGTTTTAGGTCTTATTTCTTTAAATTTGGCTTTTACTTCATTAGAAAGGCCTGAAAATTGGTCATAATCAATATTTTCTGGTATTGTTAAATTCTCATCTCGTTTAAAAGCCAAAATATCGGCCTTTTGTTTCTTTAAGTATCCTCTGTAATGAGAGTTAATCTCAATTTGCTCATCAATTTCATTCCCAAAATCAGCAATTTCAGGCCAAATATTCCGAATTTTTCTCATATCAACAGTTTTTTGGGTAAGAATTTCCTCTGCTGATCTAAAAACACCATCTTTTGCTATTTTTATTCCGAATTTATCTGCTTTAGAGGGTGAAATGTTTAAATTAGACATTTGAAGAGATATTTTGCTCAATTTGTTAAATTTATCCTCAAAGAGTTGTTTTCTATTTTCAGCTATTAAACCAATTTTAATTCCTTTATGAGTAAGTCTTAAGTCTGCATTATCTGATCTGAGACTTAGTCTATATTCTGCTCGAGATGTAAACATTCTATAAGGCTCTGCAACGCCTTTGGTGACTAAATCATCTATCATAACGCCAATGTATGCATCTGATCTATCTAAAATAAAAGGCTCCATATTCTTAGAAGATAGAGCAGCATTAATTCCTGCTATAAGGCCTTGAGCAGCTGCTTCCTCATAACCTGTAGTTCCATTAATCTGACCAGCCAGATAAAGATTTTTTATTTTTTTGGTCTCCAGTGTTAAAAATAGCTCTCTAGGGTCAATATAATCATATTCAATAGCATATCCTGGCCTAATTACTTTGACATTTTCTAAACCATTGATATTATTGAGTATTTCGTATTGAACAACCTCAGGTAGAGATGTAGATATGCCATTAGGGTAAATAGTATGATCATCTAAACCTTCGGGCTCTAAAAATATCTGATGTCTTGTCTTATCAGCGAATTTTACTATTTTGTCTTCAATAGAGGGACAATATCTAGGGCCAACACCTTGTATGCTTCCAGAATACATTGCACTTTTTGATAAATTCTTTTGGATTATTTTATGGACTCTCTCGTTAGTATAAGTCATGGAACAAGACACTTGTTTGTTCAAATTTTTTTTGGTTAGAAAAGAAAAAAAATATGGGTTTTCATCAGCAAACTGTTTTTCCAAATTTTGAAAATCAATTGTTCTAGAATCTAATCTGGGAGGTGTCCCTGTTTTTAATCTTCCAATTTTAAAATTATACTTTTCTAACTGTTCGCTTAAGCCTGTGCTCGGTTTTTCATTAAATCGTCCAGCAGGAGTTCTTTCATCACCTATATGTATCAAACCATTTAAAAAAGTGCCTGTTGTTAAGATTAACTTGTTACAACTCACTTTGTTACCTTTAAGTGTTACAAACCCACTTATTTGGTTATTTTCAAAAATAAACTTTATTACAGGATCTGAAAAAATGCTTAAATTACAGTAGTTTACAAGTTTTTCTTGCATATATTTACGATATAATGATCTGTCAGACTGAGTTCGGGGTCCTCTAACTGCAGGTCCTCTACTTCTATTTAATAATCTAAATTGTATTCCAGACTTGTCTGCTACCTCTCCCATAACACCATCTAAAGCATCAATTTCTCTAACTAGGTGACCCTTGCCTAAACCACCTATAGCTGGATTGCATGACATTTCTCCGATTGTATTTTTGTTATGTGTAAACAAAGCGGTATTTACACCAAGCCTTGCTGAGGCCGTTGCAGCTTCACAACCAGCATGACCACCGCCGATAACAACTACATCAAATTGGAAATCTTTTTTCATGGACTGAATTTATATTCGATTAGAATATTTACAAGATTTGTGTTTTTTTTCTTAAAAAAGTGTTGTTTATCAACGAAAATCAGTAAAAAGATTCAAAAAAACACCGTAAAACGGTTGTTATTTTCCAATGCAAAAATCATTGAAAATACTGCCTAATATCTCCTCTACATCAACTTTACCAACAATCATACCTAATTGTCTTGTAGCTAACCTTAAATCCTCAGCACCTTTATCAAAATCTTTTTTATCATTTTTGTCTGAAAAATTTTTTAGATGCTCAACACACTGAAGCAAATGTTGTCTATGCCTTTCTCTTGTAATTAAGATATCTTCCTCTGATATAAATTTATTTTCTAAGTGGTTTTTTATTTTAGAAATTAATTTATCTATATTTAAATTTTCTTTTAATGAAATTAAGACATGATTAAATTTAGAAATTTCAGAATCTAATTTTTCTTTCAATAGATCGGATTTGTTAATGACTAGAATCGCGTCTTTTTTTAATAAATCATTCAAAAAACCGCTTATATCAATGTTTTTAGCATCAACTACTACTAACTTCAAATCAGCATTTTCTGCTTTTTTAAGAGATAACCTTATGCCTTTTTTTTCTATTTCATCTTTTGAGTCTCTTATGCCTGCCGTATCAGAAATGATAACTGGGTACCCATCTATGTTTAAATGTGTTTCAACGACGTCTCTTGTAGTACCAGCAATTTCAGAGACTATAGCAACTTCCCTGTTTGATAAATTATTTAATAGGCTAGACTTACCGGCATTGGTTGGGCCTACAATTGCAATTTTAAAACCTTCACGAATTATCTCACCAACTTTTTGATCATTTAAAATTTTCTTAATCTCATTTAAGACAGTCGATGAATCCTCTTTTATCTTTTTTAAATTTTCTTCTGGCAAATCCTCCTCGGGAAAATCTATTTTTGCCTCAACAAATGATAAAATTTTCAATAATTTTTCTCTCAAATCATTAAATTTTTTTGAAGATTTTCCTTTCATAATTTTTACAGCTTGCAGTCTCTGAATTTCGGTTTCTGCCGAGATCAAGTCAGCTATACTCTCTGCTTTTAATAAATTTATTTTACCATTTTGAAAAGCCAGCTTCGTAAATTCACCTGCCTCAGCTAATCTGCAATTTTCAAATTTTGAAATTTCATTTTGAAGAGCCAATACTACAGCCTTACCCCCATGCACATGAATCTCAGCCATATCTTCTCCTGTGTAGCTCTCAGGGCCTGGAAACCATATAATAATGCCTTCATCAATCAGCTCAGAAGTATTGATATTGCTTATTTTTCGAAGAGTTGCCGTTCTTGGCTGAGGAATTTCTTTATTCGTAAGTTTTTTTAGTACCTTAGAGGTCTCTGAGCCTGAAATTCTGATTACTGCAATCCCAGACACACCAGGGCCAGACGATAAAGCGTAAATAGTCATAAATTTATTATAACTTTAATTTACTTAGAAAGAAAAACGAATTTATGATGGTCTATTCATAGAGTTAAAAAACTCTGCATTATTTTTAGTATCTTTTAATTTTGAACTAATAAATTCGATAGCATCCATGGTGCCCATTGGAGCGATGATACGTCTTAGAACATTCATTTTTTGTAAATCGTTTTTATCAAAAAGTAATTCTTCTCTTCTCGTTCCAGATTTGGTTATATCTATAGCTGGATAAATTCTTTTATCTGCAATTTTTCTATCTAGAACTGTTTCGCTATTACCAGTTCCTTTAAATTCCTCGAAAATTACTTCATCCATTCGGCTACCAGTATCTATCAATGCCGTTGATATAATTGTTAATGATCCACCTTCTTCTATATTTCTTGCTGCGCCAAAAAATCTTTTTGGTCTTTGCAGTGCATTAGCGTCAACACCACCTGTTAAAACTTTTCCAGAACTTGGAATTACAGCGTTATAAGCTCTACCTAATCTAGTAATTGAGTCTAAAAGAATCACCACATCTTTTTTATGTTCTGTTAATCTTTTTGCTTTTTCAATAACCATCTCTGCCACCGCAACGTGCCTTTGAGCCGGTTCATCAAACGTAGAACTTATTACTTCACCTTTTACAGTTCTCTGCATGTCTGTAACTTCCTCTGGCCGTTCGTCTATAAGTAAAACTATTAGATAACATTCTGGATAATTTTTAGCGATTGAGTTAGCTATACTTTGTAAAATCATAGTTTTTCCTGCCTTAGGAGGTGAAATAATTATAGATCTTTGTCCTTTTCCTATCGGACTTACTAAGTCTATTAATCTTGGTGTTAAATCCTGCTTTTTATCAGGTTTTGTAATCTCAACTTCCATAACCAGTTGTTTATCTGGATATAAAGGAGTAAGGTTATCAAATGCTATTTTGTGCCTAGACTTATCTGGCTCCTCAAAATTAATCTTACTTACTTGTAAAAGAGCAAAATATCTTTCGCCTTCCTTGGGTGCTCTTACAGGACCTTCGACTGTGTCCCCAGTTCTTAAACCAAATTTTCTAATCTGACTAGGGCTGACATAAATATCATCAGGTCCAGGAAGGTAATTTGACTCCATTGCCCTTAAAAAACCAAAACCGTCTTGGAGTAATTGCAAAACACCGGCTCCTGTAATTTCCTCTTTTTCAGCTACTTTTTTCAAAATAGCAAAAAGAATTTCTTGTTTTCTTAATGTACTTGCATTCTCAATACCAAGCTCCTCTGCTTGAGTAATTAATTGTTCAGATGATTTGAGTTTTAATTCTTGAATGTTCATGATTTAAAATTATTAAGGACTTAATAACGATATGAATATATATGCTATTTATAAAAATTCAACCCTAGATAGGCTTAAAAACAACAACAAATATGATTAAAATAAGCAATAATGTGGGTATTTCATTAATAATTCGATAAAATTTATGTGAATGAGTATTAAGATCTAATTTAAATTGTCCTAAAATTCGACCCAAGTATAAATGATAAATCGTTAATAAAACTACAAATATTAATTTTAAAATCATCCAAGTTTGCTCGAGTTGTTGAAATCCTATTTCGTGGATTAATAACAAACCAAATAACCAAGACAGAGCCATTGCTGGTGTCATGATATAAAAAAAAAGTTTTCTTTCCATAACCTTAAATACATCTGATATAATTGGCTGATTACTGTTTTGGGAATGGTAAACGAAAATTCTTGGAAGATATAATAAACCAGCCATCCAAGAAATTACAGCTATTAAATGTAATGATTTAAACAGTAAATAGGTATTCATTAATTAAGTGTTTTTTTGAATTAAAGATTTTAATAAAGCTATATGATCATCATTATCATTCAAACATGGCACCATATCAAAGTTTTCCCCTCCAGAATCTAAAAAGCTCTCTTTTCCTTGAATTTGAATTTCTTCTAAAGTTTCAACACAATCTGAAGAAAATCCTGGGCATATAGCTAGGACATTCTTTTTTCCTTCTTTAGGTAAACTTTCTAGAGTTTTGTCTGTATAAGGTTGAAGCCATTTTTCAGGACCAAATCTTGACTGGAATGTTGTTTTGATTTCGATTGAAGTAAACTTTTCTGATATCAATCTAGTAGTTTTGTGACAATAGCAATGGTAAGGGTCACCATTGTCAAAATATTTTTGTGGTATTCCATGATAAGAGGCCAATATTAAATCTGGCTTCCAATTAATTTCTTTAATTTTTTTGTTTAATGAATTTACAAGTGCTTCAATATATAAAGGATCAGATTCATAATGTGGCACTATTTTGAGTGATGGTTGCCATCTCATTTTCATAAGAGTTCTATATACTTCATCGCAAACAGTTGCGGTAGTTGCGGCAGCATATTGGGGATAAAGGGGAAGTATTATTAAATTTTCACATCCCATTTCATGAAGGGTTGCGATTTTACTCCTTATGCTGGGGTTTCCGTATCTCATGGCATAATCTATTAACAAGTTTTTTTCTGATATTAGGTTTGAAAGTTTTTCTGCTTGTTTTTTAGTATAGTGTAAAAGAGGTGAAATATTTTTGTCCTTCATCCAGATTTCTTTATAAGCTTTTGCTGTTTTTGAAGGTCGGAAAGTTAATATAAAAACATTTAAAATAAATTGCCAAATTATTGGATTAACTTCAATTACTCTTCTATCCGACAAAAATTCTTTTAAATATTTTCTTATATCGAGCCAACTTGTTGAGTCCGGAGTTCCTAAATTCACTATTAAAACTCCAGTTTTTCCAAATTTTACAGGTGGGTGTTCTTGTTTGGGTTTCATCAATAGTCTTTCACTGTCTTTACTAAATAATCCATCATATTAGGGTCTGTCTCTGGTAAGACGCCGTGACCTAAGTTAAATATATATGGATGATCTTTAAATATATCTAGATATTTTGTTGCCTCTTTTTTTAAGTTTTCTTTACTAGAAAGTAAAACTTTTGGATCCATTCCACCTTGGACAGGAATGTTTATTTCTTTATTAATTTTTAAAGGATCAACTTCATAATCAATACAAATAGTGTCTGGTTTAACAATTTCACAGAACTCTTTATAGTTTTTTATACCTCTTGGGAAACAAATCACGGGTACATTCAGCAATTTAATATAATTTACTAAACTTAACGTGGGGTTATACATGTAATAAGTTAAATCTTTTTCTTTTAACAAACCAGCCCAGCTATCGAAAATTTGTATGATTTGAGCACCACTATCAATTTGATGCTTAACATGTATTTTTAAAAATTTATCTAGAATTTTAAGAATTCTATCAATTAAATACTTATCTCCAAAGAAATTTTCATTTAAATTTAATTTGGGTGATTTTTTATTTATCATGTAAACTAGTAGTGTCCATGGCGCTCCAACAAAACCTATTGTAGTTTTGTTCTTAGTGAGACACGAAGTACTCACTAATTTAATTAATTCATAAACAGGAGATAATTTTTCTACAAAATCATTTTCTTGGATTTTTGAAATTTTCTCTACATCTAAACCACCGAGTAGTGGACCTATGTTTTTTTTAAACTCAACATTTTGATTTAAACCATATGGTAACATTAAAATATCAGAAAAAATTATTGCAGCATCCATGTCAAATCTTTTTAAAGGTTGTAGAGTAATCTCACTTGATAATTTCTCATTAAGACACAATTTAATAAAATCAGGATTTTCTTTTCTTATTTCCCTAAATTCTGGTAAATATCTACCAGCTTGTCTCATTATCCATATGGGATTAATATTGCTTTTTTTATTTATTATTACTTCCTCAATTGGGGACATATAAATAATTAAATATATTTAGTAGTAATGTTAGTATACCTTGTGAATAATGGTGATTAAATTTATTGAACATCTTATAAACAGTTTATTAACATTTAGAGTTTTAATTTTAATAAATATATATACAAAATTGAAGCTTATTAACCAAATACACAAAATACTTAATCAAAATTTTAACATGTTTAATATTGTTAATAAAAGCATTGTTTTACAACGTAAATTTAAAAAATATGAAAGATCTTCAATATAATAAAAATAATAAAAATTTATACACTACTAATACATGAATAACTTATATCAAATTTATCTAATATCTGATGCAACTGGGGAAACACTAGATCGAATTTTTATAGCAATTAAGGCTCAATTTAAAAATATTGACTATAAAATACACACTTATTCTTTTACTAGAACAGATAACCAAATATTAAAAATTTTAGAAACAGCTGAAAAAACCAAAAATTCAATAATCTTATATTCTATAGTAGATAGCAATCTGGCTAAATATTTAGCAAAAACAAGTAACGAAAAAAAAATACCATGTTTTGGCGTTCTCGGAGATCTAATCCTTAGCTTTTCAAAGCTTCTAAATCAAAAAGCATCTCATCAACCTAGTGGTCAGTATGCATTAAACGAGGAATATTATGATAGAATTGAAGCAATCCAATTTACAATGAATCATGATGATGGAAATTTATTAAAAGAAATTCAAAAATCAGATATAATTTTATTAGGAGTTAGCAGAACAAGTAAAACACCAACTGCGATTTTTTTAGCAAACAAAGGGTTTAAAACTTCAAACATTCCATTGGTCAATGATAACTCTATACCGGAAATTTTAAAAAAAAAACCAAAATTAGCTTGTGTTGTAGGTTTAAATACCGAACCAGAAAGGTTAGTTGAAATCAGAAAAAATAGAATGAACTCTCTTAAAGAAAATACGAATAAACTATATACAGACTTGGATCAGGTTAGAAAAGAAGTCGAGGCAGCCAAAAAAACATTTAAAAAATACAAATGGCCATCAATCGATGTAACCAGAAAATCTGTGGAGGAAACAGCTGCCTCAATTATTAAAATATACGAGATTTACAAAGAAAATGCTTAGGATTATTCTAGCTTCCCAAAGTAAGGTAAGAAAGAAAATTCTTGATGAGCACCATATTTTAAATGATGTAAAACCATCTAATGTTGACGAAGATGTTATTAAATCAAGTTTATTGAAAGAAAAAGCGTCACCAGAGATGATATCTAAAAATTTGGCTGAACTGAAAGCCAACAAGATAAGTGGAAAATTTAGTGACAATCTAGTCTTAGGCGCAGATAGTGTTATTGATTTAGATGGAGAACTGATATCAAAACCGAGCGATAGGGAGGAAGCTTTAAAGATTTTAAAAAAACTTAACGGTAAAAAGCATCATTTAATTAGTTCAGTATGTATTTCAAAAAATGGATCTATGGTATGGAATCATACAGATAGAGCGACTCTGACAATGAAAAAAATGAAAGAAGATGATCTTAAAAGTTATTTGGCAAAAATTTCTGATGAGACGCTATATGCTTATAATGTATACCAAATAGAAGGAGAAGGAAGAAATTTATTTTCAAGCATTGATGGAAATGAGAATACAATAATGGGTCTTCCGGTTGAAAAGATTAAAAAATATTTAGATAATTATAAATGAAAAAATATCTTGTCATTGGAAATCCTATTGAACACTCACTCTCACCCAAATTACATAATTATTGGTTTGAAAAAAATAATATTGATGCAAATTATGATAGAAGAAAAATAGATAAAAGTGAAATCCAAGAGGTTATCAATGAAATTAAGGATAATAAATTAAATGGGATAAATGTTACTGTTCCTTTTAAAGGTGATGTTATTCCTTTTTTAGATGCACTTAGCGAAGAGTCTAAGATTACGCAGTCTGTAAATACTATATATATACATGATAAAAAACTTATAGGTCATAACACAGATATAAAAGGTTTTGAATTGAGTCTAAAGGAAACACAGTTTAATTTAAAAAACAAAACAATATTTATTTTGGGAGCCGGAGGAGTGGTACCTTCTATAATTTATGCTTTAGAAAAATTAGGTGTTTCTAAAATTATAGTAAGTAATAGAACCAAGCAAAAAACTGAAAACTTAAAAGAAAATTTTCCAAACATTGGTTTAGTTGACTGGGGAGATCAACCAGAATTTGATATGATTATTAACGCTACCAGCTTGGGTCTAAATAAAGAAGATAAAATAGGTTTAAATTTTAAAAATATAAATAGAGAAAAGCTATTTTACGATGTTATTTACAATCCAAAAGAGACTAATTTTTTAAAAACTGGAAAAAACTTAGGTTGTAAAGTTTCTAATGGCAAAATGATGTTTATTTATCAGGCTTTCGAGGCATTTAAATTGTGGCATAGGGTTGAACCGAAAATCAACGATGAATTAAATGAATTTTTAGATTTATGAAAAGAATAGGTATTTTAGGTGACATTGGTTCTGGCAAAACTTTTATAGCCAAATGTTTTGGCTTTCCTGTATTTAACGCTGATTTAGAAGTTTCAAAAATTTATAAACATAACAGAAAAATTTTTCAAAAATTAAAAAAAGAACTTCCAAATTATTTTGATTCTTTTCCTGTGAAAAAAAAAGAAATTATTTATGCAATTTTATCTAACAAAAAGAATCTAAAAAAAATTGTTAAAATCGTTCATTATGAAGTAAGAAAAAAAATGAATGATTTTTTAAAAAAAAACAAAAATAAGAAATTTGTTGTATTAGATGTTCCTCTTCTATTAGAGAACAAGCTGAATAAGAAAGAAGATATACTAATTTTTGTTGAGTCTAAGAAATTAGAAATTTTAAAAAGACTAAGAAAACGAAAAAATTTTAATATGAAAATACTTAACAATTTTAAAAAGATACAACTTTCACTTGTTTTAAAAAAGAAAAAGTCTCAATTTATAATTAAGAACAATTTTAAAAAAAATTCTGTTAAAATTAAAGTAAAAGAAATTATAAAAAATTTAGCATGAAAGAAATTGTTCTAGACACAGAAACAACTGGCATTTCAGTAAAAGAGGGGCATAGAATTGTAGAGATTGGGTGTATTGAGTTAGATAATTTAATACCAACAAAAAGAAAATTTCATTGTTATTTAAATCCAGAAAGAAAAGTATCAGAGAAAGCTTTTGCAGTACATGGATATTCAGATAGTTTTTTATCAGACAAATCGAGATTTAGAGAGATAGCTGATGATTTTCTAAGATTTATAAAAGATAAAAGATTAATAATTCATAACGCAGAATTTGATTTATCTCATTTAAATAATGAACTTAAAATTATTGGAAAAAACAAAATTGATAATGAAGTTGTGGACACAGTATCATTAGCAAGAAATAAATTTCCAGGGTCCCAAATAAGTCTAGATGCTTTATGTAAGAGATATAGGATAGACAATTCCAAAAGGGTTCAACATACTGCGCTAATTGACTGTGATTTGTTAGCTAGAGTTTATATAAATTTGATTGATCAAAAAGAACCAACTTTAGACTTTAAAAACAAAGAAAAAGAAGTTTCAAAATTAAATACTGGAAAAGTTATCTATTCTACAAAGGTTATCAAACCGACTCCTGAGGAGCTTAAAAATCATCAAACTTATTTAAAGACTTCTCTAAAAAAAAATTATTTTAATTGAACTTTTCTGAGTAAAGTTTGGTAAAATCTATTTTCTTTTCTAGTTTTACATTTGGATGACCTGAATTATGCATCATATCTAAAAATGATTTTTCTAAATCTGGATAGATTGCGTTTGGAACATCACATAGTATAATTTTTTCTAACTCTTTTTTATCTTTTATTGCTTCATCAATCTTTACTACTGCTGCGTAAACAATTTCAAAATGTGACCTCTTAACTTCGCTATCTTTATTTAAATATTTTAAAGTAAGATCAACTTGTATCATCTTATTCTTTATAGCTAATGACTTAATATCTATATCTAACTGATATTTATTTAAATGATTTCCTGTAGAAATAAAAGTTTCAACATCCGGTGTCTCGCTAGACATATCTTTGATATATTTTAATATGATCTTAAATTTTTCTGTCATTGTCATCCTCTATTTCTTCAAATTCTCCCTCAATAAAATTACTTTTTTTCGTCTCTTTATTTTCAAATTTTTTGTTAAATCTTCCTAATATTAACTTTCGTGTTATTGGGATGATTAAAAGGAAACCAATCAAGTCTGTAGCAAATCCAGGTATGATTAACAGAACAGCTGCAAATGCTATTGCAGCACCAGAAATTAATTCATGGGCTGGAATTTGATTTTTAATTATTTGCATCATTCCAGATCTTAGAGTGTTAATCCCCTCGTATCTGGCATAGTACACTCCTACAACCGCAGTAAAAAATACCAGGAATATAGTAGTGAAAGCACCTATTTGAGACCCGATCTTTATAAAAAGGTAAATCTCCACAATTGGGATTAAAATTACAGCTAAAAGTACTGTGTTCATTTGTCTTTAATGTAATTGTTAGTTGAAATTAATCAACATAGTAATTAGATTTAGTTTATGAATTATAGTTTTGAATACATCGATATCATTTTATTAGCGATGATTGCCGGCTTCATTTTTTTAAGACTTAGAGGAATTCTAGGAAAAAGAACAGGTTTTGAGGGAAAGGCCCCACCACAGTTTGAGGAAATGTTGAAAAATATAAATCCTGAAACAAAAATAAATAAAAAAAATAATTTTGATGAAAATGCAAAAAAAGACTTCTTAAAGGGAGCTAAGATAGCATATGAGACTATCATTACTGACTTTGGTGATAGTGACAACAAATTGACTACTAGCAAACCTTTGCTAAGCAACAAAATTTATGATCAATTTGATAATGCGCTTAAAGAAAGAGGCAAAAGGGGCCATCAAGCTGAAATTACTTTTATCGGGGTAAATTCCGCAAACATTAAAGAGCACAAGTTTTTAGGAAAAATTTTACAAGTAACAGTCGAATTTGTTGGCGAAGTAATAACTTGTGTTAGGGATAAAGATAAAAAAATAGTATCTGGAGATCCAGAAAAGATTAAGAAAATTTATGATACCTGGGTATTTTCAAGAGATACAAGTACCAATAATCCAAATTGGCAGTTAGTAGATACTCTTTCATAATTGAACAGCGATATTTCAGATAAAGACAGAAAAGATTGGAAAAACTTTTTAGAAAAAAATGAAAAGTTACCGAATAAAGATTTAGAAAAAAAAGAGGATAAACTTTATATTACTAAATTATTAGATCTTCATGGCTTTACGCTTGATGACGCAAACAAAAAAGTTGAAAGTTTTATAACTGATAGTTTTCACCAAAAAGTCTCCAAAGTTATAATAGTAACTGGTAAGGGACTACATTCTCAAAATGATAAAGATCCATATATTTCAAAGAAATTTGGTATTTTAAAAAATTCCGTTCCTGATTATATTAAAAATAATCCTAGTTTAATGACAAAAATAAAAAGTATAACTGATGCTGAAATTGAGGATGGTGGTAGTGGAGCTTTTTACGTTTTTTTAAAAAAAAAATTATAAAATAAATTTTGACAAATCTGTATCCTTAACAAGATTATCAAGATTTTTATTTATATACTCTTTATTTATAGAGATTTTTTCACCAGATCTATCAGTTGCCGTGAAACTAATTTCATCAAGGATTTTTTCTATTATTGTATGTAACCTTCTAGCACCTATATTTTCAACAGTTGTATTTACTTCAGAGGCAATATTGGCGATTGCATCAATTCCATCTTCAGTAAATTCAAGTTCGACATTTTCAGTCTTTAATAATGCTACATATTGTTTGATTAAACTAAAATCAGGTTCTTTTAGGATTCTTTTAAAATCATCACTTGATAATGCTTCTAGCTCAACCCTAATTGGTAGCCTACCTTGTAATTCGGGAAGTAAATCAGAGGGCTTGGCTAATTGGAAAGCACCAGATGCAATAAATAATATATGATCAGTTTTTATAGGTCCATATTTTGTATTAACTGTAGTTCCTTCAATTAAAGGTAATAAATCTCTCTGCACACCTTCTCTAGATACATCTCCACCAACCCTATCTGTTCTTCCAGAAATTTTGTCTATTTCATCTAAGAAAACTATCCCGTTGTTTTCTGTTGAAATTTTTGCAGCTTTAATTATTTTATCTTGTTCAATTAACTTGTCAGACTCATCATTTATCAAAATTTCGTGAGATTCTTTTACTGTCATCTTTTTCTTTTTTTCTTGCTTGCCCATAGACTTTCCAAGCATCTCTCCAATATTGATCATTCCTACATTAGCACCAGGCATTCCAGGAATTTCAAATGATGTACTATTACCACCACTTTCGCTAACAGCTATTTCTATCTCGTTATTATCTAAATCCCCATCTCTAAGTCTTTTTCTAAAGCTTTCTCTGGTAGCCGTACTAGCTTTTTTTCCAACTAAAGCATCTAATACTTTTTCCTCAGCTAATTTCTGAGCTTTCGCGTAGACCTCTTTTCTTTTTTTGACCTTTTCCATTGAAATAGCTATTTCAATCAAATCTCTGACTATTTGCTCTACATCTCTTCCGACATAACCCACTTCGGTAAATCTAGTTGCTTCAACTTTTACAAAAGGAGCCTCTGCTAATTTAGAGAGTCTTCTTGAAATTTCTGTTTTACCAACACCTGTTGGCCCAATCATTAAAATATTTTTTGGCAAAACTTCATTTCTCATTTCACCTTTTAAAGCTTGCCTTCTCCATCTGTTTCTTAAGGCGACAGCAACTGCTCTTTTAGCTTTATTTTGACCGACAACAAACCTGTCTAATTCAGAAACAATTTCTCTTGGTGACAAGGAGCTTACTAATGAAGCTTCTTCTTTTTGCTGATCTCCTTTAGGATGTAATTGCGTTACGTTTGATTTATCCATTATATTTTTTCAATTTTGACATTTTCATTTGTAAATACGCAGATGTCAGCTGCAACTTTTATAGCTTTTTTTGCAACTTCTTCCGCGGATATATTACTTTCCATTAAAACTTTCCCTGCAGCTAAAGCATAATTACCACCAGAGCCTATACCAATAACATCTCCTTCAGGTTCTAGAACGTCACCAGTACCTGAAATTATGTAACTATTGTTCTTGTCACCTACTGCCATTAGTGCTTCTAATCTTCTTAGATATTTATCAGTTCTCCAATCTTTAGCTAACTCCACAGCAGCTCTAGATAAATTACCTGCATGTTTTTCTAATTTTCCTTCTAATCTTTCAAATAATGTTAGAGCATCAGCTGTTGATCCAGCGAAACCTGCCACTACATCTCTCTTTTCAATTTTTCTGACTTTTGAGGCAGTGCTTTTTACGACAGTATTACCCATGCTTACTTGTCCGTCACCAGCAACTACCACTTCGTTGTTTTTTCTAACCAATACAATTGTTGTCATAGCTTATAAATGGATATTAAATTTGATAGTTCAAGCCCAGGTTTAGTATTATTGCCATAATTGAATAATATATGTATACCTATTTTTAATTATGAAGCGTAAAGGTAAAATAAGTAGAAAAACAAAAGAAACAAGCATAAGTGTTGACTTAAACATCGACGGTAAAGGTAAATACAAAATTGACACAGGAATAGGTTTTTTAAACCACATGCTTGAACAACTATCTAAGCATTCATCTATTGATATGAATATAAAAGCTAAAGGAGATACTCATATTGATCTACACCACACAACTGAAGATACAGGAATTGCTATTGGTGAAGCTTTAAAAAAGGCTTTGAAAAAATCTATTGGTATCAGAAGGTACGCACATGCAATGATACCCATGGATGAAACTTTATCACGTGTTGCAATTGATATTTCAAACAGACCCTATTTAATATGGAAAGTAAATTTAAAAGTTGAAAAGCTTGGCGAGATGGATACAGAACTTTTCAAAGAGTGGTTTCAAGCTTTTTCCCAAGCAGCAGGAATCACTTTACACGTTGAAAATATTTATGGTGATAATAGTCACCACATTATTGAGTCATGTTTTAAAGGGCTTGCAAGATCATTAAGAGCTGCATTAGAGATAGATCCCAGAAATAGTAAATCAATTCCTTCTACTAAAGGCTCATTATAAAATTAATGAAAGTTACAATTGTTGATTACAACTCGGGCAATATAAGCTCGGTAATAAACTCGTTCAAAGAGGTTGCAAAAGAGAAGGTAAATATTGAGGTCTCATCAGATTTAGATAAAATTAATTCTAGTGACAAAGTTATTTTGCCAGGGCAAGGCTCATTTAAGAACTGTATAGAAGCTTTAAAGAAGATTGATGGTCTTGCAGATACTTTAAATGAATTCGCAATAAGTAAAAAAAAACCAGTTCTTGGAATTTGCGTTGGTTTACAAATGTTTGCTGATATTGGTTATGAAGAGACTAAAACCGACGGCTTGGGTTGGATATCAGGAAATGTTTCAAAAATTGATAATCAAAATGGAAAATATAAACTGCCTCATATTGGTTGGAACCAAATTGAAATTGTAAAAGATAGTAAAATTTTTAAAGACATAGAAAATAAATCTCATATGTATTTTGTGCATAGTTATAAATTTACTCCTGAAGATAAAAACGTAATCACTGCAACAACAGAATATTCATCAAATATTGTTTGTTCTGTCGAAAAAGAAAATATTTATGGAACACAATTTCATCCTGAAAAAAGTGATAAATTAGGATTAAAAATGATAGATAATTTTTTGAAGCTCTAGAATGAAAAACATAGATTTAAGTCCCTTTGTTGGAAAGAATGTGAATGACTTACTAAAAAAAGGAGATCAACTTTTTAATGATAATCTCGAAGGTAAAATACATGCTCATAAAATCTATTCTGAACTATTAGAACAAGTGCCAAATACTTATGCAAGCAGTAATGAACATGTTTTCAGAGGAATGTTAAGACAAAAAATTTGGAATTGTGAAAGATCTTTTTTTTGGAATGAAAAATATACATCTCAAGCAGGACAAGATAAAATGATCAAAAAGAATTTTTTTGATGGAAAAAAAAATGGATTTTTTATCGAGATAGGTGCTTATGATGGAATTAGTGGAAGTAATTGTTATCATTTTGAAAGATTTTTAAATTGGGACGGAATAGCTATTGAGCCCTCAAATATACAATTTGAGAAATTAAAAAAGAATAGGAAGTGTAAAGTTCTAAACAATGCAATCAGCAATGAGGTAAAAGAAGTTGAGTTTATAGAAGTCACTGAGGGTCTTACTCAAATGAGTGGTATTAATGACAGTTCATTTGAAAGAAATTTTAAAATTATTTCTAACAATCAAGCTAGTAAAACTGACTCCACAAAACTCAAAACTATTACTTTTGATGATATTGTGCCTAAAAATAAAGATATAGATTATTTATCTATAGATATAGAGGGGGGAGAAATGAATTTATTAAAATCTATAGACTTTCAAACTAATAGAATCAAGGTAATTTCAGTGGAAAACAATATACCTAAAGAACAAAATTTTAAAAATTTTTTTGAAGAGATAAATTTTACTTATCTTGATAGAATTGGACAAGACGAAATATTTTATAACCGCCAGTATTTTAAATTTTGATAAATGAAGATTTTTCCAGCAATTGATATTAAAGACAAAAAATGTGTGAGATTGGTTAAAGGAGATTTTAACAATGAAACTGTGTATCAAATATCTCCAGAAGAACAAGCTGGTAAATATAAAGATCATGGATTTAAAAATTTACACATAGTTGACCTTGACGGAGCTTTAACTGGTGACACAGTAAATTTAGATATTATTCAGGATATAGTTGATAAATTTAGTTTAAAGGTTGAGGTAGGTGGCGGTATTAGAAATCTCGATAGTATTCAAAAATATATTGATGCTGGTGTTGAGAAAGTAATTTTAGGAAGTGCTGCTATTAAAGATAAGAATCTTTTAAAAAAAGCGTGTGAAAAATTTTCTAATAAAATTGCGCTAGGTTTAGATGCCAAAGATGGGTACTTGTCAGTATCTGGATGGAAAGAAAACTCTAATAAATTAACTTTAGAATATTTGAGAGAAATAAACGATTATGGTGTTAGTAGATTGATTTATACCGATATTAACAGGGATGGTATGAAACAAAGTCCAAATTTTGATGAAACAATGAATGTTGCCGAAATTTCAAATTGTCCAGTGGTCATATCTGGTGGAGTCTCATCTATAGATGACATAAAAAAAGCTAAGAATTTGAAAAATATTGAAGGTATAATAGTTGGTAAAGCTATTTATGATGGTGATATAAAATTAGAGGAATTGGTAAAAGAAGATGCTTAAAAATCGAATTATACCTTGTTTAGATGTAAAAAATGGTCGTGTTGTTAAGGGTATAAACTTTGTTGATCTAAAAGATGCAGGGGACCCTGTAGAACAAGCCAAAATTTATAGTGATGGTGGAGCAGATGAAATTTGTTTTTTAGATATTACTGCGTCTAATGAAAATAGAGATACTATTTATGATGTTGTGGAGAAAACTTCAAAAAAGTGTTTTGTGCCATTAACTGTAGGAGGTGGTGTTAGAAGTGTTGAGGATATTAACAAATTACTTAATTGTGGCGCTGATAAAGTTTCCATAAACACTGCAGCAGTTGAAAATTTTAAAGTAGTTGTAGATAGTTCAAAAAAATTCGGGTCTCAGTGTATTGTAGTTGCAATCGATGCTAAAAAAAATGGAGATAAGTGGGAAGTGTTTACTCATGGAGGAAGAAATAATAGTGGTATTGACGCTTTAGAGTATGCTGAACAAATGGAAAAAAACGGTGCAGGGGAGTTATTAGTAACTTCTATGGATAGAGATGGAACACAAGTAGGTTATGATATTGATCTCATGTCAAAAATTTCATCAAAAGTAAATATTCCAGTCATTGCATCTGGTGGGGTGGGTAATTTAGATCATTTAGTGGATGGAATTAAATTAGGAAAAGCTAGCGCAGTTTTAGCAGCCTCCATTTTTCATTATGGAAAACACTCGGTAAAAGAAGCCAAGGATTATTTGGACTCAAAAGGAATACCTGTTAGAATTTAATATGCTCAATACTTTAGAAAGCTTATTTAATCTTGCAAGAGAGCGAAAAAAAACCCCAGTAGATGGTTCTTACACTAATAGATTACTTAGTGATAAATCTTTGAGCAAAGAAAAGATCCTAGAAGAAATTAATGAACTTATTGAGGCAGTAGAAAAAAATTCAAATAAAATTCATGAAGCAGCTGATGTTTTTTATCATTTAATAATGTATCTAGAGGCAAATGATGTGAAAATTGAAGATGTAATGGAAGAACTCAACAAAAGAAAAAAATGAGTTACGATGATAATAATATTTTTGCTAAAATCTTAAGGGGAGAAATTCCGTGTAAAAAGATTTACGAGGATGATTACGTTTTATCATTTCATGATATTAACCCACAAAAAAAAATTCACGCATTAGTAATACCTAAAGGAAAATATATTGACCTTGATGATTTTAGTCAAAAAGCTTCCCCAGATGAAATGGTGGGTTTGTTAAAAGGTATAAATTTAGTTGCAAAAAAACTTGGTATGTCAGTAGACAGTGGTAAAGGTTATCGTGCTTTAGCTAATATATCTGAACACGGTGGTCAAGAAGTGCCTCATTTACATTTTCACCTATTTGGAGGTGAAAAAGTTGGAAAGATGGTGGAGTGATCACTAAAGTTGAAAGAAATTATTTAGAAATCAATTCACTTAAAGACTTAAAAAAATCTAAATTTTCTCCAGATGACTGTCTAATTGATCTCAGTGATCCAGCAGATTTTCAAATAAATAAGTTTTTTTATAAAAGTATCGGTAAAGAACATCGATGGACGGATCGATTAGTTTGGACAGATAAACAATGGATCGAATATACTTCTGATCAAAAGGTAAAAACTTATATTCTTAAAAAAGCTAACGATATGGCTGGATATTTTGAACTTATTTTCCATGAGGAAAAAAAAGAGACAGAAATCGCTTATCTTGGTTTACTCAAAGAATATCAAAATAAAAAATTAGGCTCTTTCCTTTTAACATCAGCTATAAAAAATTCTTTTTCTGAAAATACTAATAGAGTTTGGGTGCACACTTGCTCTTTAGACCATAAAAATGCATTAAATAATTATATTTCAAGGGGTATGAGAATTTATAAAACGGACTCTGTTTCAATTTAATTTTGTCTAGGTAAATCAAATAAATTACTATTTAATTTTTGATTTTTTTTAACTGAGTCTAAAAAAGTGATACTAAGATTTTGATAAATATCTGTAGTTTGCCAACCAATTAAATCAAGAGTGTTATAATCAAAGAAAATATTCACTTCAAAATCTTCCTCAAAAAACTTAAAATTTACAAATTTATTATCTAAAACTCTTTCATTTAAATTTTTGATTTTATTAATTAAAAATTTTTTACTTAATATAAGATTTAATGGTGTTCTTTTAAGAGGATATAGGTAATAACTATTATTAGTTTTTACGACTATGGATTTTCCGTTGGAAACTAAAATTTTGTTATTTTTTAAATTATATTTGCAAAATATTTTTTGGGGGTACGAAAGAGCACAATGACCATTTTCTGTTTTACCATTAACGTTTTGTTCAAAATTAAATGTCAAGTTATTTGTATTTTCTAAATTTTGAATAATTTTTTCTTTAACATTTGCCGAAGCCTCAACAATTGAAAATAAAAGAAACAAAAAAATCAATCTGTTAATCATCAAAGAACATCACGTTTTCCTACATGATTGGCTTTACTTACAATTCCTTCGTCTTCCATCATATCAATTATTCTTGCTGCTCGATTATATCCAATTTGTAGTTTTCTTTGTAAAAAAGAAGTTGAAGCTTTCCCTTCAGATTTTATTATCTCTACTGCTGTTTGGTAAAGCTCGTCTTTATCACCCATATTTTTCGACCCATCACCCATTTCTTTTTCATCTGCAAAATTTAAAATTTCATCCACATAATCTGGCTCTGCTTGGGATCTTAAAGAATTGTTAATATTTTCAATTTCATTGTCAGATACGAATGGTGCATGTATTCTAATAACTCTGTTAGCAGATGACATATACAACATATCACCTTTACCCAATAATTGTTCAGCACCTTGTTCTCCTAATATGGTTCTACTATCTATTTTAGATGTAACTTGAAAAGATATTCGTGTAGGAAAGTTTGCTTTAATTGTTCCTGTAATAACGTCTACACTCGGTCTTTGAGTAGCCATGATAATGTGTATTCCAGCTGCCCTTGCCATTTGAGATAATTTTTGAATATAGTTTTCAATTTCTTTTCCTGCTACTAACATTAAATCTGACATTTCATCAACCACTACAACTATATAAGGCATTGGAAGTTTATGTTTTGAGTTATAACCATCTATATTTCTAACTCCTTCCTTAGTCATTAGTCTGTATCTACTTTCCATCTCTTTAACCACCCAGCCTAAAACTGAGGCTGCTTTTTTGGCCTCTGTTATCACTGGACATAAAAGATGAGGCACACCCTCGTATGTAGATAGTTCAAGCATTTTAGGATCAATTAAAATAAATTTACATTTCTCAGGAGTGTGACGGTAAAGCAGTGATAATATTATTGTGTTAATGCAAACCGATTTTCCAGACCCAGTTGTTCCAGCTATTAACAAATGAGGCATTGAAGATAAATCACCAACTATTGGGTTTCCAGATATACTTTTACCTAAAGCGATCGGTAATTTAATTTCTTTTTTCTTGAAGTCGGAGTTATTTAGTATCTCACTCAAGTAGACATTTTCTCTTGATGAATTAGGCAATTCAATTCCAACAGTGTTACTTCCTGGAATGGTTGAAATTCTAGCTGACTCAGAACTAGTATTTCTAGCGATATCATCTGATAGGTTTATAATCTTCGAAACCTTTACACCTGCAGCAGGTTCAAATTCATTTAATGTAACGACTGGTCCGTGACTTATTTTTTTGATTTTTCCATTAACACCAAAATCTAACAATATTTTTTCTAAAAATTCAGGATCACTAGATTGGTTTTTTTCAGAATTCTCTCTCTCCTTTTTAGACGGCATTTTAAGTAAATCTAGGCTAGGTAATTTAAATTTTTGTATTTCAGTTTTTTTTATTTCATCAGCTTTTATGAAAGGTAAATCTTCCTGGATTAAATTTTTAATTTCTTCTTGTGGAATATATTCATTAATAACCTCACTCTTGTCTGTATAATTTTTATTATTTTTAGGGTTGAGAAAATAAATTTTTTTAAGAAAATTCAAAAATTTATTAAGACTAAAATTTACACTAAGCAAAAAAAGTGTGATTATTAAGATGATTAAAAAATAATAGGATATATTTTCATTCAAATTTATTAAATTTTTAAAAAAATTTTCATTTAAATAGTTTCCTATAAATCCTCCGTTACCATTAATAAAAAGGGCAAAAGCAGTATTATAAAAATGGTTTAAAAATAGTGATCCAAAAATTGAATATAAAATTGAATAAAAAATATTTTCAATAATTAAAAATAAATCTTTTTTTAAAATGATGTTTATTCCAGTAAAAACTAGAGTTAGTGAGACTAAATATGAGACTAAACCGATTGATTGAAAAAAAATATCAGAAATATAACTTCCCCTAAACCCCAAAAGATTTTTGATTTCTGTATTCTCAGGGAATATAAAATTTGGATCCTCTGGAGAATATGAAATTAATGAGACAAACAAGAAGATACCTGCAGATAATATTAGTAAACCAAATATTTCAGTTAACCTTTTAGCAATAAAAAGAAGAGTTATATTAACAATTTTTTTTATGTTCATATTAAGTGAATCAAATTTATCACTTTGTATCATCTAATTTTTCTTGTTAAAATTAAATTTATTATGAAAGTATGTATATTAGGAGATAATCTTACAAGCTTAGCTTTAGCAAAAGCCTTAGTTAAAAAAGAGATATTTGTTGATTTATTTTACAAGAAAAAAAACGCCAAAATAGATACTACTCGTACAATCGGAATTTCAAAATCAAATATTGATTATTTTAATAATGAAATATCAAATATTAAAAAAATGTTGTGGCCAGTCAAAAAAATAAAAATTTTTACAGAAAACTCTAATAACAAAGAAATTTTAAAATTTGAGGATCGAAAGGATAATCTTTTTTCAATCTTGCAGAATCAAAAGATATTTAATCAACTTATTATCGAACTTAAAAAGAATAATTTTTTCAAATTCAAAAAATATATAGGATATAGAAAATCTGATAATTTAAATTATGATTTGATAATTAATTGTGATATTGGAAACGAGATAACAAAAAAATTTTTTTCAAAAAAGTTTGAAAAGAAATACAATAGCATTGCATTTACAACAATTATAGATCATAAAAAATTATCATTTAATAATGAAGCAACACAGATTTTTACAAAAGATGGCCCGATAGCATTTTTGCCAATGTCAAAAGATAAAACTTCGATCGTTTATTCTGCAAGAATGAAAAGAAATAAAACTGAATTAGAGATTAACAAAATTATTAATAAGTTTAATCCCAAATATGAAATAAAGAAAATTAATAAGATTTCAAAATTTGAGTTAAAATCAATAAATTTAAGGGAATATTATAAAGATAATATTTTAGCTTTTGGTGATTTGTTGCATAAACTTCATCCTTTAGCCGGTCAGGGTTTTAATATGTCAATTAGAGATATAAGAGAATTTTTAAAAATTATTGATTACAAAATAAAACTTGGTTTACCCATAGATCAAAGCGTATGTGTTGAATTTCAGAATAATGTAAAAAGTAAAAATTTTGTTTTTTCAGAAGGAATTAATTTAATCTATGAATATTTTAATTATGAAAATAAGATTGGAAATGATTTAATTGATACAACAGCTAGATTAATTGGACGGAATAAAATATTAAATAGATATTTTAAAAATGTCGCTGATATGGGTTTACAAAATTAATTTATTGAAGAGTGGTATTATCAAATTGATCGTAAGTATAAGTATTTAAAATTTCAGAAATTTTTGTTTTTCTAGTTTCCAAGTTTTTAGCTTCTAATAAAACTTGTTTTTCCTCTAAACTAAATGGTGATGTCATTGCTAGAGCATTTATTGTTTCGTCTAAACTTTGTTTTTCTAGAGCTTTCCAATTAATAATAAATCCTCTTTTTTCAAACAAGGTTTTTAAATCTTTAAAAATAAGTTCTAAATCAGAAAATTTTAAGCTTTCTTTTTTTTCTTCTAAATCATCTAAAAAATTCTCAAAATTTATCTCAAATTCTCTGTACTTTTTATTTGAATCTATTTCTTTTTTGATTTCAAATCTAATTACACCCTTTAAGTCAATTAAATATCTTCCATCATCGGCTTCTCTGAAGCTTGTAATTTTACCTAAACAACCAACTTTATGAAGTGAAGGTAATTTATTATTATCAAAATTTTTTGCGATTTTTGGTTGAACCATTCCTATAAACTTATCTGCTTTCACACTATCATTGACCATATCTATATATCTTGGCTCAAAAATGTTTAAGGGCACTGTAGTTTTAGGAAAAATTATAAAATTACTGAGTGGAAAAACAGGTATAGTTTTTGGAAGTTTCATAATTTATCAAATATATATTAATAATATAAAAATAATTTAAAGATAAAAATATGATAATTTGGCTCGCTTCCTATCCTAAAAATGGGAACACATGGTTAAGATCGTTGATAAGTGCTTATTATTATACAAAAGATGGCATTTTTCTTGGTGATAATCATTTAAAGAATGTTCAACAGTTTCCCGTAAAAAAATATTTAGAGAGTTTTGATTATGATTTAGCAATACCAGGAGACACTTCAAGATTTTGGGTCTTAGCTCAAGAAAAAATTAATGAAGAACGAACGATAAAATTTTTCAAGACACATAATGCTTTAGTAAAATTGGGAAAAAATGATTTTACAAATCAAGCTAATTCACTCGGGGCAGTTTATATTGTAAGAGATCCTAGAAATGTTTTAGACTCTATGTCTAGACATTTTCAAATTGATCATAATAAAGCTTTGGATGTTATGCAAAATAAAAAAAACTTTATTTATGATTTTAAAAAGAAAAAAGATTTTAGCGATTATCAATTTATTAGTTCTTGGGAATTAAATTATCAATCATGGAAAAACAACAATTTATTACCAATAAAATTTTTAAAATATGAGGATTTATTATCGGAAACTTTCTCTGTATTTAAAGAGATAATAGAATTTATAGATAAACTGACAAATAATAAAAATGGATTTAATAGGGAAAAAGCTAAAAACGCTGTTAGAACCACTTCTTTTGAAAATTTAAAAAAAATTGAAGAAAAAAATGGATTTGGTGAGTCTATTATCTCACGAGGAGAAAAAAAAAAGATACCTTTTTTCCATTTAGGACCAAAGAATAATTGGCAAAAAAACTTTGATAAAGAGTTTGTTGAAAAATTAAATAATATTTTTGAAAATAATTTAAATGAATTAGGTTATAAATAACTTAATTTCTTGAAATAGTAATTTACTTTTATTATATTAAATTGCTAAGCGGGCATAGCTCAGTGGTAGAGCGTCTCGTTGCCAACGAGAAGGTCGAGGGTTCGACCCCCTTTGCCCGCTCCATTAAATTATGAGTGATCTGTTAGAAAAAAAATGTGTTCCTTGCGAAGGTGGTGTGAAAGCCTTTGATATCTCTGAAATTCATAAATATCAAAAAAAGGTTGATGGTTGGAATATTATTCAAGATGATAAAAAAAATTATCTCTTAGAAAAAAAATTTGAATTTAAAAATTTTTTAGAAAGTCAGAAATTTGTCAATGAGGTAGGAAAAGTCTCAGAGGATGAGGGTCATCATCCAGATATTATGTTTGGATGGGGATATGCTAAAATTAACATCACTACACATGCAATAGAAGGTTTATCTGAAAATGATTTTATATTAGCGGCTAAAATCGATCAGATAATTAATGTCTAAAATGTCGTGTTTTTGAAAAAACTAAAACAGTATTTGTTTCGTTCGCAAATTTTATTATTTCCTTATCTTTAATTGATCCAGCGGGTTGAATTATTGCACTTATTCCTGATTGAATTAATTTTTCTATCCCATCTACAAATGGAAAAAAAGCATCTGATGCTGCAACGATGTCATTATTGGGTTTTGAAAATTTGTTCATTTTATTTATTGCAATCTCACAGCTATCCAATCTACTAGGCTGTCCAGACCCAATGCCAATTGTTGATTTGTTATTTGCAAGAATAATAGCATTTGATTTCGTGTAACGACAAACATTAAATGCAAATATCAAATTTTCAAGTTGCGATCTACTAGGTTTTTTTTTTGATACAATTCTAAAATCTTTATTTGAAAAAATCTTTTTATCTTCAGATTGTAAAAGTGTGAAATTATCAAGAGAGTTAAATTTCCAAGCCTCATTAAAAGAAATATTTGATGAGTCTATCAGCCTGAGATTTTTTTTTGATTCAAGTATTTTAAGGGCTTTTTTATCAAAACCATTAGCTATGATTACCTCAAGGAAAATTTTATTTAGCGTGAATGCGACTTTATGATCAAGTTTATAATTACAAGAAACTATACCACCAAACGCGCTAATTGGATCAGATTTTAGTGCAGCTTTACAACTATCTAAATTATTTTTTAGAGCTGATACACCACAAGGATTACCATGTTTAATAATAACAGTGCCAGTATTTTTTGGTAGTGATTTTGAAATAGTTAGTGCAGCAAAAATATCGCTGTAATTATTATAACTCAAAGTTTTTCCATGCATTTGGTTCAATCTATTTTCTAAATTTTGAGAATAAAAAGCAGCCACTTGATGAGGATTTTCTCCATACCTAAGATTTTCTACTAAATTAGTGTAGTGAATTTTTCTTTTAGGGAAATCGATATTACAAAATTTATTAAAATAGTTTGAAATTACTGCATCGTAATAGGCGGTCTCACTGAATGCTAATCTAGACATTTTTTCTCTAAATTTAAGAGAAGTGCTACCTTTATTTTTTTTTAATTCATTAATAAGTTCTGAATAATGTTCAACAGATGTTATTACAGTCACATCATTATAGTTTTTTGCAGCAGCTCTGACCATAGCTGGTCCACCAACATCAATTTTTTCTATTATTTTTGAATGATTTTTTGTTTGCTCGATCGTATTTTCAAATGGATAGAAATTCACTATTATTAAATCAATATTCTCAAAATTATTTTTTTTAATATCATTAGAGTGAGATTTATTATTTCTTTTGTTTAAAATTCCAGCATGTATTTTCGGGTGTAAGGTTTTGACTCTCCCGCTGAGTATTTCCTTAAATCCTGTAAAATCTGAAACATCTAAGCATTTGAATTTAAGTTTCTTAATTACTCTAAATGTTCCACCAGAACTAATTATTTTGATATTATTTCTCCTTAATTCTTGTAATAAAGGCTTAAGATTGGACTTATCAGACAATGATATTAAAGCTGATCTAATTTTTCTCATTATATCTTTTTAATTTCCCATTTAATGTTCTCTTCATTATTACTCAATATGCCAGATATAAAAATATTTTGGTTCTCAATATATGTATTTTTATTACCGAAGTATAATCCATTATCAATATTAATTTCATAATTATCACAAGTAAATTTCCAACCCTCATCCTCTAATTCTATTAATATAGATTTATTATCTTGGGTCTTCATTAATTTAATATTTGGTTCTAAATGAAATCGAATGTCAAACTTGAAATTAAAATTATTTTTTTTTGTAATAACCTTATCATTTCCAATAAATTTCATTTGCTCAGGAAAAAATTCAATATTTCTCTCGTGAATTGATTTAAATTTTTTAAAATATCCATCATGAGCAGCATTGATTTTCCAATAATTACTCTCAAATATAGAATTTTTTTGACCAACTTTTAAACCTGTTTTTAAAATTAATTTATCTTTTCTCTTTGTAAATTTACATGAGGAGTAGTCATCAATAGTTAATGTGCTGTGCGCAGCTGAAGATTTTGATATCTCATTAAGTTTTTGATTATTTTTTTTATAATAACCACAATTTGTAATAAGTTTCTTTCCGTTTGAAATTATTTCAAATGAAAGAGTGCCCGACTGGTAATCCTGAGTATACTTAGGATTTGGTGAAGATCCCGCATCCATTGCTAGACAAATTTTTTTATTCTTTAAAATTATGTAACCACCACACTCTTTATTTTCATTTTTAAATTTATAACCAAGTCTTCTTAAATAATGATCGAAATCATGAGTATTAGACTTATTATTACCATTAAATAAAAGATCTACGTCCAGGTTTTGTCTTATCAAAGCATAACTTTGTCCAAAATAATAAATATTTTCGTCTATATGATCTGGAACTTCAACTTGTGACTCTTTAAACCATTCTCTAATAATTATGAAATATTTTAAAAAAAATATTAACTGTTTTATATTCCGTGAGTTAGTAAAACCTTGGTTATCTATTGAGGACTTAGTAATTTTTTTTAGAAAACTTAAACCTATATTTAAATAGTTTTTCTCAATTTTATAACATAATCCAGTTAAAATTATTGCAGAGCAACCAATTATTTTGTTTTCTAAATCTTTAGAGTTTTTTATTTCATTTAATAAATGATTTGTTTGTTTTTGAATCATGTGATCAAAAATTGATCTATATTCTTTATCACTTTCGTTATAAGAAAGTTGGTGGTTAGATAACCACGAAATTATTCTTTTTGCAGTAATATTAAATTCCCAACTCTTTTTTTTAAATTTATTGTTTTTATTAATCCAATTTAAGATAACTTCTTGAACTGATTTTTTTGAAGATTTTAAATCAAGACTAAAAAACCAAAAAAAATTATTTAATTTTTCAAAATCTTTTGGTTTCATTTGTGTATTCCAAACCGTCTCTAGTTCAAAATCTTCAATCTTATATTTCTTATTTTGGTATTTGATTATCGATGAAAGTAAGTGAGGACTTGGTTTGTATATGAATTCATTATCAAAAGTTTTAGAAATCTTTTTTTCGTATAAACTTGAATTTTGATAAATAGCTCTGAATTTTTTTTTTATTATTTCTTTAAAATCATTTAAAGTTTCAAAAAATCCATCTAACAGCATTCTACACTTCTTTAAGTGTTTCTATATTCTTTTTAATGTTTCCGTTGTTTTCTTTAAATATTGTAGTTCCCGATACAAGAATATTTGCGCCTGCGTTTATTACATCTTTTGAATTTGAAAAATTTATTCCTCCATCTACTTCAATGTCGTACTTATAATTTTTATCATCTTTTATTTTTTTTAATAATTCAATTTTTTTAATGACGTCAGGAATAAATTTCTGACCTCCAAAACCTGGATAAACACTCATAACTAAAATCAAATCCACGTTCTTTAACTCATTTTCGATTATGTTGATCTCGGTATTTGGATTTAGAGAAATACCAACCTTTTTTTTAAAACTTTTAATATGTTTAATTGATTCTGCTAAATTATCAGTAGCTTCAGGGTGTATAGTAATTATATCAGCTCCTGCATCTGCAAAATCTTTTATATATTTATGGACAGGTGAAATCATCAAGTGCACATCAAAAGTTAATTCTGAATGCTTTCTAAGAGTTTTAATGACTGGAGGTCCAATAGTTAAATTGGGAACGAAGTGACCATCCATTACATCAACATGTATCATATCTGCCCCTGCATCCTCGAGTCTTTTAATTTCATTTCCTAGTTGACTAAAGTCAGCAGATAATATTGAGGGGGAAATTTGTATTTTTTTCATAGATTATTAAATTAACTAGTACCAAATTTTAAAATCTAATTTAATTAAAAAATTGATAAATTTGTCTTGAAATCTCACTTTCTAATGGAAATGACAACATGCCCATCACCGAGTATCCTAGAACCCAAGGCATAAAGTAAAACCTTATCATGAAAAAAAACCAAGCAACGTAAAGAGGTACGATTGGTTGTATGATAAATGATGGAGTTATAGGTTTAAATAAGTTGATCAAAGGATTAGTAAATTTAACAAAGACTCTCATAAAAAAAAATTGAGAATCTTCTCTTTGAAAAATATTCATTGCAACCCTTCCAATCAAAGTCCACATGATTACTCCAAGAATATAGTCAATTATATATACTAAAGGATGAAAGTTAGCTGACATTGAGAAATTTATATTGGAAAAAGATCGAAATTAAAAGGGGCGAAATTAATCGCCCCTTAAAAAGATTATTTAGTGTTGTTTGCCAAGGATCGATTTACCAGCTGGTATACGAACCTCATCAACCATTTTCTGCGTTGCAGCGTTTGGTGCTTGAGTCATTAAACTCACCACAACCATTGCTACTAAGCTGACAGCTGAACCAAAGATACCAAACGTTAACTGTGTAATTCCTAAGAATCCACTTCCGCCTGTTCTTACCCAAACTAGGTAAGCAGCACCAGAAACTAATCCTAAGAACATACCAGCAATAGCACCTTCTTTGTTAGCTCTCTTCCACCATACACCAAGTACAAGTGGGAAGAATAGTCCTGACATCGCAAAGTCAAAAGCCCAGATTACTGAACCTAAGATACCTTGAATCTCAAGAGCTGCGATTGTTGCTCCTGCAAAACCAATTACTACAAGTAATACCCTTGCAACAACTAGTCTTTTAGCAGTCTCAGCTTTTGGATCGATGATCTTATAGTAAACATCGTGTGAGATTGCGTTTGCAATTGCTAAAATCAAACCATCGGCTGTTGACATGGCAGCAGCCATACCTCCAGCAGCAACCAGACCTGAGATTACATATGGTAATCCAGCTATTTCTGGAGTTGCTAACACAACGGCTTTACCACCCATGAAAAACTCATTTAACTCAAGAGTTCCATTTCCGTTAAAGTCGCTTACAAACATTAAGTTTGCTTGGTTCCAGTTTTGATACCAATCTATCGATTGAACTTCAGCTATTGATTTACCGATAATACCTGTTGGTAGTGACGGATCAATCAATGACAACTTAGATAGTGTCGCTAACATTGGAGCAGAAGAATAAAGTAGGAAGATAAAGAATAATGACCAACCTACTGATTTTCTAGCAGCTTTTACACTTGGAGTAGTAAAATATCTCATCATAACGTGAGGCAATGAAGCTGTTCCCATCATCATCGCTAACGCTAATGAAATAAATGCCCAAGGTGTTGCGTTCACCGCTGAGTGAGCTTTAGTTATTCCAGCCAAACCTTTTGGCACTTCTTTTAGATTTTCAGCTGAGTTTTTAACAAAACCAAACTGAGCCTCTAATTCAGCTATTCTAGAAACTTCATCAGCTAACATGAAGTGAGGGAAGAAACCCGCACCCATTTTATTACTGATCCAGAATACTGGTAATAAGTAAGCTATGATTAGTACGATATATTGAGCTACCTGTGTCCAAGTTACCCCTCTCATACCACCAAGCATTGAACAAAGTAAAATACTTATAAGTCCAACGTATACAGCGTATTGGAATGGAATATCAAGTGCAACAGATGCGATTGTACCTGTGGCGTTAATTTGTGCAGTTACATAAGTAAATGAAGCAACAGTTAAAACTACTACTGCCATGAATCTACTTAAATTACCACCGTATCTCGTACCTATAAAATCTGGAACTGTGTAACAGCCAAATTTTCTTAAGTAAGGTGCTAATAGTGATGCAACTAATACATATCCACCAGTCCAACCTACAAGTAGTGCCATATAACCGTATCCTTTAAAGTAAATACCACCTGCCATTGCAACGAATGATGCACCAGACATCCAGTCTGCTGCTGTCGCCATTCCGTTGAAAACGGTTGGTACTTGTCTTCCTGCTACGTAATATGCATCAGCTTGAGCTGTACGTGATAGATAACCAATTATAGCATAGATGGCTACCGTAAAGGCAACGAAACAAATACCAATTGTTTTCGCTGTCATACCCATCTGCTCTGCAATCGACATAATGATTATGAAACCTAAAAATCCTCCTGTATAGATTCCATAAACCTTAGGTAAATTGTCTATAAAATTACCTTTAATCATTAGTCATCTCCTCTTTCACTAAAGCCGAACTCTTCATCAATTTTTTCTTGTCTATTCGCAAACCAGAAAATTAGTATTACGAAAATTCCAAGAGAACCTTGACATGTGAACCAATACGTTAACGGATAACCAAATGGTCCCGTAACCTCGTTCATTTCAGCCCCGAATAGGAAGATGCCAATTGAGAAAACAAACCAAATTGCTAACGTCATCATTAGCAAACCCTTGGATTTTTCCCAGTGTTGTTCTTGTTTTGACATTTATACCTCTCTCTTTTTAGTTATAACTGGCCAAAACCATAACCATTATGAAATAGATTTAAAGTGTTAAAATTGGTAAATTTACTAGCCTTTTCTAGTTATAAGTGTCAAAAATAGGGCTTTTTATGGGGAAATACAAATTAACGTGGAGAGACTTAACCTGGCATGATTTTAAGACTTATCTTTTCGCCATGTTCAAAGCTTTTATTCCTAAGGGTAAAATTAGCAATTTGGATGAACTTGAAACTTTTATTCAAACTAAATCTGCTTGGGTAAGCCAGGTTACTCTTTACGGCTATCTTAAAACGAGGATGGGAACTAGATACGTTCTTCATTTCGAGAATGATACTTTTATGGACTCAGTAAACTTGGCTAAGTGGAATATTTATTCAGTTGCTCTTCAAGATCTTACATTGTTCACATTTTCAAAATTGAAAGCGAATTTTAATTACCAAGACACAGAGAAAGCAAAAGAAATTTTTTTAAAAATTTTAGATGATGAGACTTCAAATAAGATGCCAATTGACATAATAGAAAATGCAAAAAAAAGTTTTGATGAAAGAATACGAAATATCAATTGGAATGATCATCACAATGATTTACCATTCAATCCTAGCGCTTTATCATTATACAAGTGGGCGCCAATCGCAGAAGATTTAAAAACTTTAGATCGTAAAATAGTTCTAAACTCAGTAATTTTAAAATGGGATGTTGTGAAAAAAGAATTTAATGAAAGGATAAAATTTTAAGTATTTTTTCTATTTTCAACTAAACTATCAACCACACCAGGATCAGCAAGAGTAGTTGTATCGCCTAGTTGTCCATGCTCGTTTGCTGCAATCTTTCTTAAAATTCTTCTCATAATTTTTCCAGATCTTGTTTTTGGAAGTCCTGGGGTAAAATGAATTAAATCTGGCGTTGCCAAAGGTCCTATTTGTTTTCTTACCCAAAGCTTTAGTTCTCTATCTAAATCACCCGTCTCGCTTTCTCCAGCATTTAAAGTAACATAACAGTACAACCCATTCCCTTTGATATCATGAGGATACCCAACCACTGCAGCCTCTGCTACTTTAGGATGTGCAACAAATGCACTTTCAATTTCAGCAGTACCAAGGTTATGACCAGAGACAATGATTACATCATCAACTCTACCAGTTATCCAATAGTAGCCATCTTTATCTCTTTTACATCCATCTCCAGTGAAATATTTTCCATCAAACTGTGAAAAATATGTATCAATAAATCTTTGATGATCACCATAAACTGTTCTCATTTGACCAGGCCAAGATTGAGCTATACAAAGCCTACCTTCACCTTCACCTTTTATTTCTTTACCGTCTTTATTTACCAACACTGGTTTAATTCCGTAAAAAGGTTTTGTTGCTGAACCAGGCTTAAGTGGAATGGCACCAGTTTGTGGTGCTATAAGAATTCCTCCTGTTTCTGTTTGCCACCAAGTATCGACTATTGGACATTTTGAATTTCCAACGGTTTTGTAATACCACATCCATGCCTCTGGATTTATAGGTTCCCCAACAGTACCTAATAATTTTAAGGATTTTCTTGAAGTTTTATTAACTGGACCATCACCCTCTCTCATCAAGGCTCTTATAGCTGTTGGTGCTGTGTAAAAAGTATTAACCTTATACTTGTCTACTATCTGCCACCACCTTGAGCTATCAGGGTAATTTGGAACACCTTCAAACATAATAGTTGTTGCACCATTAGCTAATGGTCCATAAATAATATAACTATGACCAGTTACCCATCCAATATCTGCTGTACACCAATAAATGTCATTTGGTTTATAATTAAAAATATATTGATGAGTCATAGAAGCATAAACCATATATCCTCCAGTGGTATGCAAAACCCCTTTAGGTTTTCCGGTTGATCCTGATGTGTAAAGAATAAATAAAGGATCCTCCGCATTCATTTCTTCAGGCTCACAATAATTTGGTACATCTTTAATTAGGTCATGATACCAGACGTCTCGATCTTGATCCCAATATACATAATTACCAGTTCTTTTTACTACAATACATTTTTTAACATCTGGACAATTAGATAAGGCTTCATCTGTTGTTGCTTTTAAAGGAATAGTTTTGCCTCCTCTTACTCCCTCATCAGCAGTAATTATATATTCTGATTTACAATCATTAACTCTTCCAGAAATTGATTCTGCAGAGAAACCACCAAAAATTATTGAGTGGACTGCACCTATCCTTGCACAAGCTAACATCAGTATTGCTAATTCAGGTATCATCGTGAGATAAATAGTGACACGGTCGCCCTTTTGTATCCCTAGTTTTTTAAGACCATTAGCAGCTTTTGAAACTTTTTGATGCAATTGTTTGTAAGAAATTTTTTGAGTATCTTTAGGATTATCCCCTACCCATATAATTGCAGTTTTATCTTTTTTATCTTTTAAATGACGATCAATACAGTTTGCAGATGCATTTAAAGTACCATCTTCAAACCATTTAATTCTTACTTCGTCTTTACTATATTTGACATCTTTAATTTTTTTGTAAGGTTTTATCCAAGTAATTCTCTTTCCTTCTTTTTTCCAAAATGAATTATTATTTTTAATAGAATCAGAATATTTTTTTTGATATTGAGCTTTATTTGCTAAACTTCTTTTCACCCATTCAGGTTTAGTTTTGATAACTTGATCATTAGATGATGTTTTATCAATATTTTTATTTTTAGATCTTTTAGCTTTTGAAGCCTTTTTTATTTTTCTTCTTTTTTTTAAAGACTTTTTTTTCTTTCTTTTTTTGGTTTTTTTCTTTTTTGATTTCCTTTTTTTTGGCATATTTTTTTAATTATTACTCATTTTATTTAAAAGCTTCCAGCTTTTAGAGTCAATAGGCATAACAGATAATCTACTTTGTTTAATTAAAGATAAATGGCTTAAATCCTTGTTTTTTTTAATTTGCTCTAAAGACACAGGATTATCAAGTCTTTTCAAAAACTTAACAGTCACTGCAACAAATCTTCCTGATTTGTCTGTTTTATCAATGTAATGTTCTTTAACAACTTCTACTATTCCAACAATTTCTTTTCCTATATTTGAGTGATAAAAAAAACATTGATCACCCTTTTTCATAGTTTTTAAATTCTTAGCTGCTTGATAGTTTCTCACACCGTCCCAGGGTGCTCCTTTTTTACCAGCTTTTTTTTGTTGATCAATTGACCAAACATCAGGCTCTGATTTAAGTAACCAGTATTGCATTATAATTTTACACCTGCTCCCTTTAAGAAATTAGCTTTTTCATCTAGAGGCCATCTGGGTTTTGCTGGATGATCTAAATCATTAAATTGATTTATTTTAAATTTTTCTAAGCCTACCATCCCTATCATTGCAGCATTATCACCACAGAGTTCTATTGGTGGAAATATACTTTCATAATTTTTCTCATTACATAAATTAATTAACATTGATCTAATTTTTTTGTTAGCTGCAACACCACCAGCAATAACAAAATTTTTTTTCTTAAGATTATTTTGTTTCTCAAATTCTAAAAAAGCAATCTTTGTTTTCTTATTCAGGATTTCAATTATTGTTTTTTGAAACGAGGCTGCTAAATCAAATTTATCTTGTTCTGTTTTTATATTTTTTGATATTTTTAAAACCGCTGTCTTCAAGCCTGCAAATGATAAGTTACAACCCCCCCTGTTAATAATTGGCTTTGGTAAATCATATTTTTCAGGATTTCCCTTATCAGCAAAAACTTCAATTTTGGGTCCACCAGGAAATTCTATTCCTAATAACTTTGCAGTTTTATCAAATGCTTCACCTAAGGCATCATCTATAGTGGTGCCCAATCTTTTATAATTTCCAAGTCCTTTAACATTTAAAAACTGTGAGTGTCCACCTGAAATTAATAAAAATAAATACGGGTAATTTAACTCTGAATTAATTCTTGGACTTAAAGCGTGGCCTTCTAAATGATTAACTGCAATAAATGGTTTTTTAATTAAATTAGCAAAAGTTTTACCAAAACTTAAGCCGACTGATAAGCAAACAACTAATCCTGGCCCAGCCGTTGCAGCAACTGCATCTATTTCGTCTATTTTTTTTCCACTTTCATCCAAAGCCTTTTGAACAATCCAATCAATTTTTTCTAAATGGGATCGGGCAGCAAGTTCGGGAACAACTCCACCAAATTCTTTATGAATTTCTGTTTGGCTAGAAATAATATTAGAGAGAATTATTGGTATTCCTTGCTCATTTTCTGAAATTAGAGACGCTGCAGTTTCATCACAGCTAGTTTCTATTCCAAGAATTAAGGGTTTTTTATTCATACAAATAGTTTTTAATAATTGTACAATCCCAATACAAGTAAGAAATGATTTTTTTATGAAAAAGAAAATAACAATTGGGTCTCGAGGAAGTAAGTTAGCATTATTATATGCACAAAAAGTAAAAGAGAAAATTATTGAGACGACGAAATTTATTGATCAGGATATAAATATTAAAAAAATTTCTACCAAGGGTGATGAGATACAAGACACCAGATTATCCGATGTTGGTGGCAAAGGTTTGTTTTCAAGTAGTATCGAACAAGAGCTTCAAAAAAATAATATTGATATAGCTGTTCATGCACTAAAAGACATGCCAGCAATTGAGACCAATGGTCTTTTAACAGATACATTTCTTGAAAGAACTGATGCGAGAGAAATCGCTATAATTAATGGAAATAAAAAATTTAAAGATTTAAAACAGAATGCTGTTATTGGGACATCTTCTTATAGACGACAATTTCAAATAAAAAAAATTAGGCCTGATGTTAGTTGTAAACTTATAAGAGGGAATGTTGACACTAGAATAAAAAAATTAGCAGATGGTGAGTATGATGCGATAATTTTATCTTATGCTGGAATAAAGTATCTGAAATTAGAAGATAAAATTTCAGAAATTTTTTCTATTGGAGAAATAATTCCAAGTGCAGGACAAGGCATAATTGCTATACAGTGTAGAGAAAATGATGAAGATATGATTTCAATGTTAAAAAAGATTAATCATAAAGAGACTTATAAAAGAGCACATGCTGAAAGAAATATTCTAAAAATTTTAGAGGGAGATTGTGAAACAGCAGTTGGAATTCATTCTAAAATAGATGAAAACAAAATTACAGTAGAAGCTGAGCTCTTTTCATTGGATGGTTCACAAAGATTTTATGAAAAAAAATCCGACAAATTAGAAAATTTTAGAGAACTTGGAAATGAGATTGGTCAAATTTTAAAAATAAAATCGAATAATACTTATAAAAGATAAAATGCATATTCTATTAACCAGACCTTTAGAAGATTGTTCTGAAATGATCATTAAATTTCAGTCTCTTGGTCACAAGGTTTCACATTTACCTTTATTATCAATAAAAAAAATTCTACATGAAGAAATAGATCTTTCTAAGTTTAAGGGTATTATTTTTACAAGTTCTAATGCTGTAAGATTTTTAAATTTAAACGGACTAGATAAAAATATAAAATGTTTTTGTGTAGGAAATGCAACCGAGCGAGAAGCAAGAGGTCATGGTTTTTCCAATACAATTGCTGCAGAGGGAAACGTTCTAAATTTAAAAGAATTGATATTACAGAATTTTGATAAAACAGAGGGTAAATTAATTTATGTAAGTGGAGAAAACATTTCAGTGGATCTTGATAATCAACTGCGTAATGAGGGATATGAGGTAAAAAGATTGATAAACTATGGAACTGTACATAATGAAAAATTTGATAGTGATTTTATTAATAAGTTAAAACTTGATATGCCTGATATGGTTTACGTTTATTCACAAAACAGTGCATCAAGTCTTTTAAAATTTATAAAATTTAATCAGCTAGAGAGTCTTTGGATGAGTACTAATTTGATGTGTATAGGCGAAAAAACATCAGCTAAATTAAATGAAATTAAGTGGAAAAAGATATTTCTTTTTAATCCTGGAGAAGAGGAATTTTTGTTATATAAAATTTAACTATGGAAATAATAAATAATTTTTCTGAAGTCTTTTTATCAGTCTGGAATAGAGGGATATTAGGAGTAGATATTTTTCAAATATTAATTGGTATTGGAATATTTTTAATTTTTCTAATTTTTAGAGGATTAATAAGTAAACTTATTATTAAAAAATTAGAGATAATTTCTAAAAGAACTACTAATAAATTAGATGATACTTTTGTGTCTTCGTTGATTGGACCAGCAAGATTTTTACCAATTGTTTTGGGGTTTTTTATAGCAAGTTATTACATGACTTTTTCAATTGAAGGAAGAGAAGTTGTTGACACAATAAATAGAACATTAATAACAATTTTAATCTTTTGGGTGATACATCAAATTATTGAACCTGTGTCTTATATTTTAAGTGGACTTGATAAACTTTTAACAAGAGAGTTAATTGGATGGATCATTAAATCCTTAAAAATACTAATTTTTATTTTAGGTCTAGCTGCTGTATTAGAACTTTGGGGAATAAAGATAGGACCAATTATTGCTGGTCTTGGTTTATTTGGTGTTGCAGTTGCTTTGGGTGCCCAAGATTTATTTAAAAATTTGATTTCAGGTATTTTAGTTCTAGTTGAAAAAAGATTTAAAATAGGTGATTGGATATTAGTAGAGGGAATTATAGAAGGTATAGTTGAAAAAATTGGGTTTAGATCAACAACAATAAGAAAGTTTGATAAATCTCTTGCAATTATTCCTAACTTTCAATTTGCCGAAAATGCAGTTGTAAATGTAAGTGAAACTTCAAATTGGTTAATAAGTTGGATTATTACTCTTCAATATGACACAACGGTTGATCAATTAAAAACGATAAGAAACGAAATTGAAGATCACATTCAAAAAAGTGAGGACTTTAACACAAGCATAGGAATTGCAGTAAGAGTTGACAAATTCTCTGATAGTTCAATTGATATGTATGTTCGTTGTTTTACTAAATCAGACAGTTGGAACGAGTGGTTATCAGTAAAAGAGAAATTAGCAATCGAAATTAAAAAAATTGTCGAAAAAAACAAAGCATCTTTTGCATTCCCAAGTTCATCTATTTATATAGAGAAAAAATGATAGCCATTTTTTATTTAGCTTTACAAATATTAAAGCTTTATTCCTATGTAGTAATAGCGAACGTAATCACAAGCTGGTTGGTTACTTTTAATGTTTTGAATACACAAAATAGATTTGTTTACTCAATTTTAGAATTAACATATCGTTTAACAGACCCTATACTAAATAAAATTAGACGTTTTTTACCTAATTTAGGATCCTTAGATATCTCACCCATTATATTACTTCTATTGATTTGGTTTATAGAAATGTGTATGAAGCTCTACATCGCACCTTTAATTTTTTAAAACTTATGATTCTAATTGATGGAAAAAAAGCAGCAGCTGAGTTAAGAGAAGAACTTAAACAAGAAGTAGCTGAATTAAAAAATAAGTATAATAAAGTACCAGGTTTAACGGTGATTTTGATTGGAGATCTTACCCCTAGTCAAATATATGTAAGGAACAAAGAGAAATCAGCAAAAGAGGTTGGTTTAAAGTCTGACGTAATTAAATACCCAGACTCTGTGGAAGAAAAAGTTATTTTGGACAAGATTAATGATTTAAATAAAGATAAGAGCGTTTCAGGTATTTTAGTTCAGTTACCTTTGCCTAAACATATTGATAAAAAAAAAATTATTGAGGCTATTCATCCATCTAAAGACGTTGATGGATTTCATCCTATGAATGTTGGTAATCTTTCTTCAGGCTACGAGAGTTCCGTGCCCTGTACTCCACTAGGCTGTTATTTATTAATTAAAAAGATTGAGCCAAACTTAAGTGGAAAAAAAGCAGTTGTAGTTGGAAGATCTAATCTAAATGGAAAACCGATGACACAACTTCTTTTAAAAGAAAATTGCACGGTAACAATTACCCACTCAAAAACAAAAGATCTCAAGGCCGAATGTTTAGAAGCAGATATTATTATTGCTGCTGTCGGTATCCCTGAACTTGTTAAAGGAGATTGGGTTAAAAAAGACACAATCGTAATTGACGTTGGAATTAATAAAACCGATAAAGGTATTGTTGGTGATGTTGCATTTGATGAAGTTTCAAAAAATGCTAAAGCTTTAACACCAGTTCCAGGTGGAGTTGGACCAATGACAATCGCTTGTTTATTAAAAAATACTGTAGAGTGTTTCAAAAGATCGCAACTTTAAAGTTACAACCTATTAAATTTTTTGATATTTTGAGGTGTGAAGAAACCTAAATATCCATATAGAATTGCAATTGTATTCTTAATTTTAACAGTTCCTACCATTGGAGCGACCCAATTGGGCTGGTACTTATATGATCAACAAACAGGTTTTGATTATGGTATGATTGTTGGAACATTTTCAGTTATATATGCAGCTTGGCTAATGTATGAAAAAAATTGGAGAGAAGAGGATGATGATTAGATAATGGAAAAATTGATTTTTTTTGGACTGGTAATTCCTATTTTATTCTTTGTCTTATACTTAGGGACGAGAGCTATTATGAGTGGTGTTAGTGCGAAACAAGCTAACCAAGCTAACAAAGACGAAAATGAAATAGATGAAAATAATGAGGATTCAAACACTGATAAATCTTTGAGTAATGAATTAGAAAAATTGAATGAACTAAGAGAAAGCGGTGTACTTACTCAAGAAGAGTTTGAAAAGGCAAAGAATAAATTATTAAATAATTAAAAGTCAAGTTGTTCTTGTTAAAAGCAATAAAGTTGCACCAGCTATAAATATCAAAATACCTAAAATTTCAATAAAAGTTATTTTTTCTTTAAAAAGATATTTTGATGAGATGTAACTAAAAAATATTTCAATTTGACCAACAGCTCTTACAAAAGATGCTTGAATTAAAGTGAAAGCAAAAAACCAGGATAGTGTTGCTAAAAAACCAGCAAATCCAGTCAAACATATTTCAAATCTATTATCAAAAAATTTTTTGAATTCCGATTTTTCAAAAATTATCAGATATGCACTAATGATTATAGTTTGAATTATTAAAGCAAAAAAAACTGTAGTAAGCGCTCTATCAAAATTAGATGAAAAATTTTCCAGTGTTAGTGCTGCCGCCCTAAAATAGACAACACTGAGACCCAGTAAAAGTCCTGCTCCCAATCCAATAAGTGTTACCTTTGAAAAAAAATTTTTAAAAAAAAATTTATAATCTTTGATTGAAATAATAATAACCCCAAGCGTTGCAATTATTATTCCAAAGACACCAAGCAAATTTAGTTTATCTTTTAATATGATATATTCAAAAATCGCTATTTGAATAACTTCTGTTTTACTTAGTGAAGTGCCGACAACAAAATTCGAAAATCTAAAAAGGTATAATAGTGTTATTGTAAAAGTAACTTGTAAAATAGATCCTAAAAAAGTAAAAAAAATGAAGTTAGTTTGATCTAGAATATCTGAAATGATATCAAAATCGTGAAAAAAAAAAAATAATACAAAAGCAAATGGTAATGCAAAGGCAAATCTTACGTATGCAGAAGCAACCAATGATAAATCTTTATTTAATTTTTTCTGTAATGACGTTCTTAGATTTTGAAAAAAAGCTGCTAAAATTGTAAAAACTACCCAATTCATAAATTTATTTAGATATAATCTTTTAATCGAATTAAGTGGTTACTTATATCTAAAAAATTAGATTTTCTCCATCAGCCAGAGAGCGTCTTCTCCTAAAAAGTAAATTTTTCCGTTATTAGGATGGACTTGTATATCTCTTATTCTTCCAATTTTATTTTTAAATATGATTTCCTCTTCTACATTAGATAAGTCGTCAAATATTAATTTTCTTAAAGACTTGTCTTTAAGCGAAGTAACTAAAGCATGTCCATTCCATTCACTAAACTCTTCTCCTTTATAAATTGTGATTGCACTTGTTGCTATGGACGGCACCCAATATTGTATCGCTTTTGTAAAACCCGGTTTCCATTTTGGACCTATAGGAATGCCTGAATAGTTTGTCCCTCCCCAACCTAAAATTTTCCATCCATAATTTTCACCTTTTTTGGCTTCACCAAACCAATCCCCACCTCTCGCTCCATGATTGCTCATATAAATTTTTTCATCAAATGGTGATAAAGTTAGACCTTGAGGATTCCTAATACCTATTTGATAAATTTCAGGTAACCAATCTGATTTACCCTGAAATTTTGGATTATCTTTTGGGATACTTCCATCAATATTTATTCTAATGATACTACCAGGATGCTTTGTAGGATCTTGTGCAATCATACCTTGACCTCTTTCACCAGCAGACGCGAAAAGATAACCATCTTTGATCGCCAACCTTGATCCAAAGTGATATCCTGAATCTATAGGTGGATTAGCTTGAAAAATATTTTTAAATATTAAATCTTTTTTATTAAATTTAGATTTTGCTATTGAGGTACTAGTTTTCCAATTTCCTCTATTTTCGGTATAAGAAACATAGACAAAATCATCTTTAAAAAGAATATCTAATAAACCACCCTGTCCATGCTCTAAATAGTTAAGATTGTGATTTAATGAAGAAGTTTTATTAGTATTAAGGTCTATTAATTTAATTTCCCCACTTTTTTCGGTAATTAATAATTCTCTATCATTAATAAAAGTAGATCCCCATGGACCTTTTAAATTTACAATCTTCTTAAATCTTAAATTATCAGCGAATGAATAATTTATAAAAAGTGTAAATAAAAAAATTGTAACAAGCGTTCTTTTCACTTTAAGAAAGTTTTGATCTACCACCATCAACAGCAATGATTTGACCTGTAACCCAAGAACTGTCGTCAGTAATAAGAAATTTTGCAAGAGAGGCAGAGTCCTTACCTTCACCTAATCTTTTTAAAGGATGGGCTTTAGCTATACCATCTGCTAATGCCTTATTTTTTAACATTGGTTCAGCAATTTTCGAGTTAGTCAAACTAGGTGCAATACAGTTCACTCTAACATTAGGAGCAAATTCTGCTGCTAAAGAAACAGTTAAACCCTCTACAGCAGCCTTAGTAGAGGCAATTATAGCGTGATTTGTAAAACCTCTTTGAGCTGCAACTGTAGAAAATAAAACTACTGAACCTTTATTCTTTTTTAAACTATCCTGGTATCCTTTTATAACTTCCACTGCTGAGTATAAATTTAATTTCATACACTTATTAAAATCTTGTTCATTGACCATTCTCAAAGGTTTTAAATCAATTGAGCCTACACAGTAGGCAATTCCTTTTACATCAGAAATATCATTTTTAACCTTTTCCACAAATCCATCCTGTAAAACATCGGCTATTGTAAAACTACAACCTAATTTCTCAGAAATATTTTTTGTTTCATTTTCATTTCTGCCAACTAAATGAACTGAATTTCCTGAATTTACTAATTGTTCAGCTAAACTAGATCCGATTGAACCTGTCGCACCAAGAATAAGATATTTTTCTGACATAAAAAATTTTATTAGTTATATTTAATTATGAAGTTATTTTTTATACTGGGTAATCAATTATTTCCATCAAAATACTTGGATCGCTTCAAAAAAGACCACCTAATTTTTATGGCAGAGGATTATCAATTATGTACTTATGAAAAACATCATAAAAATAAGATACTTCTCTTTTTGTCATCGATGCGTTCACATGCAGAAAACCTCAGAAAAGATAAGTTTAAATTAGAATATTTTAAAATTGAGGATAAAGAATTTAAAGAAGACTATTTAAAAAAATTAAAAAAAATAATTAATTCAAAAAAAATAAAAGAGATTTCAAGTTTCGAAGTCGAGGATAAATTTTTTGAGAAAAAAATAAATCAATTCGTAAAAAAAGAAAAGATCAAATGGAATATTATTCAAACTCCAATGTTTTTGAATTCAAGAGATGAATTTAAACAATATCTATCTAAATCAAAAAAACCTTTCATGGCAACTTTTTATAAGGAGGTGAGAAAGAAATCTGGAATATTAATGGGTTCTGATGGAAATCCTATTGGAGGTAAATGGAGTTTTGATGAAGATAACAGAAATAAGTTACCAAAAAATATTTCTATTCCAAAGTTTCCTAAAATTAATGAAACAAATCATACTAAAAAATTAAAACCTATTATTGAAAAACTATTTAAAGATCATCCAGGAACAACCAAAAATTTTTGGTTTGCCACAGAGCATAATGATGTGGTCAAATTATTGAATTTTTTCATTAAAGAAAAATCTAATTTATTTGGTGATTATGAAGACGCAGTAGATCAAAAAGATAATATCTTATTTCACAGCGCTTTAAGTCCTTATATCAACCTTGGTTTAATCACACCTGAATTTATTATCAAAAAAGTTTTAGATTTCCATAAAAGTAAAAAAATTAGATTAAATTCTTTAGAGGGTTATGTTCGTCAGGTTATAGGATGGAGAGAATTTATGAGAGGAATTTATCAAAGTTACTCAAAAGAAATGGAAACTGGAAATTTTTTCAAACAAAATCGTAAAATGAAAAAGTCATGGTATGATGGAACGACAGGTTTACCTCCATTAGATTACGCAATTAAAAACGCATTAAATTTTGGATGGTCTCATCACATTGAAAGATTAATGATTTTATCAAACATAATGAACCTTTGTGAAATAAAACCAAATATTGTTTACAAATGGTTCATGGAGATGTTTGTCGACTCATCAGATTGGGTAATGGTACCCAATGTTTATGGTATGGGATTATTTAGTGACGGGGGAATTTTTGCGACCAAACCATACATTTGTGGATCAAGTTATTTTATGAAAATGATGGATTTTAAAAAAGGAGAATGGTGTAACACGATGGACGGACTTTATTGGAGATTTATAGATCGTAATAGAAAGTTTTTTTTAAAAAATCCAAGACTTTCAATGATGGTAAGAATATTTGATAAAATGAAAGTGGATAGAAAAAAATTAATTTTATCAGCTGCAGATAAATTCATAAAAGAAAACACAGTTTAGTGAAAAAAGAAAATTTACCAATTAAGGTTTGTCCAATATGTCAAAGACCATTTAAATGGAGAAGGAAATGGAGACTCAATTGGGAAAAGGTTAAGTATTGTTCAAAAAAATGTTCATCAAAAAAATGAAAAATCTTAATCGATATTTGATTTTAATTTTTTTTCTAATTCTTACAAATAATACTCGTGCAGAATTTTTTGAGGATCGATCAAAAATTATTGAAAATAATGAAAAAAGGCTCAGCTATGGTATCTCAGTAACAGATTTTAATATGGATGGAAATTATGAGTTTTTAGTAACAGGATTTGGTTATCCCAACCTAGCTTTATCTTTTCAGGATGGAAAATTAAAAAATCTAAATCAGCAAAAAATTTTTTCAGATACTTTAAAAAGAACTATAGGAGTTGCTGCGTGTGATATCGATAAAGATGGCTTTGAAGAAATTTACTTTCTAAATACAGATACATATAGTGGGGATAAAAAATATTCAGATAGATTATTAGATATAGAAGATAATAATTATTTTGATTTATTCGAATTAGAAAAAAATAAAGAAAACCTAAATTTAACAGCAGGAAGATCTGTAGTTTGTGTAGATAGAAAGGGAGATGGTCAATATGGAGTCTATGTAGCAAATTACGGGGGTCCGACCAGATTTTATGAGATTGAAGATGAATTGATTAAAGATAAGGCTCAGAGTTTAAATCTTGATAATATCACTGGTGGAAGAGCAGTGGTATCAGGACATATTTTGTCAGATAGAGCAGATATTTTTGCAGCAAATGAGAGGGGAGCAAATTTTCTTTATAAAAATAATAATGGAAATTTTGAAGATGTAGCATTTGATTATAGAGTAGATGATGCAATCCAAAATGGGAGAGGTACAGCTTTATCAGACATATATTATCGAGGCAGGTTAGATATTCTGAGTGGTAATTGGCTTGGATATCATAGAGCCTGGGTTTTGGAAAAAAACGAATTTAAAGACATAGGAAATAAAGATTTTGATAAACCCTCTAGAATCAGAACAATTATTTCTGCAGATTTTGATAACGATGGTTTTGATGAAGTTTTTATGAACAATATAGCAGAACCAAATAAATTATTTCGTATTAAAGATGATGGAAAATTTGAACAGATAGATTTTCAAGTTGGTCTCGAAGCTAATGGGTATGGAACTGGGGCAGCAGTCGCAGATATTGATAATGACGGAGTTTTAGAATTGTTAGTTGCTCGTGGTGAAAGTAAAGAACAACCATTAACTCTGTATAAAGCAAAAGTTAACAAAGAAAATAAATACCTAAGAATTAAACCGTTAAATAAATATGGTGCCCCAGCGAGAGGAGCTACGGTAACATTAATAACTAATATAAGAAAGCATTCCAAAACCATTGATGCAGGATCTGGTTACTTGTGCCAAATGGAGCCTGTGGCACATTATGGAATTAGAAAAGATGAAAAAAATTTTAAAGTAGAGGTTAAATGGACCAATGGAACAAAAAAATTATTTAATGTAAGTGATTTAAATCAAACAATTACTATAAAACAAAAATGAAAAAATTTTTAAATCTATCTTTAATAATATTTTTAATATTATTTCAGTTTAAATCGTTTGCTGAAGAAAAAAACTATCACAAGGAGCTTATTACTGATTGGTCAAGAATATTTCCTGATAAAAATAGAAACGCAGCAGGACCCAAGTTTTTTAAATATATTATAGATAAAAAAATTACTTATAAAGATTTTATTGAATTTAATAAATTATACTGCGCAGTTTCTGGATCTTTGATTGATCCAAATAGCGACTCAGAATTTTTATTTGTTAAAGAAACTAAAACCAAAAAAAAAATTTGTGGAAATTATTATAGATGTTGTGTTCCATGTTCATGTGATCTTATGAAGTACTCTGAAACTCAAAAAATGAAATATGAATTTAAAGATGGCTTGAAGGAATTTTTTGTTTTAACAATCAAAAATCCTTGCGATAAACAAGATTTTCCAAACAGAGTAAATAAAGATTATTTTTGTGATGGTAAAAAAATTAATAAATCAGAGGTGTATAGTCTTGATGATCGAATAGTTATAGGTTTGTTACATAATGGAAAAAGTTGTGAAAAAGATGAAATAGATTTTGTTAAAAGTCATCAAGTTACTGGTAGGTATTGTAATTTAAGAAACAATACACCTTTAGAGAATTTAGATGCTGGTATGGGAGATATATTCATTAAACTAGCGAGATAATTTAAAAAAATTTTTATTTTTTTTAACCAGTAAATTATTGTTAATAAAATTCAACTCGGTTAAAATATTAAGTATTGAACATACTTATTTTACAACATATTAAAATTGAAGATCCAGGTTACATAAAGGATCTAATGTTGGCTGATGGTTTAAATCTTACAACAATCGAACTTGATGAAAATGAGAAAATCCCAAATGACCTAACAAAATATGATGGAATGTTATGTATGGGTGGACCGATGGATACCTATATGGAAAAAGAGTATCCCTGGTTAGTCGAAGAAAAAAAAAGAATAAAAGAATTTGTAGTAAATCTTAAAAAACCTTATTTAGGTTTCTGTTTAGGCTGTCAGTTATTAGGTGAAGTAGTTGGTGGTAAAGTCGTAAAATCAAATCCAGCAGAGATTGGCATGATGGATATAAATTTTACTGACAATAAAAAAAAAGACATTTTGTTCTCAAAATTTCCAGATAATATCAAAAGTTTACAGTGGCATTCTTATGAGGTTCAGGGGGTTGATAAAAATCCCGATATTACTTTAATAGCATCATCGCCAATAACTAAGTATCAGATTTTTAAATATCAAGATCATGCATATGGCATCCAATTCCATATAGAGATTAAAGATACAACAGTTAATGATTGGGGTTGTGTACCAGAATATAAAAAGGCACTCGAGGATCAACTTGGTGATGGCGCATTAGAAAAATTTGATCAATCTGCAAAAAAAAATATGAAAGATATGAATAATTATTCAAAAATTTTATATGATAATTTTAAAAGTCTCTTATGAGTAAAAAAAGAAAAAAATTAAAAAAGAAAAATCCAATGGCCAAATTATTGAGCTCACCAATGCTCAGAAATAAAATAGTAAAAAATAAAAAAAAAATTTATAATAGAAAAAAATTCAAATTAGAAAATGAATAATAAAATTTTTGAATGGGCAGGAGTTATAACTGCTATATTATATTCATTATTTGTAGCTATGAATATTGGCATAGAGTTTTTTGGTTTTTGTTTATTACTTATATCTGCAATCCTAATTGGAATTTGGGCTTATAGGGGCGGTCACAGAGGAATATTATTTTTACAATTCTTTTATGCTACTGCAGCAATTATCGGGATGTTCAGGTGGTTTTAATTTAAAGATGATATTATTTTAGGAATATAATTTTTAAAATTAAAAAAACCTTTATTACAATATTGCCATGAATATTGATCGAGTTTTCTATATAAAAAATCTATTTTTAAATTATTTGAATTTAAATAATCCAGGTTTTCACCAACTGTTGGATATAACGCAATAACTTTTTCGTTTATATTTTTAACCTCACTTATATCTATCACTTCACAATTGATAGAATTATTTTCTAATCTTTGCTTTTGATCACTAATTAAAAGAGATTTAAATTTAATAACTTTTTCACTCAGCTCTATAGATCTATTTTCATTTTTATTTGAAATTATATAAATTTTTTTAAATTTATGATTTTGAAAATCTGTAGTTTCAAATGATAAACTATTTTCAAAAATAAAAAGATTTTCATCATCTGTATTTTTATTGCTAAAATCTTGTTTAACTATTGAGTAAGTTTTTTCAGAAACTTTTGGAGGAGCAGTTTCATTTAATTTAATATTATTAAATCTATTATTAGTGAATTTTTTAATATTCCACTCACTTGCTAAATAGTGTTTTCCATGTGTTTGAATTCCAGCTACCCATCTCCAACCAAGAGTATTAGATGCAGAATCGCCATCATAAAGATGTTGCATAAAAAATTCTGCTCCTAATTGCCAGGGTAATTCTAATGTAAAAATCCAAATACTAGCAAACCACATTCTAGTATGATTATGTAAATAATTATTTTCTTTAAGTTCTGTTACCCAGTAATTAAAACATTCAATATTGGTTTTTCCTTCTATTGCATTTTTGTAATTTTGGTTATCTTTATATTCTTCTCGAATTTTATTTAACTCTGCTACGTAATCTGTCCAAACGTTTGGTCGTAATTCTAACCAACCCTTCCAATATGTTCGCCACAAAACTTCTTGAATAAATTTTTCATTTTTAGAAAAAGAAAACTTGCTAAGTGATTTTTCAATAACTTCTTTTTCGTTGATAACTCCATGAGTAATATATGGAGATAAACCAGATATATTTGTTCTGTTTTCTGGACCAAAGTCAAAATTTCTTAGTTTGGAATATTCAGAAAGATTTTGTTCTACAAAATTATTTAATCTATTTAAGGCCGCAGCCTTTGAGGCTTCAAATTTCATTTTGATTTATTTTGATTTTTTTTTCTTTAAACCAAGCTTGTCGCTATGTCTTAATCTTAAAATAACAATTGCACCAGCAATTAGAACAATGGCAATAGCTTCATAAACTAATGCTGTTGGATCCATTTCCTTACCTTGAAGAATAATAAATCGTGCTAAAGCAGTAATTGCAATTAACAATGGAAGGGTAATACTAATTGATTGTTGGTTCCAAAAAACTCTTACCATTGCTAGCACTTCTAGGTAAAGAAACATTAATAATAAATCAGCTAAAGTTACCGATCTATTCTCAAACATTTTGTACATCTCTATACCGACTGCAATAACTGTGCTTATTAAAATGATAACCATTAAAATAAGCTGTAAATTTTTTGCTATTTTTTCCATTATTTATCTTTACTAAAAGGCAACCATTTTTCAAATACTGATTTTGAAGAACCTTCATAAGGAATTGAATAAGAATATGGATTCGGACTTGTTAATACTTCAATACCTTTTGAAAAAACAAATATAAACACAATCACAAAAACAAGAACCATTATTTTAAAAGGGTCAAAATTTTTTGTTTTAAAAACACTAGCTGAATTTTCTTCTGCTCTATGAAAATGTTTAAAGGTCATATACACGGCAAAGATTAAACCAATGTGAGCTAAAAAAAGACCAGTCCAACCAAAAACAAAAGTTGTGTATGAAAAAACATATAAACTAAAAACTGTGGTCCATATAAAGCTTAAAACTAATAAAATTTGCAACCTAACAGTTTTAGGAAGAGAACGGAGATCATTTTTACTATCATCAAACAAAATGTTTGCTGTATCTCTCATCCAATTTTTAAGTGATTCCATAATTCTAAGATATAGCTAAAAATAAATTTAACAAACTATAAATTGTCCTAAAACTTATTAATATCTCAGTTTTTTCTTGTGATAATTAATAAATCTTTCAACATTAGATTTATTAAATGTTTTATTTTCTTCAAAAGAAACTTTTTTCATTGAGTATGCATTACTTTTTGTAATTCTAGATTGAATAGTAATATTCCCTTTGTATAGTTTAAGTTTTACTGACCCATTCACCTTATTTCTTTTTTGATCAATAATTTTTTGCAATTTAAATCTCTCTTTTGAATACCAGTAACCATTATAAATCAGTTCGGCATATCTTGGCATAATCAAATCTTTTTTGTGCATTGTTTCTTTATCCAATGTCACTGACTCAATAGCTCTATGGGCATGAATCAAAAGTGTTCCGCCCGGTGTTTCATAAACTCCTCTTGATTTAATTCCAAGAAATCTATTTTCAACCAGGTCAACTCTTCCTATGCCATTTTTTCCAGCAATAAAATTTAATTTTGTAAGAATGTTTTCAGGATTTAATTTTTTTCCATTTATTCCAACAGGGTCACCATTTTTAAAATTAATTGAAATAAAAGTTGGTTTATTCGGTGCTTTTTCAGGGGAAGTTGTTCTTTGGAAAATAAATTCTGGAGCTAAATTTTTTGGGTTTTCTAAAATTTTACCTTCAGTTGAGGTATGAAATAAATTATCGTCAACAGAAAAAGGGGGTGCACCTTTTTTATCTTTTGGTATTGGTATTCCATGTTTTTTTGCATAACTGATTAAATCACTTCTAGATTTTAATTTCCAAATTCTCCAAGGAGCAATAACTTTTATCTTTGAACCAAAATAGTGATAACCCAATTCAAATCTTATCTGATCATTGCCTTTTCCAGTAGCACCGTGGGATACTGCGTATGCTTTAAATTTTTTTGCTAATCTTATCTGGTCTTTTGCGATTAATGGTCTTGCTATAGAAGTTCCTAATAAATAAACTCCCTCATAAATCGCATTACCTCGTATCATTGGAAAAACGTAATCTTTTACGAAAAGATTTTTTAAATCCTTAATTATGATCTTTTTAACACCAAATTTTTTAGCATTATTAATTATTTTTTTTCGATCAATCTTTTGCCCTATATCAGCAGTGTAACAAATGACTTCTGCGTTATAATTTTCTTGAAGCCATTTTAGAATTATAGATGTATCTAAGCCACCAGAATAAGCAAGCACAATTTTTTTTTTGAACATTTTAATCTCTAAGATCAACAGTTAAATTTGCAGAAATAATTACTCTCTCTTTTTCTTCTCCAGCATAAGGTTGAGAACCGTGATATAGAAAACTAGGCCAAATTAAAAGCCGACCCTCTTTTGCCGTAAATATATGTGTATCTTCCTCTAAATATTTAGAACCAAAATCATTTTTTGAAGTAGAGTTGTAAGGTCTAATAAAATAGGTAGAACCATTTTTTTTGGATGTATTTTGGCCAACTTGAACGTAATACACACATGACCAACTGCATCCGTCGTGATGGTGGGGATAAACAATACCGCCTTCTTTATATCTTATAAACCAAGACTCCTTCACATTTACTTTAAATTTTTTTTGATCTTCACTCAGTTTATTGATTGACTTTGAGTTTGTTATTTTACTCACATCTAAAACACACTTAGCGATGTAATGAAAAAGTTTTTTTAATATATCATTACTTTCATTATGTAAATCATAATTACTTTGATAGAGATTATAATTTCCAACATGATCTTCGTCTCTTAATTGACTATTACCCTCAGGTAATTTTTTTTCATAAGATTTAAAAAATTCTAGTAAATCATCTTTAATAATAGGATGTTCATAATTATAGAAGTCACCAATACTTAGTGGCCATAAGTTATGAATATTTTTTTTGTCACTGTTCATCAAAGATTATGCACAACTTTTTTTTGCTAAGTTGTAGGCTTTGGTAAACCCTAGAAGTGAATAATGATCGATAGTTTGCGATCCTTTATCATTATATCCTGTGACCATAATTCTTGAGCCCTTTTTCATTACTTTGACCATTATGTTTTCTTTTTTATTGCTTGTCATCCAAGCATAACCCTGTTGTTTAATATCAAATTTAAATTTATTATTTCCAGATGTTGCCAGAACAGAGTTGTTTTTATTAAATTCATACCCCGCAGTTGTACTTATCTCGTTTGAAATTTTTTCATTTGGTCTAAATGTTACAAATAATCTTGCATCTCTTTTATTTTTTTTGGGTGCTTGTAATACCGGAATTGACTGAGCAAAACATATTTTACCTGACGTCTCTGAAATCACTAAAACTTCCCAATCCTTAAATTTTCCAACTTTTTTTAGGTCTGCTGCAAGACTTTTTGATATTGTAATGAAAAGAATTATGAATGATAGGTATAGAATTTTTTTAATTAAGGACATGGATTTGGATAAATATTTTGAACTTCATTAATTTCATTAATTACTTTTTCTGAAAGATTTATATTTACACTTTCTATGTTAGTTTTCAACTGATCCATTGTTGTTGCACCAATTATGACAGAGGTTACAAACGGCTGAATTTCACAAAACTTTATTGACATTTGTGTAAAATCAATATTATTTTTTTTAGCAATCGTATAATATGCATCAACAGCCTTGTTTGTGTTAGGTTTATCATATCTAGTCCAAAAATCTCCATCTCTTTCTAATCTTGAATTCTTTGGCATCTGATTGTTTCTATATTTTCCAGTCAAATAACCACTGGCTAACGGAGAGTATGCTAATAAGCCAATTTCTTCCCTAATTGATATCTCCGCTAAACCAATTTCATATGTTCTGTTTAATAAGTTGTAAGGATTTTGCACTGACATCATTTTAGGTAAATTGTTTTGTTCAGATATCTGCAAACACTTAGTTACTCCCCAAGGGGTTTCATTTGAAAGTCCAATTTCCCTAATTTTTCCCTCTTTTTTAAACTTATTTAAATTTTCAAGAACATCCTCAAACTTATTCCAATTTTTATGATTATTTTTATGTTCGTAACCTAATCGACCAAACATATTTGTTTCTCTTTCTGGCCAATGTAATTGATAAAGGTCAATGTAATCAGTTTTCAGTCTCTTGAGACTATCATTTAAAGCAATAGTCATATTTTGAATTCCAAAATTGTTTTCGCCCTCTCTAATGTAATTTCTAGAGGGTCCAGCAACTTTTGTTGCTAAAATGATATTCTCTCTTTTTTTTGTTTTTTGAAACCAGTTACCAATAATCTTTTCAGTCAAACCAAAAGTTTTTTCTTTTGGCGGTATCGAATATAATTCAGCTGTATCCCAAAAATTAACACCTTGTTCTAGAGCGTAATCCATCTGCTCGAATCCTTCCTCTTCAGTATTTTGTTCTCCCCAAGTCATAGTTCCGAGACAAATTGTACTAACATCAAGGTCGGTATTGCCTAATTTTTTATAATTCATAACGCTTTTATTGTGTCTATCCTTTATTAATCTTCTAAGGTATCTTGAATAATTAGTAAAAGATTATATATCTCTCGTATGGAATTTAATAAAAAAGGTATTCTTAGTAGAGCAAAAGAAGCTACTCAACAATCTACTGTAGTAATGGATGAAGGCTTAAGGGCCTACATGCTTAAAGTATATAACTATATGGCAACCGGTATTCTTTTAACCGGAATAATTGCACTTTTGACTTTTAAAATGTCTGTTGTGACAGATAGTTCAGGATCTATAGTTGGATTAACTCAAATAGGTAACGCAATCTACATGTCAGGTTTAAAGTGGTTAGTAATGTTAGCTCCGCTTGGAATTGTATTTTACATGAGCTTTGGCATAAATAAAATGAGTGCAGCTAAAGCACAAACAACTTTTTGGATTTTTGCGGCATTAATGGGTTTATCCCTTTCATCAATTTTATTAGTTTACACTGGTATGAGTATCACCAGAGTATTTTTTATTTGTTCTGCAACATTCGGAGCAATGAGCATTTATGGTTATACGACCAAAAGAGACTTGACAAAATTAGGATCTTTTTTGATGATGGGATTGATCGGAATTATTATTGCATCAATAGTTAATATATTTATGAAGTCTTCAATGATGTACTTCGTAATTTCAATTTTAGGAGTTTTAATTTTTGTAGGACTTACTGCTTACGACACTCAAAAGATTAAAAATATGTATTCAGCTAGTGATACAGGCGAGTTGATTGGTAAAAAAGCTGTTATGGGCGCATTAACGCTTTATTTAGACTTTATTAACTTATTCATAATGTTGCTAAGACTTTTTGGTCAAAGAAGATAATTTAGAGTTTTTTCCAATTTATATTTGTTAGTAGATTTTTTAAATCATAAGAATTTTTTAATATTTTACCATTAGCATCTGTTATTAAATATTTTAAATTTTTGTTTTTTGGCTTAAAATTTTTACAAATTTTATAAAGCGCATTTTCAGCAGCATTTTTAAAAACACTAAAACCAACTTGTTTACTCGAAATGTTTAGACCATAATCTTTCCAAGAGCCCTGCGAAACCATTTTTGCATATAGATTTAAAATAATCTTTAATTCATCTTTCTCAAAAAAATGTTTTTCTTCAATATTCTTCTTATTAACATTATCAATAATAAGACGTAAATTATTATTCATTTGTTTTATATTTATTTATTAAACTTATTTGAAAAGCAGTGAATATAAATGTAATTGGTAAAAGTCCCCACACTTTAAAGTTAACCCAAAACTCTTCAGATTGAGTTCTCCAAACTATCTCGTTAAGTATTGCAAGGCCAAAAAAGAAATATATCCATCTTTTATTTAGTATTTCCCATCCCTCATCAGTAAGTGAGATAGATCCACCCATTAATTTTTTAAGAACAGGCTCATTTGTGAAGTACCTTCCAAATATAAGAGCGAATGCAAAAAGAATGTTTATAATTGTTGGTTTAATATAAATAAAAACAGGATTATCAAAGTAAATTGTCAATCCACCAAAGAAAGTAATCAAAACTCCACTTAGCAAAGGAACTTTTGGTATTTTTTTTTCTAAAAACCAAACAATTGCTAATGCAATAATTGTCGCAACAATAAATGGAGGAATGGCAATTTTTAAGTCTTTTCCACTATCGTAGTAGTAGTAAAAAAAAATTACTAGTGGTCCAAAATCTGTTAAAAACTTTAAAAAAGATTTGTTCACAGGTAAGATATTAACATAAATAATATTTCGTAAAAACTTTTAATTTTTCTTATTGATTTTTGATTTTAAATACCCATACTAACTATATGGCAATTCAAAAAGCTAAATTTTCAATTGGAGATATAGTTAAACATAAACACTTCGACTTTAGAGGTGTAATTTATGATGTTGATTTTGAATTTAATAATTCAGAAGAATGGTATCAATCGATACCAAAAAATGTAAGACCAAGAAAAGATCAGCCTTTTTACCATCTTTTAGCTGAAAATGATGAAATCACTTATGAGGCATATGTTTCTGAGCAAAATCTTTTAGTTGATGACTCAAATGAACCAATAAAACATCCTTTAATTGAGGAAATTTTTTCTGGGAAAAAAGGATCTAGCTATTTTAAGCTATCTAATTAAATAGATCATTTTTTAAACACATTTAGCTCAAACCTTTGACACAGCAATCTGCTTTTATAGGTTCAATACTGATCAAGGGTGCTACTTATTTACCCTTCGTTATTATCTCCCTCTGGCATTCTTGATCAGGCAGTTTTTTCATAATAAGTATAATCTCATAAATGTTTAAATATTTTGAACCAAATAAGATTTTTTCGATAACATCAAAAGCTCCTAAGTATGTATTATTTTTATTTATTATAATTTTTTCGATAGGATTAACTGAGTCACTAATATTATCCCCTGAGGATTACAAGCAGAGTCACTCTGTCAGAATCATGTATGTTCATGTTCCAGCAGCTTGGATTTCACTTGGAATTTTTTCAGCTATTACTTTTTTATCTATAGTTGGATACATTTTTAAAATAAGAAATTTTTTTTTAATTTCAAAGAGTTTGGCACCTTCGGGATTGGTATTTAACATAATAGCTCTTGTTACTGGCTCCATATGGGGTAAACCCACATGGGGAACATGGTGGGCTTGGGATGCAAGAATAACCTCAATGTTAATACTAGCACTATTTTACATTATGTATCTTGTTGCATGGAGAATTTTTGAAGATAATGACAAAGCATTTAAAGTCACATCAATTATTACAATTTTGGGAATTATTAATGTCCCGATAATTAAGTATTCAGTAGATTGGTGGAATACATTACATCAACCAGCTTCAATCAATTTACTCTCGAAGACTTCAATTCATATATCAATGCTCTTTCCTTTAATGACAATGACTGCGGCATTTGCCCTATTTTCTCTACTGATTTTTTTAATGAAATATAATACAGAACTGATAAAAATTAAGAATAAAGGGTTAGATAGATTATGATTGAAAATTTATTTTTTATGAATGGATATGGACTATATGTTTGGTCTGCATTTTCATTTACCTTAGTAAGTTTTTTGACACTTTTTTTAGTCATTAAAATTCAATACAACAAAGAAAAAAATAAATTTATAGCAAAATTTGGATCTTTAAATCCTGAGAAAGCAGCTTTTGCAAAATCTCAAAGTATTAATAAAGAAATTTTATCAAATACTTCAAACATTTAACTTTTGAAACATGTATGGGCGAAAAGTTAAGTTAAGATTTTTTTTTGTATTGTTAATACTAGCAACTTTAGCGTTATCAGTTTTTTTACTAATTAAGTCCTTAGAGGAAAATGTTATTTTTTTTAAGTCTCCAACAGAAATTAAAACTTTAAGTGAAATTGGTAAAAAAAAAATTAGAATAGGTGGGATGGTTAAAAAAGACTCTATAACTATAATTTCAAAAGAAATTAAATTTATTGTTACTGATTTTAAAAATGAGATAAACGTTGTTTATTCAGGGGTTGTACCAAATCTTTTTGCGGAGGAGAAAGGTGTTGTTGCTGAGGGATATCTAAAAGATAAAAATTTTTTTTTAGCTACAAAAATTTTGGCTAAACATGACGAAAATTATATGCCACCAGAAGTCAAGGCTGCATTAGAGGAGAAATAAATTTGGCAAGTTTAATAGGTTCTTATTCATTAAGTTTTGGACTTCTTTTTTCAGTTTTTATTATCTTTTTTTCAGTTAGAAATTTAAGAGATGCTGAAATTTTAGATAAAAAGATAATATCTTTTACATTTATTCAATTTTTTTTTGTAGTCATAAGTTTCTTTGGACTAATTGTCTCCTTTATTAACTCAGATTTTAGTAACGAAACCGTTTTTAACCACTCTCATACGACTAAACCATTATTTTATAAAATCTCAGGAACCTGGGGTAATCATGAGGGTAGTTTATTGTTATGGTTGCTAGTATTGACTTTGTTTATTTCAATTTTTTTACTTAAATCTAATCAACAGCCAAAAAAGTACAGAATTTTTACTTTATTATTTCAACAAATAATAATTGTAGGTTTTTTTATTTTTTTGATTAAAACTTCAAGTCCATTCAATTATATTTTTCCAACACCAAATGAGGGTTTAGGTTTGAACCCAATTTTACAAGATCCTGCTTTAGCAATACATCCTCCAGTTTTATATTTAGGATATGTAGGTTCTTCAATAATTTTCTCATCAGCTCTTGCTGCTATGGTAACATCATATGTATCAAAAGAATGGGCAAAGCATATTAAAAAATGGGTTTTAGCATCTTGGGTTTTTCTTACGCTTGGAATTTTACTTGGATCTATTTGGGCATATTATGAATTAGGTTGGGGAGGTTTTTGGTTTTGGGATCCAGTTGAAAATGTATCTTTAATGCCATGGTTTGCGCTTACAACTTTACTTCACTGTATACTAGTCTTGGAGAAGAAGAAAATATTAACATCATGGGCCATGATATTATCAATCGCAACTTTTGCTTTAAGTATGAGCGGTACTTTTTTAGTAAGATCTGGAATTTTAAATTCAGTTCATACATTCGCTAACGATCCAGAGAGAGGTATATTTATTTTAATTTTTCTTTTTACACTTATTTTTTTATCTATTTTTATTTTCATTTTTTTTCATTCAGTGAAAGAAAAATTAGAAAATAATTTTTTTTGGCTAAGCAAGGAGACATCTATTTTAGTTAATAATTGGTTTATGATGTACTTTTTATCGGTAGTTTTAATAGGAACAATTTATCCAATATTTTTAGAAGTTATAACTGCAAATAAAATATCTGTTGGACCACCTTTTTATAATAAACTCATATTACCTTTCTTAATTCCATTTTTAGTAGCTATGGCAATTGGACCAAATCTCAATTGGGTTAAATCAGATTTTAAAGATAAGTTTTATATGACCATGTTTTTAATAATATCGTTTTTGTTATCAGCATTAATAATTAAACAATTTGATATAAATTTCTTGATTAACACAATTTTGGTTACCTCTGCTTTCTTTTTATTTTTTTCTACTTCTAGAGAATTTTTTGTCAAAAAATTTAGAAATATATCTCAGAATATTGCTCATTTTGGTTTTAGTTTATTAATTCTAAGTATTTTATTTAATAATATTTTTTCTAATGAGGTAATCACTAACCTAAAAATTGGTGAAACATTTAAGACTGAAAAATTTACAATAAATTTTGAAAACATTGAGCAAGAAGATGAAAAAAACTTCAAAGCAATTATAGGAAAATTTAATGTACAAAATTTGGATGGGTCATCAGATATTCTGAATCCTGAGTTAAGAATATATAATCAACCAAATATAATTACGAGTGAGGCTGATATTAAAACTAACTTGCTCACAGATAAATTTATGACGATGAACTATGTTCAGAATCAGGAATATTTTAATGTTAGATATCAAGTTAAACCTTTTATGATTTGGATTTGGGTTTCAGTAATATTAATAAGTTTAGGTGGTTTTCTAAGCTTTTTTAAAAAAATATGAAATCTAAATTTATTCCACTAATTTTAATTTTAATTTTTTTGATTACCTTTATAATTTTTTTTAAAGGTTTAAAAAATTCAAACATTTATACTCCAGACACTAATCTAAAAAAAGAAGTTCCATCATTCGAGTTAAAATCTTTTGAGAATGATTCTATTGTCATATCAGAAAAAATTTTTAAAGATAATGATTATTACCTTATGAATATTTGGGCATCATGGTGTATCCCCTGTAAGGAGGAACATGTATTTTTAATGGAATTAAAAAAAGATGACAGAATAGAATTGATAGGGTTTAATTATAAAGATAACTTTAAAAATGCCTTAAGTTTTTTAAAAGATTTAGGAAATCCCTACGATATAATTGTATCAGATAAGGATGGTACAGCATCAATTGAATGGGGTGCTTATGGTGTGCCAGAAAGTTTTTTAGTATATCAAAATAAAATTATAAAAAGATTTATTGGACCGATAAACAATGAGGATTTATTAGAAATTAAAAAAATAACTAGATGAAATTTATTCATATATTTTTGATTGCAGCTATAATTTCAAATTTTAATTTCTTGAAGGCAGATGAAATTAAAACTGAAAATAAAATAGCAAAAAATTTAAGATGCTTAATTTGTCAAGGCCAGTCTGTATATGACTCAGATTCAGAATTCGCGACAAGTCTAAAGTTAGTTATTAGAAATAAAATACAAGAAGGTCTAAATGAGGAACAAATATATAGTTTTTTAAAAACGAAATATGGAGAATGGATATTGTATGATCCGGTTTTTAACAGAAATACCTATTTTTTATGGCTATTGCCTATCTTGATATTCTTAGCAGGTGGTGCAATAATCCTTAAAAAATTTTATATAAGAAAATAATCTGCTTTTTATTTTATGAATATTAAAAAAATTTTTCTGGCCCTATTCATTTTAATTTTGCCTTCAAATCTTTTTGGAGACACAACTGCTGATAACAGTAATCATCAATTAAATTTGTTTATTGGAAATTTTGATTTTAGTGATCACAAACAAAAAGCAACGCTGTTAGGATTTCAACATCAAGATGAAAATTTAAATAGAAAAACATTTTTAGGAAATGTTTCTCCGATTACAGGTGGTTTTGTAACAGCAAATTCAGCAGCATATATTTATACTGGTGTTGAATGGAATGTAGATATGGGTTCTTTTTATTTCACTCCAAGTTTTGCTCCAGGGCTTTATCACGAGGGAGATGGAAAGGATTTGGGTCATGTTCTTGAGTTTAAATCAGAGGTGCAATTATCTTACAAAACCTCAGATACAACAAATTTTGCCGTATCCTATAATCATGTGTCTAATGCTAGCTTAGGGGATAAAAATCCTGGGGCAAATAGTTATATGTTTAATTTCCTCAAAAAGTTTTAAGAAAAATCATGAATTTAAAAGATTGCCATAATTTTAGCGACTTTAGAAAATTAGCTAAAAAAAAGCTTCCATCACCAATCTTTCATTATATAGATGGAGCAGCAGATGATGAAATTACATATGCTAGAAATACTAGCGCATTTGACGATGTAGATTTAGTTCCGAATGTTTTGCGAGGAGTTGAAGAGGTTGATTTGTCCACAACGATATTTGGAAAAAAATTAGATTTACCTTTTTACTTATCACCAACTGCCTTACAAAGACTTTTTCATTACGATGGAGAAAGAGCAGTTGGAAAAGCAGCAAAAAAATTCAACACAATGTTTGGTGTTTCTGCTTTAGCTACAGTTAGCGTTGAGGAAATTTCTTCGATGGTTGATACACCAAAGATGTTTCAATTTTATTTTCATAAAGATAGAGGTTTAAACGACTCTTGCTTGGAAAGAGCTAAAGCTGCAAAATTTGATGTAATGGCATTAACTGTTGATACAATAACTGGTGGAAACCGTGAAAGAGATTTAAGAACTGGTTTTACATCTCCTCCAAAATTAACTCTAGCAAGTTTATTTAGTTTTGCTACTAAACCGATGTGGGGAATTAATTATCTAACAAAAGGTAAGTTTGAATTACCTCATTTACAAGATTTTGTTAAAGAAGGTACCGATGTTAACTCATCAATTGGAAATTATTTTTCAACTATGTTGGATCAATCTATGAATTGGAAAGACGCTGAAAATCTTTGTTCTAAATGGGGAGGTCATTTCGCTCTAAAAGGAGTTATGAGTGTAGAAGATGCGAAAAGAGCAGTAGACATTGGATGCACAGGTATAATGGTATCAAATCATGGCGGAAGACAGTTAGATGGATCTAGAGCGCCTTTTGATCAACTTGCAGAAATCGTTGATGCAGTTGGTGATAAGCTTGATGTAATTTGTGAGGGTGGAATTCACAGGGGAACTCATATGTTAAAAGCATTATCATTAGGAGCGAAAGCATGCTCAGGTGGTAGACTTTATCTTTATGCTTTAGCTGCTGCTGGCCAAGCTGGAGTTGAGAGAGCATTAGAAAAGTATAGAACTGAACTAGAACGTGATATGAAACTTATGGGCTGTACAAAAATAAGTGATTTAAGTCGAAATAATTTAAGATTCAGAAGATAGTGAGTTTAAAAAATTGCTATAATTTTAAAGATTTTAGAAATTTAGCAAAAAAAAAATTACCATCACCAATCTTTCATTACATAGATGGTGGCTCAGATGATGAGGCTACTCTAAGAAGAAACACAGAATCATTTAATGAATGTGATTTAGTTCCGAATGTGTTAGCAAATGTTGGTAAACCAGATTTAACAACAACTTTATTTGGAAGGAAAATAGATATGCCAATTTTTCTTTCTCCAGCCGCAATGCAGAGACTTTATCATGTTGATGGTGACAAAGCCTCGGCAAGAGCAGCAGAAAAATTTGGAACTTTTTACAGTATGTCTTCGATGAGTAATAACTCTATTGAAGAGATATCCAATATTTCTAGTGGTCCAAAATTATTTCAACTTTATGTTCATAAAGACAAATCAATCACAGATGATTTGATTGATAGGTCAAGAAGATCAGGATTTGATGCAATGTGTCTGACTGTAGACACTTTGGTAGCAGGAAACAGAGAAAAAGATCATAGAACAGGATTTACAACACCTCCAAAACTTACATTAAAAAGTGTAATGAGTTTTGCGATGAGACCAGGTTGGGTTTTTAATTATTTAACTGGAAAAAAATTTGAACTCTCAAATGTTAAAAAAAAAACAGACAAAGGAACGAACATTGCAAAGTCAGTTATTGAATACATTAATGAGCAGTATGATCCATTGATGGGATGGAAAGATGCAGAATATTGTGCAAAAAAATGGAATGGACCGTTTGCTCTTAAAGGAGTTATGTCAGTTGAGGATGCAAAAAAGGCCATTGATATTGGTTGTACTGCTATTATGATCTCAAATCATGGAGGTAGACAGCTAGATGGCTCTAGATCACCTTTTGATCAAGTGAAAGCAATTTCAGATGCAGTTGGCGATAAACTTGAAATTATCTTGGATGGAGGTGTTAGAAGAGGCACGCATGTCTTAAAAGCACTGGCATCTGGTGCAAAAGCATGTAGTTTCGGTAAAATGTTTTTGTTCTCTTTGGCCGCAGGGGGTCAGCAAGGTGTTGAACATCTACTTAAAAATATGCACGATGAGATTTATAGAAATATGGTTTTAATGGGTTGCAAAAGTTTAAAAGAGTTGAATAGTTCAAAATTAATCTATAGAAAATAGAGGGGTAATTATGAAATTAGCAAAAAGTTTAGAAAGATTAGGCACAGAATCTGCATTTACCGTTCTTGCAGAAGCAAAAAAATTGGAAGCTCAAGGAAAACCAATGATCCATTTAGGATTGGGGCAACCAGACTTTAAAACTCCAAAACATGTAGTTGAGGCAGCAAAAAAAGCACTTGATGATGGACATCATGGATATGTAATGTCGAATGGAATTCCTGAATGTCGACAAGCTGTTACGAGGTGGATAAAAAAACGTTACAATGTTGACATTAATTTTGAAAGAATTTTAATAATGCCAGGTGGTAAGCCAACAATGAGTTATGCTATTCAATGCTTTGGTGAACCTGGAGCAGAGATTATACACCCAACACCTGCTTTTCCAATTTATGAGTCAATGATTAATTATACAGGCTCAACCTCAGTCCCATATGACTTAACAGAAAATAAAGATTTAAAATTCGATCCAGACAAAATATTATCTATGATAACAGATAAAACCCGTTTGTTAATTTTGATAAATCCTAATAATCCAACAGGGAGCTTTGTTGAGAAAAAAGACGTAGATGTTTTAGCTGATGGTCTGAAAAAGCATCCTCATGTAACAATATTAAGCGATGAAATTTATAGCAGACAAATTTTTGATGGAAAAGAAATGCCAACATTTTTTAATTATCCAGAGTTGAGAGAAAGATTAATTGTATTAGAGGGATGGAGCAAAGCTTACTCAATGACTGGGTGGAGACTTGGTTGGAGTTTTTGGCCAGAGCATTTAGTTGAACATGTTAATAAATTACTAATTAATAGTGTTTCATGTGTTAATGCTGCAGCTCAATTTGCTGGTATTGCCGCATTGGATGGACCAGATGACTCTATAGATGCAATGATGGAAAAATTTACTCAAAGAAGAGACTTAATTTATAAAGGTTTAAATGATTTACCAGGTGTAGAATGTAGTCTACCTGGAGGGGCTTTTTATGCATTTCCTAAAGTAATCGGTACAGGCATGAATGGTGCTGAGTTTGCAAGAAAGGCTATGCATGAAGCAGGAGTAGCAATAGTTCCTGGATCAGCTTTTGGTGAGACTTGCCAAAATTATGTTAGATTTAGTTTTGCTGCATCAAGAGATAATATTTCACAAGCATTGGAAAATATAAAGAAAATGCTATCTAAATAAGGTATATTTTTTTAGCATTATTTATTAATATCACTTTTTATGAACGATCAAGTACAAGCTGAGCTAAAAAAAATTTTTAATGGAAGATTTTCAACTTCTGTATCCACGAGAACAAATTATGCCAGAGGTGAAGATACTTATGATCCAATTTTGTCAAAAGCTGTAGTATTCCCAGAAACTAATCAGGAGGTTTCACAAATATTAAGATTATGTAATGAACATAAAATTCCTGTGGTGCCATTTGGTACAGGTACCTCCTTAGAGGGTAATGTGGTTGGAAATGAAAAAGGGATAACCATAAGCCTTGAAAAAATGAATAAAATTTTAAGTGTTAATGCTGAGGACTTCGATTGTAGGGTGCAAGCCTGTGTTACAAAAGAACAATTAAATGAATATCTTAGGGAGGATGGCGTCTTTTTTCCAATTGATCCAGGTGCTAATGCAGCAATCGGAGGCATGGCTTCTACATCGGCCTCAGGAACAATGGCGGTTAAATACGGTACTATGAAAACTGTAATTACTGGTCTGACTGTTGTTCTGCCTAATGGAGATGTTATTAACACAGGAGGAAGAACAAAAAAAACCTCAGCGGGTTATAATCTAACTAATCTATTTATTGGTTCTGAAGGAACTTTAGGAGTTATAACGGAAGTTCAATTGAGGCTTTCTCCCATACCAGAGAGTATAATGTCAGCTGTTTGTCACTTCCCAACTTTAGAAAAAGCTGTTCAAACTGCACAACAAGTTATTCAGTATGGGGTCCCAATTGCAAGAATTGAAATGTTAAATAAAGATCAAATGGGAATAAGTATAAATTATTCAAAATTAAAAGATATTGAGGAAACGCCAACATTATTTTTTGAGTTTCATGGATCTGAATTATCTAATAATGAAAATATCAAAATTGTTGAGGAAATATCTAAAGACAATAATGGAAGCTCTTTTAAATGGGCAAAAGATTTAGAGGAAAGAAATAAACTCTGGCAAGCAAGATGGGACGTTTACTATTCTGTAAAAGCTTTGATAAATAATGGAAGAGTTTACTCAACAGATGTGTGTCTACCTATTTCAAATATAACAGAATGTGTAAATTATGCAGAGGAACAAGCAAAAAAGTTTGGACTTAGAGCTCCAATGGTGGGCCACCTAGGAGATGGAAATTTTCATGTATTGTTACCTTTTGATCCTGAAAAAAAAGAAATGTATAAAAAGATAAGAGAATTTAACGATTTGTTAATAAAAAAGGCTTTAGAACTTAAAGGAACAATTACAGGAGAACATGGTGTAGGCCTTCATAAAAAAGAATATCTTTTAAAGGAGCATGGAGACAATATTCCTGTTATGAAATTAATTAAAAGAAGTATTGATCAAAACAACATAATGAATCCAGGCAAGATATTTGATCTTAATTAATAAAAATATTTTATGAAAAAAATTTTGATTACAAGAAAATTAATCAAAGAAAGTGAAGATAAAGCTTCCAAAACATTTGAACCAATATTCAATTCTAATGATGAGCTATATTCACAATCAAAAGTTGTAGAGATGAGCCAAGGTTGTGATGGCATCCTATCCTCTTTAACTGATAAGATGGATAAAGAAACTATTGATAAGTTGCCAGATACAATAAAAATTATTTCAAATTTTGCAGTCGGTTTTGGAAATATAGATTTGGAAGCAGCAAAAAAAAGAGGAATTGCAGTTACTAATACACCTGAAGTTTTATCAGATGCAACAGCAGAGATTGGTATTCTCTTAATATTAGGCGCTTGTAGAAGGGCTGCAGAAGGAATTGAGTCTGCCAGAGAGGGTGGATGGAAATGGTCTGCAGATTATCTGATTGGCAAACAACTAACTGGAACAAGGCTTGGAGTTTTGGGAATGGGTAGAATTGGACAAAAAATTGCTAGGATTGCTAAATCATTAGGAATGATTATTCACTATCATAACCGGTCAAAACTGAGTGAGGAAAAAGAGCAAGGTGCCATTTATCATGATAATTTAAAAAGTCTTTTTTCAGTGTCTGATGTTTTATCTATTTGTTGTCCAGCAACAAAAGAGACTGAAAATATGATAAACAAAGAGACAGTTGAGTATTTCCCTAAAGGAGCAGTAATCACTAATGTTGCAAGAGGTGATATAGTTGATGATGACGCGTTGATAGATGCACTTAACAGAAGAAAAATTTATGCTGCAGGACTTGATGTTTATAAGAATGAGCCAAATTTAAATCCAGGATACTTAAAGATTAAATCAGCTTTTATTTTACCTCACTTAGGTAGTGCAACTAAAGACACTAGAATAGCTATGGCAAACCTTGCGATAGATAACATTGATGAATTCTTCAAGACAGGAAATTGCACTAATAAAGTAAATTAATTCTACCACAGATTGAAATTAATTTAAATTCTGCGACATCTACCCCATTTTTTGGAAAGACTCTAAATTGAATCTGTGCTTAAATTGAGCGAGTTAATTAACTTTAATAGGAGTAATAATGACAAAAGAAAATAAATCATTGAAGGTGAAAACATCTTCAAGACGTAAGTTCTTTAAAACTGCTGCTAAAGCTTCTGCTGTAGCTGCAGCTGCGGTTGCAATGCCAAACATAGCAACTGCTGGCGGTCATAAAACTTTAAAGATGCAAGCTGCATGGCCAAGTGGAGCAAACATCTTTTTTGAAATGGCTGGAGACTACTGCAAAATGGTAGATGAGATGTCTGGAGGTACACTTAAGATTGATCTTCAACCAGTTGGAGCAGTCGTAAAGACTTCAGAAATCGGACAAGCAGTAAGTTCTGGTGTAGTAGATATGGGTCACTGGGTGACTGCATATTGGTATGGTAAAAATCCAGCTGCATCATTATTTGGAACTGGTCCTTCATACGGTATGTCATCTCAAGAAGTTATGGGATGGATGGAGTATGGTGGAGGAAGAAAACTGTATGACGAAACTCTTGCAAAAGTAGGTTTCGATTACATTGGTTTTTTCCATATGCCTATGCCAGCACAGCCTTTTGGTTGGTTCAAAAAGAACGTAACAAAAGTATCTGATGTTAAAGGTATGAAGTACAGAACAGTTGGTCTAGCGACTAACGTTTTGACTGCAATGGGAATGGTAGTTAGACAATTACCAGGTGGTGAAATTCAGCCAGCTATGAAAACTGGTTTGATTGAAGCTGCTGAGTTTAACAACCCAACTTCAGACTCTCAATTTGGTATGCAAGACGTTTCTAAGCACTATCACTTAGGAAGCTTCCACCAATCTCAAGAGATGTTTGAGATTCCAGTTAACAAAAAAACATACAATAGTTTATCACCAGCGCACCAAGCAATATTGAAAAATGCTGCTTATGCTGCAAACAGTGATAACTACTTTAAAGCTTTAGTAAGATACTCAGCTGACTTAGCTAAGTTGATGAATGAGCATAAAGTAAATGTTTACCAAACTTCAGACGAGATTTTGGCTCAACAATTAAAAGGTTGGGACAAAGTAATTGGTGACTTTAACAAGAAAGATCCTTTCTTTAAGAAAGTTGTTGATTCTCAAAAATCTTATGCGAAGAGAGTAATGAAGTACTTGCTGATGAATCAGCCTAATTACAAACTTGCATATGAAAATGAGTTTGGTCCAATTGCAAAAGTTAAGATATAATTAACTTTTACAAATTTTAATGAGGGGGCTTCGGCCCCCTTTTTTATTTGATTAATTTAGAACAATTCAATAAGAGTCTATATCTATGATGAGATCTTACATAAAATTCGCTGATCGTTTGAGTGTCTCAATGGGCAAAGCATTCTCATGGTGTATAGTAATTTTGATGGGCGGAACATGCTATGAAGTTTTTATGGCGTATGCTCTGAACGCCCCAACCTTATGGAATTTCGATTTTAGTCTTCAGATGTATGGTGCAATTTTTATGATGGCAGGAGCTTATACTTTATGTACTGAAGCACATGTCAGAGGAGATGTTATATACAGATTATTTTCTCAGAGAACACAAGCCTGGATAGATGTTGTTTTGTATTTTATTTTCTTCTTCCCTGGCGTTATTGCTTTAGCTTTTTATGGTTACGAATATGCAGCGTTAGCATGGAAAATTAAAGAAACAAGTTGGAATAGTCCTGCACAAATTCAAATTTATATGGCAAAATCTTTAATACCATTATCTGGAACACTTTTAACACTTCAAGGAATTGGTGAGGTATTTAGATGTATCATCTGTATTCAAACAGGTAGTTGGCCTGAAAGAGGAACAGAGCGTGATGCTGAAGAAACTGAAAAAGTATTAATGAGAACTTCACAACAAGGAAACAAAGAAGATGTTATTTAGTTTAACAAATCCAGAAGTAGCAATTATGATGATGGGAATATTTCTATTTGCCGTCTTATTAGGTTTTCCTATTGCGTTCACGTTAATGGCAATGGGTTTAGGTTTTGGATACTACGCTTATTTTGATCCAACGAAGATGGAGCATCTATTCGATAACAGGATATTTCAACTCTTTGTTCAAAATACTTATACTGTTATGGATAACAATGTGTTGACTGCAGTCCCCCTCTTTTTATTTATGGGATATTTAGTTGAAAGAGCTGGGATTGTTGCAAAGTTATTTTTTGCAATAAGATTAGCATCTCACAAACTTCCAGCTTCAATGGCAGTTGCTGCATTAATTACTTGTGCACTATTTTCAACCGCAACAGGTATTATAGGAGCAGTAGTAACGTTAATGGGTCTTCTTGCTTGGCCAGCAATGATTAAAGCTGGTTATGATAAAAAATTTGCATCTGGTATTATTTGTTCAGGTGGTTGCTTAGGAATTTTAATTCCACCTAGTATTATGTTGATCGTCTATTCTGTTATTGCTCAATTGTCGCCTTTACGATTATTTGCAGCTGCAATTTTCCCAGGATTAATGTTAGCAGGACTTTATATTGGTTATGCAATATTCAGGGCTTGGATGAATCCTTCGATAGCTCCAAAACCTGCAGCAGAAGAGATACCTCCTACTGCAGTAATTATGAAAGAAGTTTTGGTTTCTTTCTTACCGTTATTTTCTCTAATAATCCTAGTTTTAGGAACAATACTTGCAGGTATAGCAACTCCGGCAGAGGCAGCCGCTGTTGGTGCATTTGGTTCATTAGTGCTGTCATATTTTTATAAAACTCTTAAATGGAAAAATTTTAAAGAGTCAGTTTTTCTTACAGCAAAAACAACAGCTATGATCATGTGGTTATTTATTGGATCTTGGACTTTTGCCTCAGTATTTTCATATTTAGGTGGCCATGAAGTTTTTGAGCATTTTTTTAAATCTTTAAATTTACAACCTTGGCAGTTTTTAGTTATTACCCAATTAATTATATTTTTATTAGGCTGGCCGCTAGAATGGACAGAGATATTAATTATATTTGTGCCGATATTTTTACCATTAGTTGAATTTTTTGGTGTTAACCCATATTTTTTTGCAATGCTAATCGCTTTAAACTTACAAACCTCATTTTTGACACCCCCCATGGCAATGTCAGCATATTATTTGAAAGGAGTTCAATCAAAGAATGTTGAACTTATGCAAATTTTTGGGGGAATAATGCCTTTCTTAGGAATTGTAATTTTAGCGATGGTTCTAATGTATTTATTCCCAGGAATAGCACTTTGGTTACCAGAGACATTATTTGCAAATTAATTTTAAATGACAGATATATTTTCTTTAAGTCTCGAGGAACTAGCAAAAAAAATAAAAGATGCCCAACTTACATCAGTCGAAGTTTGTGAAAAATATATTGAACGAATAGATAAGTTTGAAAAAGATGTAAAAGCCTGGGCACATTTTGATAAAAAAGTTTTATTAGAAAAAGCAACTGAGGCTGATGATCATAGAAGATCAGGAAAACCAGTAGGACCACTGCATGGTGTGCCGATAGCAGTTAAAGATATTATTGGAACTGTTGATATGCCCACTGAGTGTGGAACTATAATCAGGAAAGGAAAATCATATTCTCAAAATGCTGAAATAATTGATTTGCTTCATGCATCAGGAGCAATTGTTATGGGCAAAACAGCAACCTCAGAACTTGCCTACTTAGGACCTCCAGCTACAACTAATCCTCACGACAAAGATAGAACACCAGGTGGTTCATCTAGTGGATCAGCAGCTTCGGTTGCTTCCTTTATGGCACCAGCTTCTATTGGCTCTCAAACAGGAGGATCTGTAATAAGACCAGCGTCTTATTGTGGTGTAGTTGGTTATAAACCAAGCTATGGACTAATTTCAAGAAACGGGGTTCTAAGAACCTCATACAGCTTAGATCAAATTGGTATGTTTGGTCGTAAAGTTGAAGACGTAGCTATGCTAGCAAAAGTATTAATAAAGAAAGACAAATATGATCCAGCTACGATTCATTACTCTACAGAAAATATTTTAACTGAAACTAAGAAAGGTCCAATTTTTGAGCCTAAGTTTATTTTTTATAAAACTGATCATTGGAAAATAATTGATAAAAAATCACGAGAGTCTTTTGAATATTTTATTAAATCTTTTAAAAAAAATATTGAGATATTTGATACTCCCTCATATTTTAAGGATATACACAAATATCACCAAATTATTCATGAAACAGACTTAGCAAATAATTTTTCTATTTATTATCAAAAATTTAAAAAGAAACTTTCAAAGTATATGCAGGATGCTATTTCAAATGGAAATAAGTACACCGCAAAAGAATACGCCGAGGCAATTGATTTTATGAAAAGAAGTTATGAGTCTTATGAAGAAGTATTTGAAGACTATCATGGAGTATTATCGCCATCTAGTCCAGGTGTTGCACCTAAAGGATTAAAGAGTACTGGAACAGCAGAATTTAACAAAGTCTGGTCTTATCTAGGTACCCCTTGCATATCACTGCCTTTACTTGAGGGTGAAAATAATCTACCATTAGGACTTCAATTAATTGGCAACAAATATGATGATCATAGATTTTTAGGTGTTGCTAATTGGCTTGAAAAGGAGTGTCAGGATTAATTGTATGAATAAAATAACAACAATAATAGGTTTGTCATTTGCTGTTTTCTTTTTAATTGGTTTAGCGACTACTCTTACTAGATCAATGATGATCGGTTTTTTAGATGTAATACCGGTTTATTTGTTGATGGGTGCTGCCATCATAATGATGATTTACGAAGCCTTCTTTGATAAAAGTTAATCTATCGTAAATTGAATAATTCGAAAAAAAATTTTTTTTCATTTTCCTTATTATTTATTCAGCCAATTTTTATGGCTAGTAATCTTGTTGTAGCTAGAGGTGGTGTCGAGTTTGTACCTCCAATATCATTAGCTTTTTGGAGATGGACACTAGTTTTTTTAATATTATTACCTTTCACATACATAACATTAAAAAAAAATTTTAAGATTATTAAAAAAGAATATAAAAAATTATTTTTTTTAGGCTCAATGGGATGTGGAGTATGCGGGGCCTTTCCATTTTTGGCAGGTGAAACTACAACTGTAACAAATATGGGAATTATTTATACATCTTCACCTGTGTTCATAATTTTGATTTCATACTTTTTTTTTCATGAAAAAATAAATTTAACGAAAATAATTGGATTAATTGCATGTTTGATAGGAGTCTTTACAATTATTATAAAAGGAGATTTAAATTTATTAATTAATTTACAATTTACTATCGGTGATTTATGGATGTTGGCTGCCGCTATTGGATGGGCATTATATTCAATTTATTTGTTTTATTGGAACTCAGAACTAAAAATTTTTGAAAGATTTACCTTAATATCATTTTTTGGAGCTTTAAGTTTATTACCGTTCTATATAGGTGAGGAAATATTTTATAAACAGACGGTTTTTATGCCTGAATTTTATTTTTGGGTAATCTTTGCTGCTATTTCGCCGGGAATAATTGCTTTTACACTTTACACTGTTGCCCAAAAAAAATTAGGTGCGTCTTTAACAGGCTTTACTCTTTACGTTTTTACAGTCTATGGAGCAATTTATGGTTATTTTTTATTTGATGAAAAATTTGAAAATTATCATTTCATCGGAACAATCCTGGTTTTTTTTGGCATATACTTAGCAAAGAAAAAAAATGTTAAAAAAGTTTAGGAATATTTTGTTGTTATTTTTTCAAATAGTTATTTTTGTCTATTTTTTAATCTTAGTTTTTTTATATTTTTATCAGAGAAATTTATTATATCATCCTAATGAAAATAATTATTCTGGTGATCAAATATCAGTCCCTATTGAAAAAGTAAAAATTAAGACGGAGGATAACATTGATTTATTGGGCTGGTTTCATGAAAAAGACTTAGAAAAATATAAAACAGTTTTATTTTTTCACGGAAATGCCGGTTCCCTTGAAAATAGAATTCATAAATTAAACCATTTCCACAAAATGGATGTTAATTTTTTAATAATCGCCTGGAGAGGCTTTAGTGGCAATAAAGGTAAACCATCTGAGGAAGGCCTTTATAAAGATGGAAGAAGTGGAATAAATTGGCTAGTTAGAAAAGGTGTGAAGGAGGAAAATATTGTTATTTATGGCGAGTCTTTAGGAACTGGTGTTGCAACTCATTTGTCACAAAATAAGAATTTTGCTGGCGTTGTATTGGAAACTCCATTTACTTCTATGATTGATGCAGCCAAAACCTTTTATCCGTATGTACCTGTAAGTTTATTATTGAAAGATAAATTTGATAATAAAAGCAAAATTAAGAATATAAATGTTCCAATTTTAATAATGCATGGTGAGGTTGATCAAATTGTTCCATTTTTTATGGGAAAAAAAATGTATGAAAAAGCTAATGAACCGAAATATTCTTATTTTACAAAACATGACAATCATATGATGGAGTATGATGAAAACCTTGTTAATGCCCTTAACTCATTTTTAAAAAGTTTAAATTAAGCCACAATATCAACAAATATACTTCAGAATTTGATTTTATTAAAAGATAATGAAAAGATTATCTGTTTTGTTTATTGCGTTCTTTGTTTTTACTACCAACGTTTATTCACAAGATGAATTTTTTCAACCAGACGATTTATTTCACATAGATCACATGGATTCACATAACAAAGAATTTAGTTTATATTTTAAAGGTAGAGAAAAATCTATTTTAGCAAGAGGCGAAAATGAAAATTATATAAATGATTATCCAAAGGATCTTTATATTTATAATCATTTAACAAAGTCCTCTTCACCTCTAATTTCTTATGAGTGGTTTCCTTCGCAAGCTAAATATCTTTTACAAGAATATGATTTTCCAGTGTTTCCAGATGATTTTGCATATTATTTATTAAAAGACGATAAAACATTAGTATTGATTAGCGCCGTGAAAAGCTTAAATGCTAATTTTAAATATGACATTGCCAGTAAAAAACTAGAGCTTTATCCAACCACGGGTAAATTCGACTTTATAATCTCCTCATTTTCTAAAGATTGTGGTCATTATAAATTTGATGATAATTATAAATGTAATATCTACAAGCCTTTGATTTCTAGCAATTTAATCAATTAATTTGAGTAAAAGCCTCGGCAAATTTTTCTGCTTCGAACAACTGTAAGTCGTCTTCTTTTTCACCCAAACCTAGGGCAATAATTGGAATTTTATATTTTTTTGCTAGTGCTAACAAAATTCCTCCCTTGGCTGTGCCATCTAATTTTGTCATCACGATACCAGTTATTGGGATGATTTTGTTAAATTCTTCGACTTGATTTAATACATTTTGCCCTGAGGTTGCATCTAAAATTAAGATAACATTATGAGGCGCGTTGGGATCTATTTTTTTTGTGACATTCGCTATCTTTTTATATTCTTCCATTAAATTTTTTTTATTTTGGAGTCTTCCCGCAGTATCTATTAAAACTTGATCAAAATTATTTTTGATAGCTTCATCTACTGCTTTAAAAGCAACTGATGCGGGATCAGCTCCTTGAGATGATTTTACTATTTGAACATCTACTTTACTTGCCCAATTTTCTAGTTGTTCAATTGCGGCGGCACGAAATGTATCTGAAGCTGCAAATATGACTTTACTGCCGTTGTTCTTTAATATCTTTCCTATTTTACCGATAGTTGTTGTTTTCCCAACGCCGTTTACCCCAGAAATTAATGTTGCATTAAGCTTTTCTTTTTTCTCGAAAAAGGATTTATTTTCTAAAGGTTTCATCAAAGAAATTATGTATTCTTTTAAAATAGAGTTTATCTCTTTAGATAGTTCTTTATTTGGATCAATTTTTTTTCTAGAAATTATTTCTTTTATTTCAGAGGCAGCTTCAACCCCCACATCTGATTGAATTAAAAATTCTTCAATTTTATTTAAATTTTCGTCATTAATTTCTTTTTTGACAATTATTTCTTTAAGTCCTGATGTAAACGCTGATGCACTTTTCTTAAATCCGATTTTAAATTTATCAAAGATTCCCATTACAATTTTATATTTATTTCTTTAATATTTGAAACAGGCCCTTTCATGTGAATTGAATCATTTTCATCTATAGAAATTGATAATTTTCCAGTTGCAAACTCTATATCAGTTTTCTTTTCTGTAAGATTATTTAATTTACCTGCATATGCTGTAGCACACGCTGCAGTTCCGCAAGCTTTAGTAAGACCAGCTCCTCTTTCCCAAACTTTTACTTTGATTAAATTTTTATTAAAAATTTGCGCAATCGTTACGTTACATTTTTCTGGGAAGATTTCGTGATTTTCTATCTCAGGGCCAATTTTCTCTATATTGAAATCCTCAATCTTTTTAACAAAAAAAACAATATGTGGGTTACCCACATTAATTGCAGTGCCACCTGAGTGCTCATTATTATTTGTATCAATAATTGTGATATTTAAGTTTTTTGTATCCATTTCTTTTGATAAAGGTATTTCATCCCATTTTAACTTTGCTTTACCAATTTCTGTTGTAACAATTTTTTTCTCTAAAATTTCAGATTTTAATTTTCCAGATAGCGTATTTAAAATTATTGACTTGTTATTTTTTTCATTTGAAATCAAATTTGCAACACATCTAGTTCCATTTCCACATGCTCCAGACTCTCCTCCATCTGAATTAAAAAATTTTAAATTTGCATCTGCAGAACTATCTGGCTCAATAAATATTAGTTGATCACAGCCAATAAAATTTCTGTCACAAATTTTTACTATCTGATCTTTCGTCAAATTGGTAATTTTTTCTCTATTATCGATTATCACAAAATCATTACCCAATCCGTCCATTTTAAAAGCTTTGATGTCCATATATAGTTATTTAACTTATTTATTGACTTTTTGAACCTCTATTATAGTTTGTGGCAGTTTCCGCAAAAACATTAAATTTGCGGTGTCTTTGGAAACAAAGAGATCGACACTAGTCAGCGAGGGTTCGCCCACTAGTGCGATTACTGCTGTGTGTAATAAATATGTTTGAAAATTTAACAAATAAATTTGAGGAAGTTTTTTCCTCACTAAAAAAAACCCCATCACTTGATGAAAATCAGGTTGATGAAGGATTGAGAGGAATAAGACAAGCTTTATTAGAAGCTGATGTGTCTCTTGAAGTTGCTAAAGATTTTATTGAAAAGGTTAAACCAAAAGCATTAGGTCAAGAAATTATAAGATCAACATCACCTGGCGATATGGTGGTAAAAATTGTTTATGATGAATTAGTTAATCTTTTAGGTGAAAAAAATAATGATGTAAATTTAAATGCAGTTCCACCAGTGCCAATGATGCTCGTCGGGTTACAAGGTTCTGGTAAAACAACAACAACTGCTAAACTTGCGAGATATCTAGAGAATACAAAAAAAAAGAAAGTAATGATGGTCAGTTTAGATATTTACAGACCAGCCGCTCAAGAGCAGTTAAAATCTTTAGGTGAACAAAATAATATTTTAACTCTTCCAATAATTGAAGGTCAACAACCTAGTGATATTTGTCAAAGAGCAATTAGTGCAGCAAATTTGAATGGCGCAGATATTATCTTGTTTGATACTGCTGGTAGAACACAAATAGATTTGCAGATGATGAGTGAAATTAAACAAATTGAAAATGTCATTAAACCTGCGGAGACGTTTTTAGTTGCTGACTCTCTCACTGGACAAGTAGCTGCATCAGTAGCAAAAGAATTTAATAATACAGTAAATTTATCCGGAATTATTTTAACAAGGGCAGATGGTGATGCGAGAGGCGGGGCTGCTGTAAGTATGAAATTTGTTTCACAGGTTCCAATTAAATTTTTAGGTATTGGGGAAAAGATCGAAAATCTTGAAGTTTTTCACCCAGATAGAATTGCAAATAGAATTCTTGGGATGGGAGATATTGTTTCTCTTGTTGAAAAAGCAGCCCAAGATCTTGGGGAAGAAAATATAAAAAAAACAGAAGAAAATTTAAAAAAAGGACAATTCTCAATGCAAGATTATTTAACTCAACTGAGACAAATGAAAAAAATGGGAGGGATTGAAGGCATCATGTCTTTTATGCCAGGAGTTTCAAAGGTTAAATCTCAAATGGATGCTGCGGGTATTGATGAGAGTGTTATTACAAAAAATGAGGCTATAATTTTATCAATGACTAAAAAAGAAAGAGAGAACCCAAAAATAATTGATGGTTCTAGAAAAAAAAGAATTGCTAATGGCTCAGGAACTGATCCAGCCACTATCAATAAATTGTTGAAACAATTTAAAATGATGTCTGAAATGATGAAGAAGATGTCAAAAGGAAATCTGAAAGGTATGTCTGATAAAGGAATACCTCCAGAATTATTTAATCAATTAAAATAAAAAGGAGAGTAAATGTTAAAATTAAGATTATCTAGAGGTGGCACAAAAAAGAGGCCTGTTTATAAGGTTGTTGTAGCCGACAGTCGATTTGCTAGAGATGGTAGATTTATAGAGAAAGTAGGTTTTTTTAATCCATTGTTACCAAAAGAAAAAAAAGAAAGAATTGGATTAGAGGCTGAGAGAATAAAGTATTGGTTGGGTCAAGGTGCACAACCTACAACAAGAGTAGCTAGAATTTTAGGTGAGAATGAATTGATGCCTATGCCTGTTAATGGAAATAACCCACAAAAAGCAATTCCAAAAAAAGATAGAAAAAAAGAAGGTTCAGAAGAA